>CAZFUS010000094.1:0-9484 GCA_964522485.1 uncultured Enterobacteriaceae bacterium | reverse complement strand
ACTGCCTCACGCTGAATCAACATGCCGTTACGTCAGTCATTACGCTTTACTCCCGTACGCATGAGACGGCTGCCGCTTATACATGCCGGTTTTGGCTGAATCTCGCATAACATACGGCCGATCCGGCAAATCGCTGAGCTCATTTTCACGGGAAAGTTGTGGATATTTACGTTTCTCCATTGCCCTGATCGCCAGGTGCATCCAGATACTGCTAATTAATACAATGACAAACAACAGCATGAAACAGCTGGTCCAGACGCCGGTAAGGTCATTCATGACACCGAAGACAATAGGCAACACAAAGCCTCCCAGACCACCGATCATGCCGACCAATCCCCCAACTGATCCGACATGCTGAGGATAATAGACCGGGATATGCTTGTAGACGGCGGCCTTTCCGAGAGACATGACAAACCCCAGCACGATCGTCAGAAAGGCGAATAACGGCAGACCCACGCCGAAGGAAAATTCAATGGGACCCTGTATGCCTGTAACCGTATATCTCGTTTCAGGATAACTAAGCATGAACAGGCAAATCAGGGATACAGTAAATGTCAGGTACATGACGAAGCGTGCACCCCACTTGTCCGACAGCCAGCCGCCAAGTGCACGGAATATTGAACCCGGTAATGAATAGGCGGCCGCGAGCATGCCGGCTGCTGCAAGATTCAGTTCATAGGCGCCGACATAATAGCGGGGCAGCCATGATGCCAGGGCAACAAAGGCTCCGAACACAAAAAAGTAATAAGTGGCAAATCGCCAGACCTGAAGATATTTCAGAGGCTCAAGCTGCATCGCCGTTGACACCGGTTTGCGTCCGTCCCGGCGCCGGGCTATCAGAGAGGGATCATCCTTGGCAAAAAGGTAAAAGCTGACAGCCATGATTAGCAGGATGACTGCATAAATTCTGGCGGTATCTTCCCAGCCGAAGGCAATCACCAGAAAGGGTGCGCCAAAATTTGTAATCGCCGCACCGACATTACCGGCCCCGAAGATACCCAGCGCGGTGCCCTGTCGTTCTTTCTCGAACCACTGGGAAGTATAAGCCAGCCCGACGATAAATGAACCCCCGGCCAGGCCGACGCCCAGCGCCGCAATCAGGAAAATCTCGAATGTCGTCACACTCGCCAGCAGCCAGGTGCAGATCGCCGTGGCCAGCATCTGCAGAGTAAAGACCAGACGCCCGCCGTACTGTTCTGTCCAGATTCCGAGAAAGATGCGGCTGATGGAGCCGGTCAGTATCGGGGTTGCAACAAGGATACCGAACTGGGTCTCGTTAAGTCCCAGATCCTGCTGTATTTTGACACCGATAATCGAAAAGATGGTCCACACTGCGAAACACACCGTGAAGGCCAGTGTGCTCATGCCCAGCGCGCGGTACTGATCGTTGCGGGTTACACCTTCAAGCTGGTGCACGATTTAGTCCCCGGGAATTATTTTTTCAATCCAGCATAGTAGATGCACTCGGATCAGTCTTGCTCATCAGCGCCCTGCGTTCCTTGATTTGGATCAATTAATAGGTATTTAAAATACCAAATTTACAGATTGCTGGTCAGTGGCTACCTGTCTTCGGTTAACCTTATTGTTTCCATGGCAAAAGCCGCCTTCGCCCGTTTTCCGACCGACCCGTTCACTGGTCTCGGCGAATCGGTATCATCATCCGGGCGGTACCAGCACCATTATCAAGCTGCCAGATCAAGTCCGACGAAGAGTGTAAAAAAGAGTGTGTTGATGGCCCAGGCCACCGTGAGCCAGCGCGCAATAATGCCATACTGGACTGTCCTTACGTTATCGGCGCAGCGCCATACGGCTGTAACAATCCATGCCGTATAAATCACAAGTACCGCCAGCAATGCGTACAGCACACTGTTTCGGCTATCACTTTTCAGCATCACCAATATCGTCGCCAGCAGCAGGTTGCTTGGGACGACACCATAGAGCCAGAAAACTTTCCACAGTGGTCCTTCACCGAACAGATACCTTGTAAAAGGATTGCGCATAGTGATCATCTCAGGTCAGGCCACGGCAGGTTATTGATTACACGGCCGCCGGGCGGTGAGAGACTGATGGACAGTGGCCATAAAAATTCCGGACACCTATTAAGTGACAGCTTGAATGCTAGTTTAATCGGGATATTTTGCCAACCGCGGCCAGTAACAACGATTTCCCCGACAGACGTCATCGCAGCAAATGAAGCGAGGAGCTGATCGCCGATTGCTTGACTGTACTCATTCATATCGATTTGCTATAAACTGCATATAATATACCAGTTTAGGCGAAACCAGCATGACCAGCACACAGGCCGTGCGGAGACGCGGTTCTGTACGGGTTACTGCCCGCGCTATATCCACCGTGATCAGAAGGTAAAAGAACCACGTTATGTCCCGCACGAAGGCTGTAAAACACCGATCGTGGAATGGCAACGGACCAAAGCAGTCCGAGATGTTTTACGTCCGCACGAAGCTGAAAAGGTCGAACGCAGCGGCGGGGAAATCGGTATCGAGGAATGGATGGAGCGGGTGAAAACCGGTGACGAAAAGGCTTGATACAACCACATACTATTTTTACTGCTATGCGTTGATTATAATACTGACGCGGGCGGAAGCATCGCCATCGCTACTCCCTGACGGAGCAGCGCAGGACGGATTGTGGCGGCATGGCTGACATCACGTTTGCCCGGGTCCTGCACGTGCTGGCGGTGATCCACTGGATCGGCGGCGTGGCCATGGTGACACTGGTTATCCTGCCCGCCATCGCCCGCTTCGCCGAGCCGGCCCGGCAGCATGCCCTGTTCGAGGCCGTCGAGGGACGGTTTTCCGGCCAAGCCCGGATCTCGGTGACCGTCGCCGGCCTCACCGGCTTCTATCTCACCCACCGCCTCGGCGCCTGGGACCGGTTTCTCGATCCCGGTTACTGGTGGATGCACGCCATGCTGCTGGTCTGGCTGCTGTTTACCTTCATTTTGTTCATCGGCGAGCCGCTGTTCCTGCATGAACGGCTGCGCCGTCGCGCCGCCGTCGATCCGCATGCGACATTTGTATTCATGCAGCGCAGCCACTGGTTGCTGCTGACGCTCAGCGCGATCACCGTTGCAGCAGCGGTCCTGGGTGCTCATGGCCTGCTTCATTAACTGCCCATGCCAGCGAGGATCAAACGGTAGAGTTTCCCGGATCCGCCGGGTGAAGTAACGGCGTGACGTGTAGACCCTTCAACGGTCCAGGTAATCATACGAGCGGCCGCCAGGAAAACAGGCGCATTCATTTTATAATTGTATATCCTGCAACCGCCCATTATATTAGGTAAATATTTTACTTATTAGATAGAAACGCCGGTTACCATGCAATTGACAACACACACCGATTACGCGCTGCGACTGCTCATATACTTGGCAGTGCACCACGGCGATACCCCTCCCACAGTCCAGGATGCGGCCAGGCGTTATGACATTTCCGCCAATCACCTTGCCAAAGTGGCGCAACGTCTCGTACAGCTTGGTTATATTGCCGGTCACCGCGGACGTGGCGGTGGCCTGAATCTGACACGTAATCCCGACAGCATTAATGTCGGTGAACTGGTGCGGGCAACAGAAACCTTCAACCTTGTCGAGTGTTTCGGGCCGGATAGTGCTTGCCCTATCGAACCGGACTGTCGACTGAAAAGTGCTATCGCAGAAGCGAAGGAAGCCTTCATCAAAGCGTTGGAGCGGTATACCCTGGCCGATCTCTCACGGCCGCAGACCAAGATCATCAAATTATTGAACATGGGTCGTGGAACTGCCAAACGGCAAAAAGCCAAAGCGCAAGTTTAAGGAACTTCTGAAACTAGCCGCCGTTACTGGGATCGTGAGCGAAGCGACGCAATAATGCCATCCTCAGCTGTTCGAACGCACAGCGACTGACTTGACTTTTAATAGGTATATTTTATACTTATTTAAAATCATGGATCACTGACTGGATATCCCGAATGAGCATTCAAGTACTGACCCGTCTCCGGAGCGATCACCAGAACATCAAGGGGTTGCTGCATATCCTCAGGAGGCAGCTGGATAGCATCGGGCGTGGGGACAAGCCCGATTATCACCTGATGTACGATATTGTTCACTACCTGACTTATTACCCGGACAGGTACCATCATCCTTTCGAGGACCTGCTGTTTGCACGTCTGGCTGAATTGCGGCCGGATCTGGTATCCAAAGTGGAAGAGAGCGAACAACACCACCGCCAGATTGCCCGGGCAGGCGGCAGACTGCGCGCTATGATTGGCGCAATCATCGACGGACTTGTTGTCTCCCGCGATAAACTGTCGCGGACAGGATCTGCCTATATCAATGGCTATGTCGAGCATATGCAAATTGAAGAAAACGAGCTGTTCGATATAGTGGCCGGGGCACTGAAACCAGCGGACTGGCTGGTTCTGATTTCCGCCTATCACTGGCAGCCTGACCCCGTCTTTTCTGAAGAGATATCCCGGGAATACCGGCACTTGCGGGAATGCATCACCGCCGCGGGTGCCGGCCCCTGGCCATGGAGCGAGGTCATGACGAGTTCGTGCCCGGTCTGTTCAAATGCATAACGCCATGATGCTACCTGCCGCCTGTGAAAGGTACTGCTGGAAGACCGGCCGTAACCCAGATAAACGGAAAAAGTAATGACCTTTGTTGTTACAGAGAGCTGCATCAAGTGCAAGTACACCGATTGCGTGGAAGTTTGCCCTGTGGACTGTTTCCACGAAGGTCCGAATATGCTGGTGATCGACCCGGATGAGTGCATCGACTGTACCCTGTGCGAACCCGAATGTCCCGTCGATGCCATCTTTTCGGAAGATGACGTCCCCGTCCAACAACAGCAGTTTATCGAACTGAATGCCGAACTGGCGAAGGAATGGCCGGTCATCAACCAGATGAAAGACCCGCCCGAGGATGCCGCGGAATGGGACGACAAGCCGGACAAACTGGAGTTGCTGGAACGGTGACATCGCAAACGGACCAGCCCGATGAAAGGGTTCCCGATCATGATGCAAAGGCTAATATAAATGACACAGCAGACACGGGGCGACCGGCGCAAACAACTCACACCCGCCATCGAAACTGCATGGCGGCAATTCAGTAACTCCGTGTTCCAGGATGGTGCCCTGGACAAAAAAACGAAGCAGTTAATTGCAGTGGCGGTGGCGCACGTCACCCAGTGCCAGGACTGCATCCGTACCCACACATCAGCAGCGCAGCGCAAGGGCGTGACAGAACAGGAGCTGATGGAGGCGATCTGGGTGGCGGTGGAAATGCGTGCCGGCGGCGCTGTCGCGCATTCCCGGCGGGCATTCGAAGCACTGTCTTTCAGTCACGGCGAATAACAATTCGTTCAACCCGGACAACGATCGGAGAAAATTACAAATGATGAAATATATCGCTGCTATGCTACTCGTCTTTCCATTAGCGGTTTTCCAGGCTGCTGCCGATGAGGAAGGAATGGGCGGAGAGGCCAGCTGGTTACCGAGTCTCCTAACTGACACGCCTGAAGAGGGTTTCGCCCTGGCGGTCAAACTCTCGCGCATGGGCGTCAAGACGACCCAGCCGGATATGGATGTCCTAAAGGTCCTGCGTCAGGAGTATTCCCATAATCCGGACAGCCTGATCGCTGCCTCGCACGTCATCGCTGCACACTTCCGGACAATTGCCGAAGCCAACGATTACTGGCGCAATGACAACTGACGGGTTATCGCATTAACCCGCAGTTCTCCTCAATACTGCCTGTTTGGCATACCAGGGATCTGATCCGGAAGAATAACAACCAGGAAAGCTGAACCAGACTTAAGGAAGCCCTGCAAAAAGCAGGGGCTCCTGCGGTACAGGGAGATACCACCATGTTCCAATCACTTGCATGATTGGAACATGAAAAGATATAAAAATCGCATTTTTACTTCTCGTGCTCTGAGAAGTCCCCGATGGACTTATTCAGAACCGCCTTAATTGGAGACAAGGCTTGCAAGCGCTCCCCTCACAAATATGCGAACTTGAATCACCCGCCTTTATATCTTGGTAATGCGTTTAAAAGATGACGATATTGGCCTACGTGCCAATCCGCATTCGTTACGAGGGCACTTTACAATTAAACAGGCACCTGCAATGTGTAATCTGGCTTGGGCTGTGCAATGCTGTAATGGACACATGGAAGCATTGCTGCCAATAAACCATTCAGACGCTTGATCGGAAAGCTGGATGGAGGAGTTCTACATACCGCTGAAATTGATTCATATAGGCAGCGCGGCACTGAGTATAACGCTGTTCATACTGCGTGGTATCTGGATGATGGCCTGGCCACATCTGCTGTACGTAAAGCCGGTGCGCATTGTGCCGCATATTGTGGATACGATTCTGCTGGCAAGCGCTCTGCTTCTGGTATGGCAGCTCGGGCAGTATCCCTTCGTTACCGGATGGCTGACCGCGAAAGTTACAGCACTGGCTGTTTATATCGTATTAGGAAGCATCGCCCTGAAACATGGATCCAGCAAAAGCATTCGCATCATTGCGTGGTTTTTCGCGCTGGCTGTATTCGCATACATCATCGCGGTGGCTGTTACCAGGCAGATCATTCCGGTCTGATCTACATGTACTGTGAAATGGCCGGCAAGATACAGCACTTCAGTGAGCGGTTAAGACTCGGTTCAACTACCTGAGCAGGTATATCGATGCAGAATAATCTGTTTTCTATTGGCTTCCGGCCATTTTTTCTGGGTGCCTCCTGGCTGGCGGTGTTATGGATGGGTTTATGGATCAGTTTTCTGATTTCAGGGATACCATCCTATGAAGCAATCTCACCCATTCTGTGGCATGGCCATGAAATGTTATTCGGGTTTGCCATGGCCGTTATCGCCGGCTTCCTGCTGACGGCCATGCAGAACTGGACAGGACTGAAGCTGGTTACACCGGTTCAGCTGGCTTCACTGGCATTGTTATGGCTGGCAGCCAGACTGGCCTTCGCTTTTTCCGATAGCATCCCTTTGTGGCTGATCAGCATTCTTGACCTGAGTTTTTTGCCCTATCTGTGCCTGATCGTGTCACGAACACTGATCAGGGCAGAAAACAAACGGAACTATAGTTTTATTGCTCTGCTGTCGGCCTTCTGGGTGCTCAATGTCACGATACATCTGGAATTAAACCGGTTCGTTTCAGACGTTGCCTACATGACACTGGATCTTGCTGTCCTACTGGCTACGACGTTGCTGGCATTCATGGGCGGGCGCGTCATCCCCTTCTTTACGGCCAGCCGCCTGCCTGCAACCGCGCCACGGCAGTGGTCCTGGTTGAACTGGGCCTCCACCCTGTCAACACTACTCCTGATACCCGCTTATGCTGTCGTTGGCCGGGGTACGGCATTGATACCTCTGCTATTGCTTGCCGCGATCCTGACCGCTATACGCTTGATGGCATGGAAACCATGGCGGGTTTTTGGTGAACCCATGCTGTGGATACTGCATCTGGGCTATGCCTGGATACCTGTGGGACTGATTATTCTGGCCGTACATCTGCTGGGTGCTGAATTTCCATGGTCGGCCGGAGTTCATGCGTTAATGGTCGGTGCCATGAGTTCCCTCATTCTGGGGATGATGGCACGTGTAGCCCTGGGCCACACCGGCAGGCCAATAGCCGCGAGCAATAGCGTGATTATCGCCTTCCTGCTTATTACTATTTCAGCAGTCACTCGTGTGGCCGCCGGGCTGGCCGCCGAACCCCAATGGCCGTTAAGTGTGGCAGCATTACTCTGGTGTCTCGCCTTCCTGATATATGCGATCGAATACACTCCGATCCTCCTGCATCGCCGTGTCGATGCTGCCTGACGATCCTGGCTTGAGGATGAACGCAACAGAAAAGTTGCTGAATTATTTGATGGTGCTGGCAGAGTTGCGCCGCTGACCCCGCTGGCGGAACGGCAGCCATTGGTGACGCCAGATGAAGCCGGGTATGGCGAATACCATGAACAGGAACAGCCCCACGGCATAAAACTCCCAGTCCTGTTCATGTGTAGCGCCGGTGGCTTTGCGCTCAAGACCGAGTGCGACAACACCAACCAGTCCGCATAGCAACAACCATTCAATCAGTCGCATCCAGAAACGTTTCTCTCCACCTCTGGGATTGAAAACAAACAGGAACCGTTCACTCAACCAGGGCAGATTGGCAGCAACGACTGCAAAACCGAGCAACAGCCAAACGGCGAGTGAAGTCGACATCCGGATCAGGCGGCGAAAGCCGCTATACAGATTGACATTAGCAGACCGGGACTCAGGCCCAATACCAGCAGCGCCAGACCGTTGATGCTGACAACGGCGCGCATCGCCATCGAGCAATCCGGCGTGCCGGCTTCGCCCGCTCCATCGAAGTACATCAGCTTGACGACCCGCAGGTAATAAAAGGCACCAACGATCGCGAAAACGACACCGACCACGGCCAGCCACAGATAACCGGCCTCGATGACCTCACGGAACACGAACCATTTGGCCCAGAAGCCGAGAAACGGCGGAACGCCGGCCATGGAAAACATCAGTATCAGCATGACGAATGCCAGCCACGGGCTGCGCTCGGCCAGACCGCTGAAATCCTCCAGCCGGTTGGTCTCGATACCCTGCCGATCCAGGGCAATTACCATGGCGAACGCGCCCATGCTCATCAGCGCATAGGTAATGACATAAAACATGGCACCGGCATAACCGCCGGGCGTGGCCGACAGCAGACCCAGCAGCAGAAAACCGATGTGCGCGATGGTGGAATACGCCAGCATCCGCTTGATGCTGGACTGGGCTATGGCCAACATGTTGCCTGTCGCCATGGACAGCACCGCCAGTATCATCAGCATCTGCTGCCAGTCGCCCTGCAGCGGTGCCAGACCATCGACAAACACCCGCATCGCCATGGCAAAGGCCGCCAGCTTGGGCGCACTGCCGATAAACAGCGTAACGGCGGTCGGCGCGCCCTCATAGACATCCGGAATCCACATATGAAACGGAACGGCGCCGAGTTTGAAGGTCACACCGATCAGTACGAATACCAGTCCGAAGACGGTCAATGTACCGAAACGTTCCGGATCGCTGATAGTTTCAGCCAGTGGTCCGAGTTCCAGTGTGCCCGTTATGCCGTACAGGATCGAAATGCCGTATAACAGCATGCCGGACGCGATGGCACCGAGGACAAAATACTTGATCGCGGCCTCGGAGGCGGTTTTCGACTCCCGGTGCATCGCGACCATGGCATACAGACACAGCGACAGCAGTTCCAGACCGAGATAAACCGTAAGCAGACTGTTGGCGGAGACCATGACCAGCATGCCGAGTACGGCAAACAGACCCAGCACGAAATACTCGCCCGTCATAATTGCGTGTTTGACCAGGTATTCGCGTGAATAAAAGAACGCGAACAGCGCCACGACACAAATCACGCTTTTCAGTATGCCGCTCATGGCGTCGCTGACGTACATGCCGGCCGCCGTATAGAGCG
>CAZFUS010000093.1:0-9540 GCA_964522485.1 uncultured Enterobacteriaceae bacterium | reverse complement strand
GATGAACGAGTACGATTCCGCCCGCATGCGCGATGTACTGGCAGAATCGCATCATCTGGCCGAAACCGACCGGCCGGAAGAAGCAGATATCATTCTGCTGAATACCTGTTCGATTCGCGAGAAGGCCCAGGAGAAGGTCTTTTCGCAACTCGGCCACTGGAAGGCCTGGAAACAGAACCACCCCGATCTGATCATCGGTGTCGGCGGCTGCGTCGCCAGCCAGGAGGGCGAGTCCATCATCAGGCGGGCACCGTTTGTCGATCTCGTCTTCGGACCGCAAACCCTGCATCGTCTGCCAGCCATGATCGACCAGACCCGTGCCACACGCAAACCGGTGGTCGATATCTCTTTCCCCGAAATCGAGAAATTCGATCATCTGCCGGTGCCCCGTGCCGAAGGACCGACCGCGTTCGTTTCCATCATGGAAGGCTGCAGCAAGTATTGCACCTATTGTGTCGTGCCCTACACCCGTGGCGAGGAAGTCAGCCGGCCGTTCGATGATGTGATTACCGAGATTGTGGAACTCGCCGAGCAGGGTGTGCGCGAGGTGAACCTGCTCGGCCAGAACGTCAACGCCTACCGCGGCCCGGCACATGACGGCACTATCGTCGATTTCGCCGAACTGATCGAATACGTCGCCGCTGTCGACGGGATTGAACGCATCCGTTATACGACTTCGCATCCGACCGAATTCAGCGACAGGCTGATCGAAGTCTACGGTCGCGTACCCGAGCTGGTCGGCCATTTGCATCTGCCGGTGCAGCACGGTGCCGACCGGATACTTGCCTTGATGAAACGCGGCCATACCGCACTCGAATACAAGCAGAAGATTCGCCGGCTGCGACAGATGCGGCCGGATATCAGCCTGTCATCAGACTTCATCGTCGGCTTTCCCGGCGAGACCGATGCCGATTTCGAGTCCATGATGAATCTGATTGCCGAAGTCAATTTCGATCAGTCATTCAGTTTCATCTACAGCCGCCGGCCCGGCACACCGGCCGCCGGTTATCCCGACGACGTTCCGCTCGAGGTCAAGAAACAGCGCCTGCAGATTCTGCAGAGCCGCATCAACCAGCAGGCGGCCGCTATCAGCAATGCCATGGTTGGCACGGTACAGCGTATCCTGGTCGAGGGTCCGTCACGCCGGGATCGCGGTGAGATCTGTGGCCGTACCGAAAACAACCGCATGGTCAATTTCCACGGCCCGGCGGATCGAATCGGCGAATTCGTGAACGTACGCATTACCGCGGCTCTGCCCAACAGCCTGCGCGGTGAAATGGCCGGCCATGTCCATCCGGCTTCGGCACACCAGCACGCGACCGTCCCCGCCTGAACCCAGACGTCATCCTTGAACCAGCCCCTGGAAACGCAGCCACAGAGCATCGACCTTACGCTGGAGCCCTCCGATAACGAGCGGCTGGCCAACCTGTGCGGACCACTGGACCAGCACCTGCGCCAGCTTGAACGGCGGCTGGGCGTCGAGATCAACAATCGCGGTAACAGCTTCCGGATTATCGGTCTGCCCGGTTCTGTGGCGCAGGCCGATCAACTGCTGCGCGATCTCTACGAGACGACCGCCAGCGAAATACTGTCGCCGGCCCGCGTACACCTGTTCCTGCAGACATCGGGCGTGGAAGAGACTCTCAGACAGAATGACAGTGGAGAGGTCAGCATCAAGACGCGCGGCGGTCAGATCCGCGGCCGCGGTCCGAATCAGCGCCACTATCTGAGCAATATCATGACCCACGACCTGAATTTCGGCATCGGACCCGCCGGCACGGGCAAGACTTATCTGGCGGTGGCCTGTGCGGTGGCGGCGCTTGAGCAGGATCGCGCCCGCCGGGTGATCCTGGTCCGGCCCGCTGTGGAAGCCGGCGAACGCCTCGGCTTCCTGCCCGGTGACATGGTCGCCAAGGTCGATCCTTATCTGCGGCCACTGTACGACGCCCTGTACGAAATGCTCGGCTTCGAACGCGTCGCCAAATACATCGAACGCAATGTCATCGAGGTGGCACCGCTCGCTTTCATGCGCGGCCGCACGTTGAACGAATCTTTCTGTATTCTCGACGAAGCACAGAACACGACAGTCGAACAAATGAAGATGTTCCTGACGCGGATCGGCTTCGGTTCCACGGCGGTGGTGACAGGTGACATCACTCAGATCGATCTGCCGCGCGGCAAGCAGTCGGGACTGCGACATGTCATCGATATTCTCAAAAATGAAGAAGGCATCAGCTTTACCTTTTTCAATGCTCGCGATGTGGTACGCCATCCGCTGGTATCGCGGATTCTGAATGCTTATGAGCGCTACGAGCTGCAGGCGGACCGCAACGGCAACAGTCGGGACGAGGATGGATCTTCCGCATGAGCATAGACATCACCGTCCAGTTTGCGATCGGCAGGACCGGTCTGCCGCACGCGGCTGCCATCCGTTGCTGGGTGCGCGCGGCGCTGCAGAACCGTCAGGAAGCGCAACTGACCGTGCGCATCGTCGATGAGACCGAGGGTGCAGAGTTGAATCGTTACTGGCGCGGTAAGCAAGGACCTACCAACGTCTTATCTTTCCCCTGTGAAGGTCTCGAGCAGGTGGCACCGGGACTGCTCGGCGATATCGTCGTCTGTGCGCCGGTAGTCGCACGTGAAGCTCAGGAACAGGACAAGGAGCTGCGGGCCCACTGGGCGCACATGCTCATTCACGCTACCCTGCACTTGCTGGGCCATGATCACCAGACACCGGCCGAGGCGGCACAGATGGAAAAACTTGAGACCGACATACTGGCGAATTTGGGCTATGCTGATCCCTATGCAGTCATGGATTAACTGCGCCTGACCCGCTCCCGAACCCGTAAGAACTACATAACACGTCACCAGATTCCCTATGAAGGATCGACCTACGAATGGAACATCCGGCGCTGCCGGTAATTCCAATACACGCTCCTGGCTCGAACGCATTACCAAATTCATATCCGGCGAACCCCGGGATCGACAGGGACTGATAGAACTCCTGCGCGAATCCGAGGATCGCAATATCCTGGACCCGGACTCACTTGCAATGATCGAGGGGGCACTGCTGGTTTCCGAACTGCAGGTCCGCGACATCATGATCCCCCGGATCCAGATGACTGTCGTTAATTATGACGATGAACTCAAGGCCATCCTTGCAACGGCCATCGAGTCCGGTCATTCACGCTTCCCGGTTATCGGTGACGATACGCACGAGGTCATGGGCATCCTGCTGGCCAAGGATCTGCTGGCCTATACCGCGGATTCGAATCAGCCATTTGATATCAAGGACATCATGCGCCCCGCTGTATTCGTGCCGGAAAGCAAGCGACTGAATATCCTGTTACGCGAATTCCGTGCGAGTCGCAACCACATGGCGATTGTAGTGGACGAATACAGCAATGTCGCCGGCGTCATCACGATCGAAGACGTCATTGAAGAGATTGTCGGCAACATCGAAGATGAACATGACATCGATGAAGAAGACTACATTCGCCAGCATGGCCGTAATCGTTACACCATTCAGGCCATGACGCCTGTTCATGAATTCAATGAATATTTCCAGACCGCTTTCAGCGAGCAGGAATACGACACCATAGGCGGGCTGATCCTGAATGCCTTCGGCCATCTGCCGCAACGCGGCGAAACAATCAATTATGGCGGCTTCAACATCAAGGTATTGCGTGCCGACCGCCGTCGGATACATTTACTGCGGCTGATCCGCAATGAGTCAGCACCGACACCTGAAGCAGAAATCCAGTCACATTAATGAAATAATAAACTGCACGCTATTGCGCGGCAGGCAACAGCTACAATCCTATATCTTTCAGACAGCGGCGTCCGGGCATGCATTGATGTCTTTTGCTGTCCTGTGTAAGGTCAACCAGTCTTAATCAGCATACATTCCAAGCGCGGTTGTTTGCCGCTATTATCTTGGCGGATGACTCTCTCCCACCGACAACGCGATATCCTGACCGATCTGGCCGCACTGTTGGCGGGACTGCTGTTACCCCTGGCGTTTGCACCATTCCAGCTGCCGTATCTCGTCTTTCCACTACTCGCCATACTTCTGCTGACATGGTCCGGGGCCACGTCCGGTCGTGCCTTCCGCCGCGGTTATCTGTTCGGTTTCGGCCAGTTCGGCTTTGGCGTCTACTGGCTGCACATCAGCATTAATCTGTTCGGTGGCGTGAATCTGATCCTGGCCCTGACGGCCACCTATCTGCTGGTCGCCTTTCTCGCACTCTATCCGGCGCTGACCGGCTGGGTGCTGCGCCGATATTTCTCGCGTAGCCACTGGTTTTATTACATTCTCGCCGCAGCCGGCATATGGACGCTGGCCGAATGGTCAAGATCCTGGATACTAACCGGCTTTCCGTGGCTGAACCTCGGTTACAGTCAGATCGATACGCCATTGGCAGGTATAGCCCCCTTGCTCGGGGTCTATGGAATCAGCTGGTTCGTCATCCTGGCCGCCGGCCTGCTCGCCTGCTGCATAACTCATATCCGCTGGCAACAGCGTGCGCTCGCCCTGACTGCAGGCATTCTGGTGTTCGTATGCGGCGGCCTGTTACAGGAAATCAGCTGGACCCGGGCGGACAATCGCCTGCTGAATGTCGCGTTAATACAAGGTAACGTTTCCCAGTCAATCAAATGGCAACCCGAACAGCTTCAGCAGACGATGCGCCTGTATGATGACTTGACTTCAGCCTACTGGAACGAAGCCGACTTGATCGTATGGCCGGAAACCGCCATACCAGCGCTGGCCAACCAGATCGGGGATTACCTCGATCTCATGCAATACCGTGCACAAACTTCGGAAACACTGCTTGTCACCGGCCTTGCCGTCCGTGATCGGGAAAACGGACGTTTTTATAACAGCCTGCTGGCACTGGGCGCTCATGAAGATATGTACCATAAACGGCATCTGGTACCGTTTGGCGAATATATGCCATTTAAAACGCTACTCAATCCCGTACTGGAGTTCCTGCAGGTTCCGATGTCGGATTTTTCCAGCGGCGATTCTAGTAAGCCGCTGTTGCAGCTGGGCTCCCTGACTGTCGGCGCATCCATTTGTTATGAGGATGCCTTTGGTGAAGAGGTCATTGAGGCTCTGCCTGAGGCTGACATTCTGATCAATGTCAGTAATGATGCCTGGTTCGGGGACTCGATTGCTCCCCACCAGCACCTGGAAATAGCGCGGATGCGGGCACTGGAAGCAGGCCGCTATATGCTGCGAGCCACAAATACCGGCATCAGTGCGATTATTGACCCGGGCGGCCGGATAAAGGTTCGATCACCGCAATTCAAGCCTCATGCCCTGACAGCAGAAATCCAGACCTTCACAGGCCGCACTCCTTATACGCTGTTTGGAAATCATGCCATTCTTGTATATATCATTGTCATTCTTTGCACCATAATAGTTACGGATCTGTATTATCATAGAGATTCGCGATCGAGGAGAATAATGTGAATATCATCAGAGTCCTGGGTGTTCTACTCATTATTGCCGGCGCAGTCGGTCTGGCTTATGGTCAGTTCAGTTATACCGAAGAGACCCATGATGCGGAAGTGGGCCCGCTCAAGTTCGAAGTCAGTGAAAAAGAAACTGTCAACATTCCCGTCTGGGCCGGAATAGGAGCTATTGGCCTGGGTGTTGTTCTATTGGTGGTTCGCACCAAAAAGTAAACTTCCGCATATATGACATTGATATCCAAGCATCCGAACCGTGATTCAGTTGAATGTCCTTCCGGTATTTCCGGCCATTAACTTAACATTATCATGCAAAGATGCTCAAATAATTTATCAGGTGTTATCAATATGAAATGATTGATGGTCCGGATTCCTTATCAGATTTCGACTGGCGGCAATAGGCTGTTGTGCCTTATAACCCGTACGCTACAAATAATGTTTTATGTGGCGATATATTTCTTACATACAGGCAGTCGCCAGTCCTTGAAGTAGATAAGCATAATAGATGTCAACTCCCGTCAAAACCGGGCCGTTTTTAATATTTCCCAACTGCTGCCGGCCTGTATTCATAACCGCATCAGCAGTAATATTAGTTTTTATAATTTTTGGCACAGCTTTCACTGCTGAGACCAAACAGCTGTTTGAGTTTTTACAGAAACTCATTAATCACTACTTTGGTTGGTATTATGTACTGACAGTCACGGTACTGCTCGGATTTGTCATATGGCTTTTATTTTCCCGCTACGGCAGTATTCGTCTAGGCGAGGCTGAAGAAACTCCCAGATTCTCACTCATCGGCTGGTTTGCCATGCTGTTCTCCGCTGGCATGGGTATTGGGCTTCTGTTCTGGTCAATCGCAGAACCCATTGAACATTACTCCAGCCCGCCTACCGGTGAAGGCAGCACCCTGCTCGCCGCCAGTAATTCTATTCATTACACCTATTTTCACTGGGGCCTGCATACATGGGCAATTTATGTGGTTGTGGCCCTGTCACTGGCCTATTTCAGTTTTCGTCATAACCTGCCCTTGTCCATCCGTTCAACGCTCTATCCCCTGATCGGTGACCGGATCTACGGTCCGATTGGCCATTCAGTCGATGTATTTGCCGTGTTCGGAACCATGTTCGGTGTATGCACATCACTCGGCCTCGGTGCGATGCAGGTTAATGAAGGATTGAATTACCTGTTGGGAGTGCAGAAAGACACTTTTACCCAAATCCTGATAATTGCAGCTATAACCGCCGCAGCAACAACCTCGGTAGTATTGGGCCTTGACCGGGGAATCAAGCGTCTGAGTATATTTAATATCGGCATGTCCGCAGTTTTCATCCTGATTATACTGATTTTTGGACCGACGATTTTCATACTGGATACGCTGGTTGAAAGCACCGGGCGCTACCTGCAAACATTCATTCAAATGAGTTTCTGGACCGGTGCCCACAGGGGAAGTGAGTGGGTAGACAGATGGACCCTCTTTTACTGGGGGTGGTGGATAGCCTGGTCTCCGTTTGTCGGCATGTTTATCGCACGTGTATCACGGGGAAGGACAATACGTGAATTCATTCTCGGCGTCCTGTTTGCGCCTACAATCGTAATACTCATATGGATCGCCATCATGGGTGGAACTGCGATCAATCTGGAATTGAATGCCGGCGGACTAACGGAAGCAGTTGCACAAGGGCCTGAAAAGGCTTTGTACATGACACTTGATAGATTGCCCTTTGCCACTTTTCTGGCAGCTGTTGCCACTTTGATTATACTCACTTTCTTCGTTACTTCGTCGGACTCCGGCAGCCTGGTTATCGACATGTTGACCGCAGGTGGTGAACCCCGTCCACCCAAGTCACAGCGGGTGTTCTGGGCGATTCTTGAGGGTGTTGTCGCTTCCGTTCTACTCGTTGCCGGTGGTCTGACTGCACTTCAGACAGTATCCCTGACTTCCGCATTACCTTTCTCCATAATAATTTTCATCATGTTATGGTCTCTGATAAAGGCTTTGCGACGAGAAGTAATCACAACCGCGGATGAGAAAGGGAACAGCACTTATACAAGGGTTGGCAGGGTCAATGCGCAAGACTATGACACTTATTGAAGTGGATTTGACAGGGCATCAACACCAGAATGCACTGACATGTACTTCATACTGTAACATCAGGCAGCTGCAGAGTTATCGTAGTGTCGATGATCCGGCGGTTGCATCTACACTGAGGGACGCTCATTGGTTTTTTCTCCAGGTGCGAAGTAAAAAAGCAGCAATACGGCTATAAAACCTGTAACTGCAAGTATGGCCGTAAGAAGTGTAATGCTGGTCCAGGCATCCGGTAATATCGGCGTCACACTTATTAATTTTTGTTCACCGGCCACAGTCTCAAATACGCGTTCCTGAAAAGGCCATATGACCCATAGGGAGGCAATCAGCAGCCCGATGATCGCCGCCAGCGTGGCCTCATGATAACGCCGCAACAGCCAGGCCAGCAGCCGGCTGAACAGCACCAGGCCCGTAACAGCCCCGGCGGCAAACGGCACCAGCACCGCCAGATTGAACTGGCCGATAGCACCAAAGATATAGGCGTATTTCTTCAGCATCAGCAGAATAAATGACCCGGAAATGCCCGGCAGCAGCATAGCGCTGATCGCCAGTGCGCCGCTGATGAACACAAACCAGGCTGCTTCGGGCGTTTCCGCCGGAACCTGATTGAATATCCAGAGACCGGCCAGAGTACCTGCCAGCAGCCATAGCCAATTGTGCATGCCGCGATCAAAACTCCGCAGCAGGACAATGATGGAACCCACTATCAGACCGAAAAACAATCCATAGACCGGCTCAGGATAGGTTTCAATCAGATGCGGCAGGGGGATGATGCGGGTGAAAAAGATCAGGGCGGCGACAATGCCCAGCACGAGCGGGATGAGAAATCCGAAATGCGGCCGTCCCACTGCGACCGCTATATCCAAGCGTGCGATTGATCTCAGCCAGGTAAAGTCAAATGATCGGACAGCCTCGATCAACTGCTGATAAATACCCAGAATCAGCGCCATGGTGCCGCCACTGACACCCGGGACGACATCGGCGGAGCCCATGCAAAACCCCTTGAGGCCCAGAATACAGCGTTCCCGCCACGAGGCGATTACCACTCTGCCGGTTTCATCGCTGTCAGTCATTATGATAGGCGGGACTCAGTTCGTGCACAGCATCGACCAGTACGGCCACATGTTCAGGATCGATATCCGGCGGGATGCCATGACCGAGATTGAAAACATGACCGGCTCCTGTACCGAAACTTGCCAATACCCGGTCGACCTCATCACGAATGACTGCCGGTTTGGCCCGTAACACGGCGGGGTCCAGATTGCCCTGCAGGGCAACCCGCTCTCCCACCAGGGCACGGGCGATACCGATATCGAATGTCCAGTCGATACCAATCGCGTCACAACCGCTGTTGGCAATCATGCCGAGTGAATGGGTCGCCCCCTTGCTGAACAGAATCACCGGTATCGGCTGGCCGTTCTGTTCACGAATCAGCCCCTCCAGTGCAAACCGCAGGCTGGCGAGCGAGATGTCCCGATACACAGCCGGGGTTAACACCCCCGCCCAACTGTCAAACAGCATCACGGCATCAGCGCCCGCTTCAATCTGCGCATTCAGATAATCACGGACAGCGATGGCGAGCTTGTGCAGCAGGTGCCGGAGCGTGTCGGGCTCGTTGTAAAGCAGCACTTTGCTGCACGCATAATCGCGACTGCTGCCGCCCTCGATCATGTAGGTGGCCAGTGTCCAGGGGCTGCCCGCGAAACCTATCAGCGGCACGCGGCCGTTCAGTTCGTGTTTGACCAGGCGTACAGCTTCCGGAACATAGTGCAGATCGGTATCGGGATCGAGGCTGGGTAATGCCTTGATATCAGCTACACTCCGAATCGTCCGTGCCAATCTCGGTCCCTGCTGTTCAATAATCTCCAGCCCCAGCCCCATAGCATCCGGAATGGTGAGAATATCCGAGAACAGAATCGCGGCATCCAGATCGAAACGCTCCAGCGGCTGCAGAGTAACTTCACAGGCCAGCTCAG
>CAZFUS010000092.1:0-9584 GCA_964522485.1 uncultured Enterobacteriaceae bacterium | reverse complement strand
GATATTGACGGTTTCCTTGCTCAGATAATTCAGCAGCGAATAAAGTGTCGTGGTCTTGCCGCTACCGGTCGGGCCTGTAACCAGAATGATGCCTTCCGGCCTCGCGACCATGAGCTTGAGCGTATCCATGGCGCTGCTCTGTAACCCAAGCTCTTCCATGGAAACGATGCCCTTCGCGCGATCCAGTACTCGCAATACAATGTTTTCGCCATGGACGGTGGGCAACGTCGATACGCGGAAATCCACATGCCGGCCGGATAAAGTCAGCGAAATGCGCCCATCCTGGGGCGATCTTGTTTCAGCGATATCCATGCCCGCCATGACTTTCAGCCTGACGGCGATCGCCGGCCAGTAATTCTTGTGCAGGCTTCGAATCTGCCGCAGAACGCCGTCTATTCTGTAGCGAAACCGGAGAAAACCTTCTTCCGGCTCAAAATGGATATCCGATGCTTCGCGTTTGACGGCATCGGACAACAGCGCATTGACCAACCTGACGACCGGCTGGCTGTAAGCATCCGAATCCGTATCAAGACTCTGATAATCAATCTCGCCGGTTTCAATCTCGTTGAGGATGCCGTCAACTGACAGTTCAAAGCCATAGGCCTTATCGATGGCCGACTGGATCTCGGCTTCACCTGCCAGAAACGGAATGATCTCCAGTTCACCATTTGTATGCGCCGTAATCTGATCCAGCGCCACCAGATCGAACGTATCGGTCATCGCAATGGTAAGTACCTGTTGATTGGCGTTATAGGTAAGCGGCAACAGCCGGAACCGGCGCGCCATCTCCCGCGGAATCAGGCGTACCGCCTCACTGTCGATAACGGTACGCGATAAATCAACGCTTTCCTGACCGAGCACACCGCCGAGGACATCCCTGATAATCGCTTCAGTGGCAAATCCCATCTTGACCAGAATCTTGCCGAGCTGCTCCTTGCTTTTTTTCTGTTCGGTTAGAGCGATCTCAATCTGGTCGGGAGTTGCAATACCTTTGCTTACCAGGATTTCGCCCAGCCGCATTGGCTTTTTGTGCGGTCCGGTCGTCACTGCTATTGGACGGCTGTTTTGAGCTCTTCTACGCGAACATTCACAACCATGGGGTCAAAGGCTGCAGGATGGCTGCGCGCCAGTCTTATGGCATCTTCATAATATTTAAGCGCTGTGCTCTTTTGTCCCATATGATCGAGACTGACTGCAAGATTCAGGGCGTAATTCGGGTTGCTGTTATCATTCCGATAGGCTTCGAAGTAGGCTTGCTGGGCTTCCGGCCATTTCCGCTGACCTGCATAGACGCTGCCGAGTGCATGATGCAGATAGGCGGCATTCGGGTAGTCTTCCAGTAGCAGCATGAGCTGACTCCTGCTGGTAACCGGGTCAGCCCGCCCCTGCAGACTTATCAGGGCCGATTTTGCCACAGGATCGGCGGGATTCAGCTCCAGCAGCGTCAGATAATGACTGTAAGCCGCCTGGTAGTTACCCTCCCGGACAGCTATAGCGGCCAGGCCCAGCAAGGCATCACGGTTCTCCGGATCACTATTCAATGCGGTACGGTATAAATCCCTGGCGACGCTATATTGGCCGGTACTGTAAGCCTGATAGGCATCCATCACGGCGCGGCTCTGCCTGTCCGGTACTGTGCTTCGGCTTATCTTGACCAGCGCCGGTTTCAGCTCCAGCGGCTCATCTGCATCCATACGGGCCGCCGGCTGCATGCCGGCAGATTCTGCTTCAGATTGCCCGCTATCTGATCGCGGTTCAATGGCCGCTACTTCTGGACTTTCAGTTCCAGCCGCTACAGCGGAACCACTCTCACTGATGGCTTCTGTCACTTCGTCTGCCTGCGCCGATTCTGTCTGGGCAGTTGTCGGAGCCGTTTCTGCGCTTTCCGTACCGTCAGTTGACTCCGCCGCTGAGGAATCGGCTGACAGGACTGCTTCCGTCTCGATTTCAGCCGCGATCTCGTCCAGCACCGGCGTCGCATCAATATTGGCAACCGATTTATCAATCGGCCTGACAGACTCGATCAGAACAGGCGTTTCCTGTATATCGGTTTCGACGCCGCGCGCGACTGTCGGCGACGGCACATTCCGATCCAGTGGTGTGACGCTGTAGTAGTAGAAAATGCCATAGGCGACCAGTGCGACAAGCACCAGGGAAAACAGCGCGGCAATCGTCCAGGCAGCCGAGGATGAATGTTTACTGGCCGCGAAAACATTATGTGCGGCCGAGGTACTGTACTGATTCAGGCTGTCGCTGCTGTTGGTGCCGGTAATTTCGGAGGTCTGCTCCCGTGTAAATCGGGAGTCATCCGTGGGAATCTCGATTCTTTCATTGATGGTGGGATCGCGGCTTGAGAAAGCAACGGTATGGCCAGCGAATACATCAGACTGAGCCCGGGTAGTGGCATCAGATATCTCGGGTTCCGTTTCCGTCTGCGCCGTGACAGATATATCCGTCTCATCATGGGTGGCATCCGCGTCGGTTCTCAGTGTTTCAGAAAAGGTACGGCCGTCCTGCTGTGTTGCCTCTGAATCCTGTCTGTCCTGAGTGTCTTCACCGCTGCCGGCAGCGTAGCGTTCACCAGCCGGACCAATCGCATGGGCTTCGTCGTATTCATCCAGATTGCCAGATGCCTGAGTCTCACTTTCCAGAGGGGTTTCTTCCAGCTCCAGAGGGGGTTTTTCAGGGCTTACGGCTTCCTCCTGACCCGTCCCCTCTGAAGCGGCGTTCTCTTCGTTGCTGGCGCCGCCGAGGGTCAGATCGGACCTGTCCTCATCTTCTCCTCTCCAGTCGATTTCATCGTTATCGGCATAAAGCGGCGTGTTCTGTGATCCGTTTTCGTCCCCGACTTGCGCACTACCTTCGGACGACTCCGGCTCCAGAGCCAGTTCCTGTTCATCATTTTCAGCAGAGCTGTTTTCAGCGGACTTGACAGCGTCATCCTGCCCGGCTTCTTCCTCTTCCTGGCGTTTCTTGAGTGCCTCTTTCTTTTCCTGTTCCGCCTTGCGCAGCGCATCCATTAACAGACTCACGGCTACTCACTCCTGGGCGCCCGGCGCTGATGATCGATATATTGCTGTTCCAGATATGGCTTGTACTCCTGGAGATCGGCCGCCAGGTTCGGTTCGTTAACTACTACAGGGCGCAAGAAGATGACCAGTTCCTGCTTCAGGTACTGCTTGGTTTTACTTTCGAAAGCCTTACCGACCAAAGGAATTCTCGAGACACCGGGTATGGCGTTACGTGCATCCACCTCGGTGTTTTGCATCAACCCGCCAAGGATTGCAGTCTGGCCGCTGGTCAGCCGCAGCATGGACTCAAGCTCCCTGACCTCGATCTGGGGAACCAGATTGGGTGGAATATCGTCGCCGCCGTTACCGAACTGGCTGGATTGCAATAACTGGATTGCCGGATCATTCACAAACTGGGAAACCCGGGAGACCGTCGGCCTCACGTTCAGCGTAATAACTCCCGAGTCCGAGATCTGCGGTGTAACAGACATGACAATACCTACGGGAACCGTACGCACTTCCGAGTCCGCTGATACAATCGGCTGGGCCCCCAGGGTTCCCTGACTGACTTCTGAATCAATCTCAAAATAAACGATATTTTCAACGACTTTCAGAATGGCAGTCTGGTTGTTCAGTACCATGGCCTGCGGACTGGACAGAACATTGGTATTACCAAACTCTTCAAGGAAACGGATCAGGGATGAGACATCCGTGCCGTCGTAGGTGATCTCCAGAAATGAGCTCACTGCATTGGCACCCTGCACAGGGGAAGGCAAGGCAGTTGACAAGGTATCGGAAATGATACTGATGGAACTGTCAGCGATGTCGAGCGCCGACCAGTCGATACCCGCCTGATACTGATCGCTGAGAGTGACTTCCACAATCGTCGCCTGAACCAGCACCTGGCGCTGGGCATTCTCGATCACCTGATCGATATGCTTGCGTATCATCTCATGCTGTTTGCCGGTTGCGCGCACGCTGATGAGGCCGCTTTCGGGACTGGGGATGACATTGGCCGTTCTCGGAATGTCTCCCCCCTGGCCGGCCTGCTGAATGTTCTGCTGCTCGCCGATGAGCGCCGCGATATTGGCCACCAGCCGCTGCCAGAAACGGTTGTTGGATATGCTCTCGATATCGGTGGTGGAGTTGTTGGTATTGGCGCCGCCGCGACCACCGGTGCCGGATACATCGGCTGAACCGGTAGTGCTGATCTGTGTGGCGAGCTGGTTGGTCGTCACGGTATCCCGTGACATATTCACATAGTTGACCCGGTATTCACGGAAAAAGGGATCATCGTGAGTAACGATGATGTTGTTTTCCCGGAATTCATAACGGATGTCGACCTGCTGACTGATGCGATCGAGAATCTGCGGCAGAGTCTGGTCAACCGCGTTCATGGTGACTTCGCCGCTGACACCGGGATACAGATCCACGTTAAGCCCCGAATCGCGCGCCAGCGCGAACAGAATCTCCTTGACCGGCACCTCGTTAACCACCACCGTGTATTTTTCCAGCGCCACCGGCGGTACTGGTTCCGGCAGCGCCGGCACCTCGCTCACAACCGGCGGGATCGAGGCAGCTTCAGCAGCGCTGTCGGTATCCGGCTTGAGATGACCTTCGGAACGTTCATAAGGTTTGGGCTCTATTTCAGCGCATCCGCCCACCCCGAGTAACAAGGCCAGAATCAGACCAGGCCATGTATTTCCTGCGCGCTTTCTAATCACTTCCACCCCCAATACGGCACGCTTATTGCGTGTCATTATAGCCCGGCTTGGCCGGATGATTATAGCTTTTCCATAGCCTGCAGAGGTCTGTAGATAATTGCCGTACACCGCCCGCAAGGCACACCCGATGTAAGGGGTGCGTCCAGCCAGACTTCTTCAGGTGGCAATTTTTGCAATTGCTGAGCCATCAGTTTCGTGACGCCGTTCGCAATAATCACTTCATCTGTGCTCAGACCGGTCGTTTCTGGCGCGCGGTCGACAATACCGGCGTATGGCCTGGTCATGGCGGTCACGTCGTTATTATTCACCTGCCAGACGGTATCATCGACATCAATGGTCCGGGCAAAACTCTCTGCGAGCGGCAGCAGATCGAACTCGATCATCTGAACAGGCGCCGCCTGGCCGGATTTATCCGCATTGCCGGTGGCCGCCGCAGCGTCGGACGGGGCAGCCGAATCATCTTCCGCGGAGAGCCCGGAACTTTCCCGGCCGGTGGTTACCGGCGCCTCGGCCGGTGAGGCGACGGAGTGCAGCTCCCAGGGTAGCCCAACCTCATTGTAATAATAAATATATCCCCCGACAGCGGCCAGAAGACTCAGCACCGCCGGCCATAATAACCAGGGCAGCCAGGGCTTGTTAAAGTCGCTGTCGCGTGCCGCGGCCTTCACATGACGCCGGCCGACCCGGCGACTGCTGTCGGCATAGGCCGCCAGCAGGGATTTATCGGCGAGTATGTTGACGCGCCGTAACAAGCCCTTCGAATAGCGCGTGATCTTCGTAAGTGCGCCCGCCGTAAACAGGCCTGGGCCACGATAACCACAGTTGCGCAGTCGTGCGATGAGATAATCGCGTATTTCGCCGCGCTTCAACGGTTCGAGATTGAAATGATAGGTGATCCGTTCCTTGAGCTGGCGTATCTGCGGTTTGGCCAGCGTCTCGTCCAGTTCCGGCTGACCGAACAGGACGATTTGTAAAAGTTTGTGCTGATTTGTCTCGAGGTTGCTGAGCAAGCGGATCTCTTCGAGGGTCGCCAGCGGCATGGCCTGCGCTTCCTCGACGAACATGACCACCTGTCGGTTGTCGGCATGTCGCTCCAGAAGATATTCCTGGATTTTCTGCAGCACCAGGAGCAGGTTGTCTTCATCCCGGATCGCCAGTTTCAGTTCAAAAGCGATGGCATGCAGAATGTGTTCCGGTGATACGCGCGGATTGCCGAGGTATACAATCTCGATATTCGATGGCAGCTCCAGCTCCAGCATGCGGCACAGCATGGTCTTGCCGCTGCCGACCTCACCGACGACCTTGACGATGCCTTCACCGTTGCGAACCGCATAACTCAGGGCTTCCAGTATTGCGCCACGATTACCGCCCGGAAAAAACAGCGACGTATCCGGCGTAATCTTGAACGGCGGCGCTTTGAAACCGAAATGCTGGTAGTACATGTTCGCTAATCCTTCGGGAGACGCTGAATTCTGCTGTAGAGCGTGGTACGGTTAATGCCCAGCAGCCGCGCCGCCTTGCTCAGATTGCCTTCACTCAGACGCATGGCCGTATCGATATACTGTTGTTCCCATTCTTTAAGTCGTACATCCAGATCAAAGTGGCCGTTCAGCAAATCCCGCTCGACAGAATCCACCGTGGTCTGGTTCTGTGCCATTTCACTCGCCACAACGGCGGTTTCCAGCTCGGCGCGGAGCTGGGCGGTGCTAATAGTAGCACCCGGATACTTGGTCAGCAGTCGTATGATGATATTGCGTAGCTCACGCACGTTGCCCGGGAACGTGTAGTTCAGCAGTTCGGCCTCGGCCTCCGTGGATAACCGGAACGGACGTGCATCCAGTGCATATATACGGCAGAAATGATTCAGCAGTTCCAGACAGTCGCGACCGCGCTGGCGTAATGGCGGCACGCTGATGGTGAGGACACTCAGGCGATGAAACAGATCCTGACGGAATTCACCGGCACGCACGGAGGCGCGCAGGTCGCGATTGGTCGCCGCTATGATCCGGGCCCGGGATTTGCTCGGCTGGGTCTCGCCGAGACGGTAGTACTCGCCGTTTTCCAGCACCCGCAGCAGTTTGGACTGCAGGTCGAATGGTAACTCACCGATTTCATCCAGGAGCAGGCTGCCTTCGCCTGCGGCCTCGAAGAATCCTGTGCGGGCGCTGGCCGCTCCGGTGAACGCGCCTTTGGTATGGCCGAACAACTGCGCCTCCAGCAATTCTGGTGTAAACGCAGCGCAGTTAATAGTCAGAAATGGCTCCTCGGCCCGGCTGCTTTCGGCGTGTAGTTGCCGTGCGACCAGTTCCTTGCCGCTACCCGACTCCCCCTCAATGAGCACCGGAAACGGAGATGCTGCAAACTGTGTGATCAAATCACGCAGGGTGCGCATGGGCGAACTCTCGCCCAGCAATGCGCTGTCATCCGGCGAAGCTCGCGACTCGGCTTCCTGCTCCGCCTCCAGCAATATGATCTGATGCTGCAGGCGTGCCTTGAGCAGGCTGATGTCACAAGGCTTGGGAATAAAATCGACCGCACCCAAAGTCAAGGCATGCTGGATGTTGTCGCGTTCGCTCTGGCCTGACAACACCAGAATGCGGATCTGCCGGTTAAAAGCCAGCAGTTCGTTGATCAGTGCAAAGCCTTCGTCGGGCTCGTGCGGTGTGGGCGGCAATCCGAGATCAACCAGTGCCAGAACGGGCTGGGCTTCAAGCGACTGCAACAGCTTCTTGCTCTGACTGCGGCCGGACGCAGTGTGAACAGCGTAATTTCCGGCCAGCGCCAGCGCCAGGGATTCAACAATCAGCGGGTCGTCATCCACCAGCAGCAAACCCGGCTTGCCTGTCGACGGCGACTGATCCACCGCTTCACTGCCAGTTTGCATTGCCTTGGCCTGTCCTGGTTGTTTGCATAACCAACGGCAACATTACACCCCGCTGTTGACAGCGGCAACAATGGTAAGGGAGAGGGACTAAAGAGCGGATACATCCCCGAATACTACACAGCGCAGGACAGCCCCCGCCCGATAATGGGTTTTATCAGCCTGCCTTGGCGACTTTTTTGTTGTTCTGTTGACTGCGTTCCTTGTCGAGCCCCAGATTCTTGAGAATCGCTTCAGAGGCTTCAGCCTGATTCAGGGTATAAATATGCATACCCGATGCACCGCCTTCCAGCAGCGTCTCGGCCAGCTGGGTTGCGACATCAATGCCAAATTCGCGTATCGCGACCCGGTCATCGCCAAAGTCACGCAGGCGTTTCAGAATGAAGCGTGGTATCTCCGCGCCGCAGGCCTCGGAGAACCGGACCAGTTGTGTGCAGTTAATAATGGGCATAACACCCGGCACGATGGGAATATCAATACCCAGCTTTTCACAGTCATCAACAAAGCGGAAATAGGCTTCCGCATTATAGAAATACTGGGTTATAGCGCCATCGGCACCGGCATCGACTTTGCGTTTGAAGTTCTGCAGGTCATGTCTCGTGCTGGGCGCCTGTGGATGGACCTCGGGATACGCGGCAACTTCTATATGGTAATAGTCACCATATTCCCGGCGGATGAACTCGACCAGCTCGTTAGCATAGCGCAACGGGCCGCCCATGCCGGAGGTCCCGGAGGGCATGTCACCACGCAATACAACCAGGCTCTTGATGTCCTTTTCCCTGTAATGGTCCAGGATTTCCTTGATGTGTTCGGTTCCATAACCGATACAGGAAATATGAGGAACACCTTCGATACCTGTTTTCTCGCGGATATCCAGCACCGTTTCCAGTGTCCGGTCACGCGTGCTGCCACCGGCGCCGAAAGTGACCGAGAAGAAATCCGGGTTCAGTTTTGCCAGACGCTCCTGCGTTGTCTGCAGTTTACCGGCGGCTTCCGGTGTTCGCGGCGGAAAAAACTCGAAGCTGTATGTAGGTTTAAATTTTTTCTGGCTCTTCATCTATTTGTGCCTCGTTCCTCGTGCAACGTATTTCGAAACAGATATGAGAGTGCCTGCCGGACAACCGGCAGGCACTCTCACGTATTACGTATCACGGTTCACGATTTAGTAGCGATAATGCTCCGGCTTGTACGGACCGTCGACATTAACGCCGATGTAGTCCGCCTGTTCTTTCGTCAGCTTGGTGAGATTGGCGTTGATCTTCTTCAGATGCAGTTCCGCAACCTTTTCGTCCAGCTTCTTCGGCAGCATGTAAACCTTGTTTTCATACTTGCCGTCGTTATTCCAGAGCTCAATCTGCGCCAGCGTCTGGTTGGTGAAGCTGTTCGACATCACGAAAGACGGATGACCGGTGGCACAGCCCAGATTCACCAGGCGGCCGCGGGCCAGCAGGATGATGCGCTTGCCATCTTCAAAGATGACGTGATCCACCTGGTCCTTGATGTTATCCCACTTGCATTTCTTCTCCAGCGTGGCAACGTCGATCTCGTTATCAAAATGACCGATGTTGCAAACAATGGCCTGGTCTTTCATTTTCGCCATGTAATCGTAGGTAATCACGTTGTAATTACCAGTGGCAGTCACGAAGATGTCTGCCTTGTCACAGGCCTCTTCCATGGTGACGATGCGAAAACCTTCCATTGCAGCCTGCAAAGCGCAGATCGGATCGATCTCGGTCACCCAGACATTGGCGCCAAGACCCCGCAGGGACTGCGCCGAACCCTTGCCGACATCACCGTAGCCGGCAACAACGGCTATCTTGCCGGCTATCATCACATCGGTGGCGCGCTTGATACCGTCCACGAGCGACTCGCGGCAGCCGTAGAGATTGTCGAACTTGGACTTGGTGACCGAATCGTTGACATTGATGGCCGGAAAATTCAGCGTGCCTTCCTTCATCATGCGATACA
>CAZFUS010000091.1:0-9779 GCA_964522485.1 uncultured Enterobacteriaceae bacterium | reverse complement strand
CAGCTTGGCGTCATCGATGGCGATGAGGTGGTTGCGGCCGATACTTCACTGCCTGGCCGGATGGAGGATTTTCTGGCCGCTGGTACCGATGCCCGCGCACGTTTGCTAAGCCTGGTCCAGTCAGGCGGCAGACGGCGGCCGCTTGACACCATCCGCCTCGAGGCACCCGTTCTGCGGCCGCAGAAGTTCTTCGGCGTCAGTCTCAATTACGCGGATCATATCCAGGAAACCGGGCTCGACCAGCCGGAATATCCAACCTTCTTCAACAAGCAATCGAGCTGTGTGATCGGCCCCGGTGCCGCCATTCAGCGACCGCGTGTTTCGGAAAAGCTGGACTATGAGGGTGAACTCGGCGTGGTTATCGGCCGACGCTGCCGCCATGTTCCGCGCGATCAGGCCGCGAGGGTTATCGGCGGTTATCTCGCCGTCAACGATGTCTCGGTGCGCGACTGGCAGATGCGCTCCCACACCTGGACGCTTGGCAAATCCTTTGATACTCATGGCCCCATCGGACCCTGGCTGGTCACGCCGGATGAACTCGGCGATCCGCACGTCCTGGACGTGAATACCTGGGTTAATGATGAACTGCGCCAGTCCACCAATACCCGGCATCTGATTTTCGACTGCTATGCACTGGTGGAATACCTGTCGACGGTGATGACGCTGGAACCCGGCGACATAATCGCCACGGGCACAAGCAGTGGCGTCGGCGTCAAGATGGAACCGCGGGGCTATTTGAGGCCAGGTGACACCGTGACGGTAGCAGTCGAGGGTATCGGCCGGCTCAGTAATCCCGTCATTGAAGAACCGGCGGATACCGCACTGTACTAGCCGCTGTCATTCGCCGCCCGAGGTCTCTATCGCACGGATCACCGCAGCCAGTGCCTGCAGCCGCATGATCGGATCATCCTGCGCCAGCAGTGCCTGCGACTGCTCGGGCTGCAGCGGCAGACATTCAGCCAACCGGAAACCGACCCAGGCAGCCTCGCTGAAGCGCTCTCCCTCGTTGGCCCGGTCCGGCTCCACCTGCTGCAACAGTTGCCAGAGCAGATCGGCCAGCGGCGTATATTCCCCGGGCAACGCCGTCACCGGCTCTTCCAGCCACTCGACATCGGCGAGCAGCAGATTATCCGGCTGTACTTCGGTGGTCGTGATGCGGAAACGCCGCTGGCCGCGCACAGTCAGCCCCAGCAGGCCGTCATCATCCCGATCCCAATCGACGATATGCGCTTCAGTACCAACCGCGTGCGGCCGTGCGGCCGCGCCAACTTCGCTGCCATCCCGGATCAGACAGATGCCGAACGTACCGTCCTCGCGCAGGCAGCGGCTGACCATATCCAGGTAACGCGGTTCGAACACCCGCAGACCCAGCCGGCCGTCGGGAAACAGCACCGTGCCGAGCGGGAACAGCGACAGCCGGGTCATGCCTGTTCAAGCCGCTGCGCCAGACGGTGGTGGATTCCTTCAAATCCGCCGTTGCTCATGATGAGCACATGGTCACCCGGTCGTGCCGCCGTCGCAACCGCCTCGATAATCGCTTCGGTAGTGCCATGGATAGTGCAGCGCTCACCGAACCCGGCCATGACCTCGCTCAGGCTCCAGTCGAGATCCGCCGGCTGATACAGGTACATGGCATCGGCCGCCTCGAGCGACGCCGCCAGTTCCTGCTTGTGGACCCCGAGCTTCATGGTGTTCGAGCGCGGTTCCAGAACGGCGATGATCCGCGCTTTTCCGACTCTCCGACGCATCGCTGTCAGCGTGGCGCCAATCGCGGTGGGGTGGTGGGCAAAGTCATCGTACAACGTCACACCGGCGATTTCGCCGAGTTTTTCCAGCCGCCGCTTGATGCCCCGGAAACGGCTGAGTGCGCTGCAGGCATCAACCGGCTTCACTCCCACGCCGGCTGCAGCCGCCACGGCGGCCAGCGCGTTTTCGACATTGTGCTCGCCGAGCAGACCCCAGCTGACTTCACCCTGCTCCGTGCCCTGATAGTCGATGGCGAAAACGCTGCCGTCGGCCAGTGACAGACGTCCCTGCCAGTCGGCTGCGCTCAGACCGAAGCGGCTCACCGGCGTCCAGCAACCACGGTCCAGCACGGCCTGAATGTTGATATCGCCGGCCCGGACCAGGATCCGGCCGCCGCCCGGCACGGTTCGCACCAGATGGTGGAATTGGCGCTTGATATCTTCAAGATCGCGGAAGATGTCTGCATGATCGAACTCAATATTATTAATGACGAGGCTCTGGGGACGGTAGTGGATGAATTTGGACCGCTTATCGAAAAACGCGCTGTCATATTCATCCGCCTCGATAACGAAACAACGGCCGTTGCCGAGTCTTGCGGACACGCTGAAATCCAGCGGCACACCACCAATAAGAAAACCGGGCTTGAGTCCGGCGGATTCCAGCAGCCAAGCCAGCATGCTGCTGGTCGTGGTCTTGCCATGCGTTCCGGACACCGCGAGCACGTGCCGGCCATGGAGGACGTGCTCGGCCAGCCACTGCGGTCCGGAATGAAAGGCCAGACCCCGGTCCAGAACATACTCGACGGCCGGATTACCGCGTGACAGAGCATTGCCGATGATGACCTGATCCGGAGCCGCCTCCAGCGGCGCGGGGTCGTAGCCTTCATGCAGCGTAATGCCCGCCGCTTCCAGCTGGGTACTCATCGGCGGGTAAACGTGACTGTCGGAACCGGTCACCCTCACGCCGAGTTCACGCGCCAGGAGCGCGAGCCCACCCATGAACGTGCCGCAGATACCGAGAATGTGAATGTGCATCAGGCTGGTTCCGTCCCCGGTAACAGCCATCCCATGAGCAACAGCGACAGCCAGAAATAGCCCAGTGCCACCAGCATACCGCCGACGTAATGCACCGAGAGTGCGTGGCGAAAGATGTGTGCCAGGATGACGATATTCCATAATACCAGTGCCAGAAACAGCAACGACGGCACTTCTGCCGCCATGTCCTGACTCTGGGCATTCAACAGCCACAGCATCAGGGGCAAAGCAAACAGTACGAGAATGACATTCGTGCCGGCCATGGCGGTGACAGTCTGCAACCAACGCGCGGGATGCCCGCTGATACGCAGCAATACAAAGCTGACACCGCACATGAAAGCGGTTTCAGTTACAGCGACCGCCAGCGATGCCGGCCAGCCCATATTGCCGTGTGCCATGATCAGGCTGGCGCAGCCGTAGGCCAGGATGGTGATACCGGCCAGTTCATAGGAAGCGGGGAGATCCTGAGGAGCGCGTTTCAGCAGACAGATGGACAGGAATTCTCGAAACAGTGTGCCTAGCACGTTAAGCATGGTTCACAGGACTGGAGAAACCGCGACAGCATACCGAACGCCCTGTACTCATGCACGGATTCCGTCGTCAGCTTCGCCACGGTGCGCTTACAGACTCAAGGGTCAGGCTTATAAGTAAGAATAGTCATAATTTATTATCTACATAAAAACAATCATTTATACATATGATTACTGCTCGTATACACTTTCATCCATCTATTCTGCAGCATCTGGAGAATCATCATGAAAATTGATATCGGCATCAACGAAAAGAGTCGGCAATCAATCGCAGATGGCTTGTCGCGCTTGCTGGCCGATTCCTACACCCTGTATCTGAAAACGCATAATTATCACTGGAATGTCACCGGGCCGATGTTCACGACTCTGCACACACTGTTTGAAGAAGAGTATACCGAGCTGGCCACCGCGGTGGATGAAATCGCCGAGCGCATCCGGGCGCTGGGTTTTCCCGCACCCGGCTCCTACAAGGCATTCGCCAAACTTTCTTCCATCAAGGAAGAAACTGGCGATCCGCCCAATGCCAAGGACATGATCAAAAACCTGGTGATTGGTCAGGAGACCGTGGTGCGAACGGCGCGCGAGATTTTTCCCCTGGCGGAAGAAGCGCACGACGAACCTTCTGCCGACCTGCTGACCCAGCGTATGCAGGTGCATGAAAAGAATGCCTGGATGTTGCGCAGCCTGCTCGACTGAACCTGCTACAGCCTAATGCAGCCCATGCAACTGTTACATCTGTTGCGGGTCTCATTCTGCAGTCACCAACTAATGACAAACTAATGAAATACTTATACTGCACTCTACTCATGTTCCTGCTCGGAGCCGGATCGCTGCCCGCCCCGGCGGACGACCAGTCTGACAACAACGGGGCGGCAGACGCCGGCGAGCCCCGCGCTTATCTGGAGATTTACAAGGAATTCAGCGGTCGCTGCCAGGGATTGCGACGCGGCGATATGCGCATGCTGCGCAACACCCATCCAGGCAAAACCATCGAATACCGGATGATACGGTTGCTCGGCGGTCTGCGTCAGGCCAGCCTGATTCAAGATGTCATCAAGCCCGGAGATGAAGGCCAGAAGCTTGGCTGTGAGATACTGGATGGCCGCGAGCAGACCTGGGAAATCGTACGTGCTCAATTTGTAGAGTCTGAAACCAAAGACGGAGAATGATCCGCCATGTCGGCAACGAGAATTCTGATCACCACGATCTGTTTGTTATCGAGTCCCGTTAGTCAGGGGGAAGAGACCGAGTATAAAACGCCTGCCAACATGACCGCCGAAGATCGGACTATTGTCTCGGAAGGAGTGGCCGATTACCGATCCTGCCTGTCCGAACAGATGTCGGAACTCGACGCCAAAATTGGCGATCCGCGTGCATTGACTGACGCGGCGATGGAACAGTGCAAGCCAACGCTCGCCGAATTCGACCAGGCAATGGAAAACCAGAATTTCGATCCGAATTTCCGCAAGCACTATGTCGAATCAGTCAAGAATCGCTCGGCTGGAGAAGCGCTAAAACAGGCCATGTTTATGGCGGCCCAGAAGCAGGCTGAACCAGACTCTGAAGGTAATGGCAACGGCGCTGAATAACTGAACGAACTGCAGCCATCCAGGAGAATATCAGAACAGGCGCTGATTACCGCCGGCTCGCAGCCAGGGCATTATGAATGGCGCCAGTTCTTCCAGCGCCTTGCGATAGACGTCCTGCTTGAAAGCCACTACCTCGCTGACCGGTTTCCAGTAATTGACCCACATCCAGTGATCGAACTCCGGTTTGCTGGAATAGGCTAGATCCACCTTGTTGTCGTCAGCGGTCAACAATAGCATGAACCATATCTGCTTCTGCCCGATACAGACCGGTTCCGAGTTGTGACGGATGAAGCGTTTGGGTAAACGGTAGTGCAGCCAGTTCTTGGTACTCGTTATGATTTTCACATCACCGGGCTCAAGCCCGAGTTCCTCGCGTAGTTCCCGGTACATGGCCGCTTCCGGATCTTCATTGCGGCGGATACCACCCTGCGGAAACTGCCAGGCGTCCATACCAATGCGTTTCGCCCAGAGTACCTGGCCGAATACATTGCTGAGCACGATGCCCACGTTGTGACGATAGCCTTCGGCGTCAATCATGACCTGCATCCGTCAGTGCTGAGTTGAGTACAATTTCCGTAAAACCAAAGCACATGACTATATTAAATGATTACCTGCGGTGTGCGCTCCCGTGTCAGGAGCGGACACCCGAAACTATACTAGGATTTTTCCATACCCCTGCCCAACCGGCAAGTAACCATTTGATTTACTGGCCGTTCCGCTTGCCCTAGACTACGCATCCCTGAAAATTTTCAACTAACCACTCTTATGCGTCTGGCCATTTTTGATCTTGATAATACGCTGATAGGGGGCGACAGCGACTACCTTTGGGGGGAATATCTGTGTGAACACGGCCTCATCGACAGCCAGGGTCACCGGCAGGTCCACCAGCAATATTACGATGATTACCGGGCCGGCTGCCTGAATATCGATGATTTCCTGCGCTTCCAGCTCAAGCCTTTAGCCGACAACGACCCGGCCGATCTGAGACGCTGGCGCAGTGACTATATCGAAACCAAAATCCGTCCCATTTTATTGCCCAGGGCACACGACTTGGTCGAGGATCATCGCCGACAAGGGCATATGCTGCTCATTATTACCGCCACCAACCGCTTTCTCACTGAACCCATCGCCGCAGCATTCGGTATCGAAAACCTGATTGCAACCGAGCCGGCAAGGCGCGGCGACCGTTATACCGGCGAGGTAGAAGGCGTACCGAGTTATCGCGAAGGCAAGGTACAACGCATGCATGACTGGCTTAAGGCGCGCGGCGAGACATCCTGCGAGCAATGGTTCTACAGTGACTCGCACAACGATATCCCGTTATTGGAACAGGTCGATCATCCGGTCGCGGTCGATCCGGACGAGATATTGCGTAAGACGGCTGAGGAGCGGAATTGGCCGATCATCAGCCTGCGCTGACGGGATGATAGAAAATAGTGAATAAAGGGTAGAACACCACTTCTATCCTCTATCCTCTATCCTCTATCAACTACCAATCATTCCCTTGACCGCGTCACGTTCTTCTTCCAGTTCCTTCAGCGTTGCCTGCATGCGGCCACGGCTGAATTCGTCGATAGTGATGCCCTGGGCGATGGTGTAATGACCGGCACCAACGTGGACCGGATACGAATATACGATCCCCTCCGGAATGTCGTAACTGCCATCCGATGGCACCGCCATGCTCAGCCAGTCGGAAGATTTGCCGATGGCCCAGTCGCGCATATGCTCCAGCGCGGCGTTTGCCGCGGAAGCGGCACTTGAAGCGCCTCGCGCCTGGATAATCGCTGCGCCGCGCTGGGCGACGTCCGGGATGAATGTCTGCTCGATCCAGTCACGATCCACAAGTTCTTTGACCGGCTTGCCATTAACGGTGGTATGACTGATATCCGGATACTGAGTGCCTGAATGATTGCCCCAGATGCAGAACTGCTTGATGGCGGTTACCGGTGACTGGGTCTTGTTTGCGATTTGTGCCAGCGCCCGGTTATGGTCCAGGCGGGTCATCGCGGTAATCCGCCAGGATTCGATATCGCAGGCGGTCTGGGTGGTGATCCAGGCGTTGGTATTAGCCGGATTGCCGACCACCAGCACCCGGATGTTGTTACCGGCGACTTCATTCAGAGCGCGGCCCTGTTCGATAAAAATCCTGGCATTGCCCTGCAATAAATCCTTGCGTTCCATGCCCGGACCGCGCGGCTTGGCACCAACCAGGAATACATATTCAGCATCCCTGAAAGCCGTCTTGGCATCGCTGCTGACACTGATGCCGGCCAGCGTGGGAAACGCGCAGTCCTCCAGTTCCATCATCACGCCCTCCACTGCCTTGACGGCGTCCGGGATCTCCAGCAGTTGCAGAATCACGGGCTGATCCGGGCCCAGCATTTCGCCGGCGGCAATCCGGAATAACAGCGCATAACCAATCTGCCCGGCGGCACCGGTAACAGCAATACGGACAGGCTGTTTCATCACTTCTCCTCGGTATTAGTTTTTGCTTGACTGCACACAGGTATCCGGCCGAATCACCTCAACCCCGCTTCTCGATGGGCACGTAGTCGCGCTGTTTCGCACCGCTGTAGAGCTGACGCGGCCGGCCGATACGGAAATCCGGATCCTCCATCATTTCCAGCCACTGTGAAATCCAGCCGGCTGAACGGGCCACCGCAAACAGTACGGTAAACATGGACAGCGGAATATTCAATGCCTGCAGAATGATGCCGGAATAAAAGTCGACATTCGGATAAAGTTTGCGTTCAATGAAATATTCGTCCCTGAGGGCAATTTCTTCCAGCCGCATCGCCGTCTCGAACATGGGCTGATTGACGGTCTCCATTTCATTCAGCAGGTCATGACAGGACTGGCGGATGATCTTCGCCCGGGGATCGTAATTCTTGTAGACCCGGTGACCGAAGTCCATGAGTCGGAAGGGATCGTCCTTGTCCTTGGCCTTGGCGATGTACTGATCGATGTTCTCGGGCCGTTCGATTTCTCGCAGCATGTGAATCACCGCCTCGTTCGCTCCGCCGTGGGCGCGGCCCCAGAGAGTGGCGATGCCGGCCGAGATGCAGGCGAACGGATTTGCCTCGGCGCTGCCGGCCAGACGCACGGTCGAGGTGCTGGCGTTCTGTTCGTGATCGGCATGCAGGATCAGCATCTGATCCAGCGCCCGGACCGCCACCGGGCTGGGTTCATACGGCCGATGCGGCACAGCAAATATCATATTCAGCAGATTCTCAACATAGCTGAGTTCATAACGAGGATGTACAAACGGATGGCCGGAGGCATACTTGTAACAGTGCGCTGCCAGGATCGGCATCTTGGCGATCACCCGGTGCGCCGTCAGCTCGCGATCTTCCGGATCCTGAATATCCAGGGCCTCATGATAGTAGGACGACAAGGCGCCGGTGACACCCACCATGATCGACATGGGATGAGCGTCGTAACGGTAACCGGTGTAAAAGCGATCCAGGTGTTCATGGATGAGCGACCGCCGGTTCAGCTTGTCCTTGAAGCCGGCCATCTCCTCCCGGGTGGGCAGCTCACCGTAAAGCAGCAGATAGCAGACCTCGAGATAGGTACTATGCTCGGCCAACTGCTCGATGGGGTAGCCGCGGTGCATGAGTACACCATTTTCGCCGTCGAGATAGGTAATGGCGCTGCGGCATGCGGCGGTGTTCACGAAACCGGGGTCAAACGTGAACATGCCCAGTTCTTTGTACAATTCTTTGGTATCGATAACCGGCGTGCCGTAAACACCCTTAAGAACCGGACATTCCATCTTGTTGCCCGTGCTGTTATCGATAATAGTGACAGTGTCAGCCATCGAGAATCTCCCTGCGAGGATTATGGGGGCCTGTAATCAGGCTTGATGTTGTTATTCCAATTAGAATACATTTGATTGATGCAATGCGGCAAGACGCAGCCGGGTCTGAGCCGAATCCGTCGGTTCCGGCCCCGCCCTGGCGACAGAAATGACTAGACTAGAACTAGCGCAGAGACCTGGAGTCAGACCGGTGCCGGTAATCCGTCCGGACGGCTGCCCGACAGATGTTGCCGGCCCGATGACGACGTATTCACATCCGGAAACACCCGCTTATGGATAATTTTTCAACTTCTTCCTGCCTTTACAGCGCGAATGCCGGCTTCATTGAGGGCCTGTACGAGTCGTATCTCCAGGATCCCGACAGTGTCCCCGGCGACTGGCGCCAGTATTTTGAGTCTCTGCGCAGCAATGGCCAGGGGCCGGCCGTCGACATGCCGCACGGCCCGGTGCGCAGGAAATTCCTGGAACTGGCACGTACCCGGCGCATATCCGCACAAATGCCTGCGGAGGCCGCCGTACCGGCCCAGAAACAGGTCTCCGTCCTGCAGCTTATCAACGCCTATCGCTTCCGCGGCCACCGCCAGGCCGAGCTGGATCCGCTGAAACAGTATCAGCGGCCTGACGTACCGGAACTCGATCCGGCCTTTCATGGACTGTCAGAGGCGGATCTCGACACCACTTTCAATACGGGCTCGCTGGTCGCACCTGCCCAGCTGCCACTGCGCGAGATCCTGAACATTGTCCGCGCCACCTACTGCAGCACCATTGGCGCGGAATATATGCACATCAATGAAACCGAGCAGAAGCGCTGGACTCAGCAGCGACTCGAGAGCTGTCAGGCCCGGCCACAGTACAGCGCCGGGGAAAAGCTGCACATTCTTGATCGCCTGATCGCCGCCAACACGATGGAAGAATATCTGCACAATAAGTATGTCGGCCAGAAACGCTTTTCTATTGAAGGCTGTGAAAGTCTGGTCCCGATGCTCGACAACATACTCCAGCGCAGCGGTGCAACGCCTCTGCAGGAAATCGTGATCGGCATGGCGCACCGCGGCCGGCT
>CAZFUS010000090.1:5031-9786 GCA_964522485.1 uncultured Enterobacteriaceae bacterium | reverse complement strand
TTCGCGCTTCACGATCAAAGAGGCACGAGAGTCGCTTCATTACCTGTAAGCTATAGACTATAAGTCCTACATGCACTTCTCTTCTTTCTCCGAACGCTTCATGGGCAGTGCAGGGATCCTGCAGTTGATGCGGGATTTGGGCCAGGCCATGGCGGGTGGCGGTGAAGACATCATGATGCTGGGCGGTGGCAATCCGGCGCATATTCCGCAGGTGTACGATCCTCTGCGCCGGCGCATGCAGGCGATTCTGGATGATCCGGAGCGCTTTGCCCAGGTTATCGGCAACTATGATTCACCACAGGGCGAGCAGCGCTTCATTCAGGCCCTGGCAAACCTGCTGAGAGGGGAATATGGCTGGGATATAGGGCCGCGGAACATTGCCCTGACCGCCGGCAGTCAGGCGGCATTTTTCATGCTGTTCAATCTGTTTGGCGGCGATTTCGCCGATGGCAGGCGCCGTCGCATCCTGTTACCGGTCACACCGGAATACATCGGTTACAGTGATGTCGGCATCAGCCAGCCACTGTTTCGCTCGATGCGCCCGACCATTGAGTTTATCGGCGATCATCGTTTCAAGTATCATGTCAATCTTGCCGAGCTGAAAGTGGATGATGGAATCGGCGCCATCTGTGTATCGCGGCCGACCAATCCAACCGGTAATGTTCTCACGGACGGTGAGATCGATCGCCTGCATCAGCTGGCGCGCGAACATGACGTGCCCCTGATCATCGATAACGCTTACGGTCAGCCGTTTCCGGATATTATTTTTACGGAAGCTTCACTGGTCTGGTCAGAACAGATCATTCTCTGCATGAGCCTGTCGAAACTGGGCCTGCCCGGCGTGCGCACCGGTATCGTCGTTGCCGCGGAGCCAGTCATTCAGGCCGTCACCGGCATGAACGCCATTCTGCAGCTTGCCAACGGCAGTATTGGTCCGGCGCTGACCGAAGAACTGGTTGCCTCGGGCGAAATCATCCAGCTCAGCCGGGAAGTGATAAACCCGTATTACCGCCAGCGTTCCGAACAGGCGATCGAGTGGCTGGATCAGGCACTGGACGGTGTCGACTACTTCATCCATGTCGCCGAGGGCGCAATCTTTCTATGGTTGTGGTTCCCGGGCCTGCCCATCAGCTGTAATGAACTTTATCGCCGGCTCAAGGCGCGCGGGGTACTGGTGATTGCCGGCCATCATTTCTTTCCGGGACTGGAACCGGACTGGCGGCATATGCATGAATGCATCCGCGTGACCTATGCCCAGTCTCCGGAGGCAGTCCGGCGTGGCATAGGCATCATTGCCGAGGAAGTTAAAAAGGCGTTTGCCGGCTGAGCCCGCGGTAGCGGCTTTTCCGGATCCCCCGACGGATTAGCTATAGATGCCAGTCGTGATGATACCGGGATTCAGGAACAAACTGTTGATTGCCCCGGTGCGGTTTGCGCCGCACATTGTCGTATGTAAAGTCGCCCGGCTGCTGAACTCAGGCTGATTGGCTGTAGCGCAGCCGGGTTGCATGGGCGGGTGGGTCAATCCTCTTTATCGTGATTTCGGCGCCGGGAAAAATCAGCACGCAGCAGATTCCAGCGACTGGTCGCACAGCGGCGCTTGAGTTCCTCGATGTACTCATCTGCCCGCCGATCGCGCTGCTGCTCACGTGTATCAGTGCCGCTGTCACGACAGGCCCGGGAACGGTTAATCAGGCTTCTCATTGGTCGTCTATCAGCTGGTTATGTGCAAGTGTCTGAACAGGAAAAATCGACGGGCTGCTGAATATCAGGATGACAGCCGGTCGTCTATCAACTGCTGCAGCTTCGGCCCGAACAGCTTTTCCAGCAGGGGTTTCCTGCGTACATAGGTAACCTGCAGGACATCGGCCGACTGGGCGGTTTCCGTAAGATAATCATCGCTGGTTTTCAGCTCGTCGACCAGTTTGAGATCGAGGGCGCGGCTGCCATACCAGTGCTCACCGGTCGCGATGCTGTCGATTTCGAGCTGCGGACGATTGGTTTTTACGAATTCCTTGAACAGTTGATGGGTGGTCTCGATCTCTGCCCGGAAACGTTCCCGATCCTGATCGGTATTCTCGCCGAACAGTGTCAGGGTGCGTTTATACTCCCCTGCGGTGATCTGTTCGAAGTCGATATCGTGGCGCTTCAGCAGGCGATGGAAGTTGGGCAGCTGGCCGAGTACGCCGATGGAGCCGATGATCGCGAACGGCGCTGCCATGATATGGCTGGCGACGCAGGCCATCATGTAGCCACCGCTGGCGGCCAGCTTGTCGATGGCGACCGTGAGGCGAATGCCACGGTCGCGTACGCGTTTGAGCTGCGACGCCGCCAGCCCATAGCCATGCACGGTGCCGCCGCCGCTTTCCAGAAGTACCACCACCTCATCACCGTCTTCGGCGATCTGCAGGATGGCGCTGATTTCCTCGCGCAGTGACGCGACTTTGCTGGCGCGGATATCGCCGTAGAAATCGATGACAAAGACACGCTGCCTTGACGGGCCCTTGCGTTTCTTATGGGCTTCCCGACTCTGCTTCATAAACTGTCTGAAAGCCCGGCGTGGCAGTATGGCCTGTTTGAGCACCAGTGCCATATGCTGGTATTTGCGATTCAGATTCTTGACTTCAAGATGTTCCTCGCCGGCCATCCTTGAACGCATCATGATGAAAATGACAGCAGCCATTACGATAGCGACGCTGATCAGTACGACGGCAATCTTGGCAATGAACAAACCCAGGTCGGCAGCGAATTCCACAATGGGACTCCTTAAAACGCATCAAAGGCGTTCATAGTCTGCCGGATTCATGCCAGGAATATAAGATGGCTCGCGTTGACAGGGTGCACCTGCATTGGTGCGGGCAACGGTGAAAGGTTAAACTTGCGCTTTTAACCTCCCGGTGAGTCCCGGATTCATGAGTCCCGTTGATGCCGCCATGCTGAGCCGTGAACGCAGCCGTGATCTGGGCTCGCTCAGACGGTTGCTGCCGTTTTTGCGGCCGTATCGCTGGCGCATTGCCTGTGCGCTGATAGCGCTGCTGGCGGCCGCCGGCGCGACGCTGACAATGCCGGCCGCAGTGCGGCAGGTGATTGACCAGGGTCTGTCCAGCGAACAGGTTGCTTCCATTAACCAGTATTTCCTGGCGCTGTTTGTGCTCGCCGCGTTGCTGGCCGTGTTTTCGGCGGTGCGCTTTTATCTGGTGTCGTGGCTGGGTGAGCGCGTGGTCGCGGATATCCGCGCCAGCGTTTATGACCATGTTCTGCGGCTCAGCCCGACATTTTATGAAGTCACCCGGACCGGCGAGGTGCTGTCGCGCCTGACGACTGACACCACCCTGATTCAGTCGGTCGTCGGCAGCAGTCTGTCGGTGGCCCTGCGCAGCACGGTGACGCTGATCGGCGGGCTGGTGTTGCTGGTCATCACCAGCCCCAGGTTGACGGGCATGATCCTCATCCTGGTGCCTGTCGTGGTCGGCCCGATTCTGTATTTCGGCCGCAAGCTGAGGAAACTGTCGCGCGCCAGTCAGGATCTCATTGCCGATTCCAGCGGCATCGCCGGCGAAACACTGAACGCCATACGCATAGTCCAGGCTTTTACCCTGGAAACGCTGCAGGGTCGGCGTTTCACGCACGCCGTCGAACGATCGTTCGATGTGGCGCGGAAACGCATACGCACGCGGGCCTGGTTGACGGCGATCGCCATCACGATTGTATTCGGCTCGATCGTGTTCGTGCTCTGGGTCGGCGCGCATGATGTCATCGCCGGGCGGATGACAGGCGGCGAACTCGGCCAGTTCCTGCTCTACGCTATTCTGGTGGCCGGCAGTACCGCCGCGTTGTCCGATATCTGGGGCGAACTGCAGCGGGCCGCCGGCGCCACCGAGCGTCTTATGGAGCTGCTCGAGACTGAACCCGATGTGCATGCTCCAGCCGTGCCGCTGGATCTGCCTGAAGACGGACGTGGTCATATCGCATTCGATCAGGTTGCGTTTCATTATCCCTCGCGGCCGCAACAGCCGGCCCTGCAGGATTTTTCGCTGACCATCGAGCCGGGCGAGACCGTGGCCCTGGTCGGACCGTCCGGCGCCGGCAAGAGTACCGTTTTCCAGCTGTTGCTGCGGTTCTACGATCCGGCTTCCGGCCGCATCCGGCTCGACGGTGTCGACATTGCCCGGGCAAGGCCGGAGGCGGTACGTGCGCGCATCGGCATCGTGCCGCAGGAAACGGTGATCTTTGCCGACAACGCCCTGGAAAATATCCGTATCGGCTGGCCGGCGGCCGATGACGAAGCCGTGAGGGCGGCGGCGCGTGCCGCCCAGGCCGACGAATTTATCGAACGCCAGCCCGAGGGCTGGCAGACTTTTCTGGGTGAACGCGGCCTGCGGCTGTCCGGCGGTCAGCAGCAGCGTATCGCCATCGCCCGTGCCGTGCTCAAGAACCCGCCGATACTGTTACTCGATGAGGCGACCAGCGCACTCGATGCGGAGAGCGAGCGCCTGGTGCAGAAAGCGCTGGAGAACCTGCTGAATGATCGCACGACACTGGTCATCGCCCACCGGCTCGCCACCGTACTGAAAGCCGACCGTATTGTCGTGATGGACCACGGCCGCATTGTCGCCATGGGTAAGCACGAGGAACTGCTTAAGCAGGAAGGGCTCTATGCGCGGCTGGCCGAATTACAGTTTGGCAGTGCCGGACTGACCGAAGCTGTTGATGAGATACTGGTTGAATAAACAGAGGCAGGTGCCGGCTGTCATT
>CAZFUS010000090.1:0-4931 GCA_964522485.1 uncultured Enterobacteriaceae bacterium | reverse complement strand
CCGGAAAGCGGTTAGCGATTATTTATAGTGCAGTGACTGGAAGGTTGGTGACAGACGATCCAGCGCTGTCGCACCAGGGTTGCCACGGTCACGATGGATCAGTGATGGCGACTCGCCAAAGCTGTAGCGCACGCCACCCAGTACGTATTCATTGTCTTCACTGCCGCCGGCCGCCCGGGCGAAGAAGCTCAGACCGTTGAAATCGTCCATGCTCGGCTGATACTCGAGCCGGACATTTCCCAGTGTCTTATTGTCGATCTGCTCGCCGCCGATCTGGAACGACAGATTCTCGGTGGCGTACCAGCGCAGATCCACACCGGCAAACGGCTGTGATCCGTAGTTATCATAGTTGTACAGATAGCCGGGCTGACCCGTGGCGGTCAGGTAACCGGCCCTGCCGCTGGCGGTCAGCGCACCGTGATACCATTCTCCCTCGGCGCCGAAACGGTAAAACTGCTCCGAATCGCGATGCAGGTAGGAAGCAATGGCATTGACCAGGCCGTGTTCCGGGTCCTGCCACAGGGTCCGGCGACCGCCGCCCATCTGAATATCGCTCCAGTGGTCGTACGCAGCCAGGCTTAACTGCCGATCTACGGAGTGGCCCAGCGGTGAATAGGAGGAGTCAGTATGAAACAGGCTGCCGTACAGCGACTGGCCGTAGCCCTGCAGGCGTTGTTGCTCGTCCATGGTGTCGGCCGCAAAAACAGACGCGGTGGCGGCCGTAAATACAAACGGGATAAGGTGATAATACCGCATCGATCAATCCCCATAACTTTTAAAGGGGTCCATTGTAACCGGACCTCAACCCATACCTCTCTTACGAACAGTATAGCCCAGTTACCCGCGCCAGCGAATAGTAGCCGCAGAAAATGTGATACTGCTGGCAATCTTCAAGCTTGATTTTCCGGCTGCAATTTTTGTTAAAGACCGGGATTCCCGCACGGTGGGCCACCGGGTATGCTTAGCGCGTTTCGGAATGACGCTGGGCAGCCGGAACAGGAAGCAGAATATACATAATCACGGAAAGAATGACCGGGGCATGAAAATTCTTTTTTCCCTGCTGGGACTGTACCTGGGTTTCGTACTCGATGGCTTCGCAACGGCTGTCCTGGGGCTTTTTATCGGTCTGATCGGCGCTGCTCTTATCCAGGCTGGTACCCGGGTACGCCAGCTCGAAACCAGGCTGACAGCACTCGAATCCAGACCGGCATCCGGGCCGCTTCCTGAAGCGAAACCGGCGGATGCCGCCGAACAGGTAATCACCGCAGGAGAAGAACCGGCAGCCGTTGCAGGGCTGTCCGACGCCATACAGGTGTCAGAACCGGCGCGGCCATCGGGATCCCCACCGAATTCCGGGCCGGTCCGGCAGGGTGCAGCTGCGCGTCCGTCCGTTTTCACTCCCTTCGTAAAGCTTTTGCGCCGTTTTCTCACCGGCGGCAACGTCGTTGTCAAAGTTGGCGCGGTGGTTCTGTTTTTCGGCGTATCGTTCCTGATCAAATATGCCGCCGAACGCGAGCTGGTTCCGATCGAGCTCAGGCTGGCCGGGGTTGCGCTGGGCGCTATTGCCTTGCTGGGGCTGGGCTGGCATCTGCGCCGGCGGCTGCGCGGTTATGCCCTGGTCCTGCAGGGTATTGCTATCGGTTTGCTGTATCTCACCGTGTTTGCCGCTGCCCGTCTGTACGATCTTCTGCCGATGGGGCCGGCGTTTGCCGTCCTGTTTATGCTGGTGTTGCTGTCGGCACTGATGGCGGTGCTGCAGAATGCACGCGCACTGGCCTTTTTTGCGACTGCCGGCGGTTTTCTGGCGCCGGTGCTGACTTCCACCGGCGAGGGCAGCCATGTCCAGTTGTTCAGCTATTACCTGCTGCTCAATCTGGGTATCGTCGGTATTGCCTGGTTCCGGTCGTGGCGTGAACTCAACCTGCTGGGATTCGTGTTCACGTTCGTGATCGCGTCGCTGTGGGGCTGGCGTTATTACCAGCCCGGCTATTTCAACAGCACCGAACCGTTTCTGATCCTGTTTTTCCTGTTCTACCTGGCCCTGCCCATCCTGTTTGCACTGCGCCAGCCGCCGAAGCTCAAGGGGCTGGTCGACGGCACGCTGGTATTCGGCGTACCGCTGCTGGCTTTTGCACTGCAAAGTGCGATGGTGGAGGACATGGCGTTTGGCGCCGCCTGGTCGGCAGCGGGCGCAAGCGCCATCTATCTCATCAGCGCCCGGCTGCTTTGGCAGTTCGGTTATCCGCACATGCGGTTGTTAACCGAGGCGCTGCTCGCGCTCGGGATACTGTTCGCAAGCCTGGTCGTGCCGCTGGCGCTGGATGGCAACTGGACGGCGGCTGTCTGGTCGCTTGAGGGAGCGGCACTGGTCTGGGTCGGTATTCGCCAACAGCGGTTGTATGCACGCCTGTTCGGTCTGTTGCTGCAAATCGGCGCTGCCGGTGCATTCGTGTTTCGCGCTGCTGCAGCATCCGCTGATATTCCGCTGCTGAACAGCGCCTGGATTGGCAGTGTGCTGATCAGTCTTGGCGGCTTCGCTGTGGGCTATCTCTATCACCGTTATCGTCTGAAGGTGCATGCGCGCGAGCAGCCGTTAAGCTGGATGCTGCTGGGCTGGGCGCTGGGCTGGTGGCTGGCGGCCGGACTGGTCGAGATCGATCGTTTCGTTCCCGGTATCTATGAGGCGAATGCCGCGCTGCTGTTGATAGCTTTCACGGCCCTGCTGCTGCCGTTGCTCAAACGCGGATTTGACTGGCCACTGCTGTACCGGCCGCCGCTGTTGCTGTTGCCGGCGATGCTGCTTCTCTGGCTGTGGCTGCGCATCGATCAGCCTTATGACAATCCGTTTGCGGCATTCGGCTGGATTGCCTGGCCGCTGGCCGTGGCCGCGCATTTCCTGAGTCTTTACATCTGCGAACGCCACTGGCCGAACCGCAGCGTGCAGCGCTGGCATCAGGCCGGTGTTGTGTTTGTCATCTATCTCATCGCCTGGGCGCTGAATGATGGACTGACAGCCTGGCTGGGCCGGGACTCCGCCTGGTCGCAGGCGGTCTGGGCAGTGCCGCCGCTGATGACGATCCTGTTATTGCCGCATCTTGCGCGATATCTCGACTGGCCGTTACAGCAGCATCGAAACTCCTATCTGGGACTGGCACAGTGGCCGCTGCATGTCTGGCTGAGCGGCTGGATTCTGTGGGCCTGTACTTTGAAGGCATCTCCGGCGCCGCTGCCGTATCTTCCGCTGTTCAACCCGGTCGAAATCCTGCAGGTGCTGTCATTGCTCGTGCTGCTGCGTTTCATCATGCAGCCGGGGATGCCACGACGCACCGGCTGGATGTCATTGCTGGGCGGACTTGCCTTCCTGGTGTTTAACGCTGTGATCGCCCGTGCCGTGCATGTCTATGCCGGCATAGCCTTCGCGCCGGAACCGCTGCTGGAATCCGGCGTCTTTCATGCCGCCATTTCGATTCTGTGGACCGGGCTGGCGCTCATCATCATGAGTCTGGGCGCGCGTTCCGGCCGGCGCACTGTCTGGTTTATCGGCAGCGGGCTGCTGGCGGCGGTGGTGCTGAAACTGTTCACGGTAGACCTTGCTGACATCGGCGCCATGACACGCATCGTGTCGTTTATCAGTGTCGGCGTACTGATTCTTCTGATCGGTTATCTGGCGCCGGTCCCGCCGAAAGAGCCGAAGGCCATCGCATCATGATCCGGATATTGATTATCGCCTTTGCCGGTCTGTTGAGCCTGCCGCTGTATGCCGCCAGTCCGGCCGACTATGCCTGGGGCATTCCGCTGCATATTGACGGCAGCCGTCCGGTTTACCGGATAGCCTTGCCTGAAGCGGTTTATCAAGGCAGTGCCCGCACCGACCTGTCGGACATACAGGTTTTCAATTCAGCCGGCAAAGCCGTGCCCCATGTTATCCAGTTACCCGAAACGGTTAAGCAGCAGCAGAACAGACTGGACCTTGTGTTCTACCCCGTTATTTACGAAATCACTGAAGAACTCCATGCGGGTAATGTGCAGATTGAACTGGATCGCAGCGGTCAGATCAGGGCGATTATCAGCCCGGCTGGTGCAGGCGTAACTGAGCAGGAACAGGTCTATATCATCGACTTGCGATCGCTGGACACTGCCGTGCAGCATCTTGTATTCGAATACGAGGACGAAGAGGCAACTTTCGTACAGCCTTTTACGCTTGAGACCAGTGATGATCTGACTCACTGGCGACCACTCATCGAGCATGCCGCGCTGACGCGTCTGCAGCATGAAGGCCAGTATCTGGAACAGATGCGCGTGGATTTGCCGGAACAGCCGGCGGGCTTCATTCGTTTGCGCTGGCTGGCGAAACCCGGGCTGGAGTTGTCAAACATCGTCGCCGTGGTTACCAGCCGGGCCGCCATCAGGGCGGAGCGTGAGCGCCGCTGGGTACAGGTGAACGGCAAGCCGGTTTCCGATGACGCGCAACAGTATTTTTATGATCTTGGTATGGTGCTGCCCGTCGATCAACTCAACCTGGTACTGCCGGGCAATAACACACTGGCGCGTGCCAGTTTCCAGTCGCGGCTGCTGGCAAGTGATGACTGGGATCCCGACGTACAGGCACGCGTATATCAGTTGCAGGCGGACGGTCTGCATCTGGCCAACGCGGACATCGCCGTGTCGCGCCGACTCCGGCGTTATCACCGCGTTGAACTGAATAATGCCGGCGAGCTGGCGACAGTGCCGGAACTGAGAGCGGGCTGGATAGCGCACGAACTTCTGTTTCTGACGCGGGGTGAAGGGCCGTTCATGCTGGCGTTCGGCCGGGCGCCCGACCAGTCAGCGGCGACCGGGGTCTCACTCATCAGCGAGGATTTGCCCAAGGCACCAACCCCAGCGGTATTCTCGGCCCTCTCCTTGATGAGGACCCGGGCACCTCCGCGGCG
>CAZFUS010000089.1:0-9830 GCA_964522485.1 uncultured Enterobacteriaceae bacterium | reverse complement strand
CGATGATACCCGCTCTTCTCAAGCACTACCCGCCGCGGGCACACTGAAGCCAAATCCTAATGGTACGATTCCGGTCGATCGTTTTGCCGGTGAGCCCGCTATTGATCGCTATGAGCGTACTGACTATTCACTGGGATACGAGTTTCAACATCATTTCGATGATGCCTGGACTTTCCGCCAGAATATGAGTTATTACGGCAATGAACTCAACGATGTCTCGGTATTCAGCAATACAGTCAGTCCCGATATGCGTACGGTCAACCGCGCTTTCTTCGAAAGTTTCGGCGATTTGGACGGTCTGGCTCTGGATAATCACCTTCAGGCTGAATTTGCCACCGGACCGGTGCATCACACCATGCTGTTTGGCGTCGATTACCAGCACGTCGAGCTGAGTTCTCTGCAGACGTTCGGTACCGGGCCGTCAATCGATATCTTTAACCCGGTATATGGTGCGCCTGTACCACCGGCTCCTGTGTTTAACGACTCCGATACGATGCAGGAGCAGACCGGTTTTTATATCCAGGACCAGATTAAATTCTATGATAAGTGGATACTGACCCTGGCCGGTCGTTATGACGACGCGACTACCGAATCACAGAACAATCTGACAATGACCGGTTCCGGGCAGGATGACAGTGATTTCACGACCCGCTTTGGCCTCATGTATGTCTCCGATATCGGTTTATCACCTTACTTCAGTTATGCCGAGTCATTTCTTCCGTCCATTGGTACCGATGCCACGGGTAATGAGTTCGAGCCAGAAACAGGCAAACAATATGAGATAGGGATCAAATTCCAGCCACGTGGTACGAACAGTTATATGACTGCCGCCCTGTTTGATCTGACCCGGGAAAATTTTACCGAAACGGATCCTGCAACCTTTCTGCCGGTGCAGACGGGTGAAATTCGTTCACGGGGTCTTGAGCTTGAAGGAGTCGCCAGCTTCGATTTCGGACTGGATCTGATTGCCAGTTATACCTATCTGGATATGGAGATCATGGAAAGCGTGCGTGCAGGAGAAATCGGCGAGCGGCCAACGCAGACGCCAAGACAGATGGCATCAATATGGGCGGATTATGCATTTCAAAGCCCTGCACTGCTTGGTTTGCACCTTGGTGCCGGCGTGCGTTACGTGGGTTCGAGCTATGGTGATCTGCCTAATACGCTTAAAGTCCCCGGTGAAACCCTGGTTGATGTTGCAGCCCACTACGATCTGGATAATATTCAGTTCAGACTGAATGTGAAAAATCTGTTTGATAAGGAATATGTGGCATCAGCCTTTACCCGTAGTGGTAGCGAATTTGCAACCTACGGCCAGACACGTACGATTGTCGGCAGCATTCTCTATCGATGGTAATCGATTGAATTGCCCTGCGTAGGCGGTCTGCTTTAACAGATACAAATATAAAGTTGGTTTACAATTCGGATAGTCCGGCATGCAGCAATCCAGCTGTGCTTTACTATGTCAGACAGCCACTGAATGCGACTGCTATTCTGCCTGAGTAATAAACAAGTCCCGGGCAATATGGGTTGCCGTCTGTTTCAATGCCAGGAGACACTGCTGCTGCTGTTCTTCATTCAGCCAGTCGGTAATAAAGGTTGTACCAATACCGGCAATTGGATAGCCCGACGGATCACAGATAGCCATGCCCAGACCGCTGGTGGTGCGATCCAGTAATATGTTGTGATAAATCCCGTTTCCGGTTTCCAGTGATTCGGCTACATCCTGATGAAAGTGGCTTTCATCGAAACCCTGAATACGGTGATAGCGAGACATATTGGTTCTGACGACGGCTGCGACTTCGTCCGCCGGCAGGCGCGCGAACATACCCATACAGGCCGGCGTCATGCCGAATGGACCACGCATTCCCACCCACCCACGGCCCACCTGGACTTCAGCTCCGGTTTCGTAGCGTCCGATGCACACCATATCCAGGCCGGAACGGATACCCAGATAAACTACCTGTTTGAGTGTCGCCGCCAGGGCGCTCAGTTCCGTGGCCGCCACACGTTCGATGGGATGACGGCTGATGGCTGAATAACCCAGTGCCGCCAGATCAATGCCAAGGTTGAAACGGCCGTTGTCGGCATTGCGTATGATCCAGCCGATCCCAATCAGCCTGTCCAGTATGCGATGAATGGTAGGACGGGGCAGACCGCTGCGCGCAACCAGATCGCTGAGTGAACTACCTTGACGCGATCCGCGGGCAATAGTCGTGAGCAGAATCAGGGCGCGGTTCAGACTTCCCGCCGCCGTGTCATGGCGCTGTCGCGTGTTCATTATCGAGTCCTGTAAAAGCAAGAATGTCCAATATTCGGACAGCTATTTTATAGCTTAATATTGAGCAAAATAGAGGGCATTAATAGTATTGAGTCACCTGTTTGTAAAGTGATTTCAATATCAATGTTCGATAAATGGACGATGGATCGAAGGTTGTTGCCAGACAGTTTGTACGGCTGGTGCCAGGAGTGGGTCGTGCTGCTGATAACGGCTCTGCTGGTCCTGTTGTTTGCTGCTCTGCTTGATGGTTTCGCCACGTGGGGTAATGCACTGACGCTGCTCAGGAACGTGACGATACTGGGCGTGTTCGCGCTCGGCATGGTGGTCGTGATAATCGGCCGGGGTATCGACCTGTCTCAGGTGGCGATTGCCATGGTAAGTGTGGCCGTTGCCGTCAAACTGATGGCTGCCGGTATGCCGGAAATGCCGGCGTTGCTGGCAGGCTTTGTACTGGCACTCGCACTGGGGCTGTTCAATGGCATTGTGATCAGCCTGCTGGGTGTGCCGGCATTATTTGCCACACTGGCAAGCGGCTTTCTGTTTATCGGACTGGCGCGTGCCAGTCTGCTCGAATCGATGATCCTGCATGTCCCGGCCGCGGATTACCGTTTTCTGATATTGGGTGGCAACGTTGCCGGTATTCCCGTCGTATTGCTCGTACTGCTGCTTTGTATTATCGCCGTTCATGTATTTCTGACATACACGCGTCCCGGCCAGCTTATCTATGCCCATGGCGATAATCCGGCGACAGCATGGCTGATCGGCGTACCGGTTCGTTATCTGACATGCGTGGAATATGCACTTTCAGCGGTTCTCGGCTATATCGCGGGTGTGCTCATGGTGGCATCGACGGCCATGGTGGATCTGAAAGCCGGTCATTCAATTCTCGTTTTTGAAATCCTCATGGTTGCCGTGCTTGGCGGCGCCCGCCTGGCCGGAGGACGTGGCAGTGTAATCAGTGTCATCGCCGGCATGCTGCTTATCGGTGTTCTGGCCAACGGTTTGACCTTGATGAATCTGGAATATCAGTGGCAGAACATCATCAAGGGCAGTGTGCTGTTGCTGACGATTGTTGTCGACAGTCGGTTGCAATTTCAGAACGAAGAAATCGTCCGTCAGGGCCTATAAGGCAACTCAGAGTTGCCCATCATCAGGAGACGAGAGTCATGCATTATCAAATCAGATCGTACTTACTGAGCATCACCATGGTAATAACGGTTATGGCGTTGCCGGTTATTCATGTCGAGGCACAGCAGAATTCACGGGTGCAGCTACGCAGCGATTTTGATGCTGCAGTGAAAGGCAAGACGGTTGCGTGGGTGCCAATTACGCTGGGTAATCCGCTCGGCGATATGTGGACGGCGGCAATGCGTGAGAACTTCGACAAATATGGCATCAAGTTCATTGTGCGTGACCCCAATTTCGACAGTAATGCCCAGCTTCAGGCGGTGACTTCGCTCATCAATGAAAAGCCCGATGTACTGATTGTCCAGAATCCCAACGTGTCACTGCTGACCCGGGAAATCCGGCGCGCCATGAATGAAGGTATCTATGTCATCCAGGTCAACATGATGTCGAATCAGGCCAGCGATGCCTATGTCGGTGTCGATAATACAGATTCCGGCCGCATTATCGCCAGGGACATCGTCAGGGAATGCGGTAACGGCAAAAGCTCAGGCAAGGTTGCGATCGTGCAGGGCGAGCCGACCGCCGCCGGTAGTCTTGAACAGTTGCAGGGTGCCATGGAAGTATTCAAGGCTGAGGACTCCGTCAAGGTGGTGTCTACCCAGGCAGCGAACTGGGACAGCAATAAAGCTTACGAGATCACCACAACAGTTTTGCAGCAGCATCCCGATCTCTGTGCCACCTATGGTTTCTGGGGCATCATGCAACAGGGGGCGGCGCGGGCGGTCGAAGCCGCCGGCAAAGCCGGTCAGATCAAAGTGTATGCTTCCAGTGAAGGCAACTGGTCGGATTGCGATCTGGTTGAGCAGGAACTGTTTCATAAAATCCTCTCCTACCGGGCCGATGTTCAGGGCGAGCAGATTGCCCATGCGGTTCTGACCCTGCTGCAGGGTGACGCGAGACCGGGCGAGAAACAGCTGGCCTATCTCTCCAATAATTACTGGGTCAGCAGTGCGGCCGATCGCCGTTACTGTTTCGCCAAACCGCAATAAGCAGAATCCGATTGCCGAGGCAGTCCGGTATGACGGTAATGAGCCGGTGGCTGACAGTAATCCGTTATAAAAGCTTGCAATGGATAATGCCATTGCTGGTGATGTGTCTGATATTTGTGATTTGGGCGCTGACGATTCCGGATTACGTGGGATCAATTAACGTCCAACAGCTCATGCGTGATTTTGCGGCGCCCGGTCTGGTCGCCGTAGCCATGGCACTCGTGATTTTTTCTGGCGGCATCGATCTGTCAGTCGGGGCCACATTCGCGCTCAGTAATTTTGCCGCTCTGTATTTTTTCCGCGTTCTGGAATGGCCGCTGGGACTGGCTGTGCCGGCGACACTGGCGATCGGCGTCGTGATTGGTGCTATGAACGGCTATCTGATTGCTTATTTAAATGCCCGGGCATTTCTGACGACACTGGCCATGCTGTTAATTCTGCGCGCTGCTTATGAACTCATCATTGCAGCGTATACGCTTGAACTGGCGACCGCGATGCATACGAATCCTGTCTGGGAGTTTCTTGGTACAGGAACACTGCTTGCTGTGCCTGTGAATATGATTGTATTGATTGCCGTCGTGGGTGTTCTGCATGTTTTTCTGACCCGGATACGCCCGGGCATACATATGATGGCGACCGGGGCCGGCCGGCGCGCGGCGCGTCACGTCGGGATCGACGTCAAACGCAGCCAGTTTTTCGCGTATGTGTTTGCAGGCATAGTCGTATCGCTGGCGGGGCTGTTTTATGCCGCGCGCCAGAACAGCGCCGGTACCGACAGTGGTTACGGCTGGGAACTGTCCGCCTTGACGGCTGTTGTCCTCGGCGGCATTCCGCTTGAAGGCGGGCATGGCCGGGTCATTCAGGCCCTGATCGGTGCTGCCATTGTGTTTCTGCTGGTCAGTGGGCTGTTGCGCCTCAATATGCCCGGCAGTCTGACGATGGCAGTGATCGGTCTGGTGCTGATAATCGCTGTGGCTACCGGTATGCAAACGGTAAAGCACCAGAGCCGCACAAACGGATCTGAATGAAGAATGAGTCAGCCAGCAGTCAAACATGACCGCGAGCCGATGCTGCAGCTCACCGGCATCAGCAAAAACTATGGTCGTATTCAGACGCTGCGCAATGTCGACATGCAGGTCCATGCCGGCGAGATTCATGCACTGATCGGTGAAAACGGCGCCGGAAAATCCACGCTTGCCAAGATCATTACCGGGGCGCTTGTACCCAGTACCGGGAGTATCTGTCTTGACGGTTGCACGCGCCAGTTTCATTCACCGGCCGATTCTCTGAAAGCCGGCATTGCCGCGGTTTATCAGGAAAGCAGTCTGATCGCGTCGATGACGGTGGTGCAGAACATGCAACTGGGCCAGGAACCGCTTGTTGTACGCACGCGAGAGACGCAGCAGCAGGCTCGCAAGCAGCTCATGACGCTGAACCTGACCATCGATCCCGGTGTAGTTGTCGGACAACTGAGCGCCGCCGAGCGGCAGATGATTGAAATTGCCCGCGCCGTTCATCTGCAGGCGAGGGTTATCATTTTCGATGAACCCACCGCCAGTCTAACGGCGGTGGAAAGCCGCGCGTTTTTTGCATTACTGGACAGACTGCGCAATCAGGGCATCGCCATTATTTTCATTTCCCATGCGCTGGATGAAGTATTGCGGGTGGCCGATCAGGTTACAATATTACGCGACGGCCGGCGGGTGGCATGCGCGCCGGCAGCGCAACTGGATCAGCAGAGACTCGTTCGGCTGCTGACCGGCCGCGATATCAGTGCGACATATTATGCGGCTGATGAAAGAGTTAATACTGTCAGGCCGGTGCGTGGCGAAAGACTACTGGAAGTTAATCATCTCAGCATGGGTAGCAGGGTCCGGGATATTTCGTTGTCACTGTATGCCGGTGAAATTGTCGGTCTGGCAGGGCCCAGAGGTGGGGGGCGCAGCGAAATAGCAGGGATGATAGCCGGCGTATTTAAACGCAATGATCGGCGCCGTTGCATCTGGTTACGTGGTAAGGCAGTGGATTATCGTTCGCCTGCTGCAGCAATACGCAATGGTATTGCCTATGTGACCGGAGATCGCAGCTGTAATGGCTTATTCGAGACACTGAATATCGACGCTAATCTGTATAGCGGATTATTGGCAAGCCGGCATCATCGATTCTGGGTGTCGCGGCGCCAGAAAAAACGTCTCGCTCAGACATGGATCGACCGATTATCGATTGTGGCGTCAGATCAGAACCTCGGTCTGGTTGCCTATTCCGGAGGTAATCAGCAGAAGGTCGTGATTGGCCGGGCACTGGCGCAGGAGCCGGATATTATTTTTTTCGATGAACCTACGCACGGTGTCGATGTCGGTGCCATTGAGCAGATTCATACCCACATCCGGGAACTCGCCAGGGCTGGTAAAGCTGTGGTCGTTATTTCATCTCGGCGGTCGGAACTCCTCAGTCTGGCCGACCGTATTCTGATTGTTGAAAGGGGCCGCATTATTCGGGAGATGGCTACAAGTGAAGTGCCGAAGAGCCAGCCTCATCGTATACACCAAGGCTAGATAATCACTTCATACATTTACGGTTGCTATGATTGCTATGATTGCAGGACTCCGGCAACCATAGCATTGGTTGATTTGCCGGGCTGATGCTTCAGTTACGGTTTTTATCCAGTTGCAGTGACGCGGAGTTGATGCAGTAACGCATGCCAGTCGGTTCCGGGCCATCCGGAAATACATGGCCGAGATGGGCGTCGCAACTGTTGCACTTTACCTCGACGCGGTGCATGCCGTAACTCGTATCGTGCTCGGTGCGCAGACCTTGTTTATCCAGGGGCGCATAAAAGCTCGGCCAGCCGCTGCCGGAATCATATTTGGTATCGGAGCTGAACAAAGGCATACCACAGCAGGCGCAGCGATAGACTCCGTTTTCCTTGCAGTTATAGTACTGACCGGTAAAAGCACGTTCGGTACCTTTCTCCCGGCAGATGGCATATTGTTCGGGCGTAAGTTCGCGGCGCCATTCCGACTCGCTTTTTTCGACGCGTCTGCCAGACATCTCAACTCTCCTAAGACATTACTTTTTTATGACAGGCCATTTCTGTTGAATGGCTCTTGGTTCTTCCGCACCCTTGATTATAGGCATTTCGAAAATAAAAATAATTTTGCACTGCGGCAGACAGGTTTCTGACCGGTGGACGCCAGATCCCCGATTTCTAGTTCTCTAAAAGTTTCAGATTGAGCCTTGCAAGTTCTCCTTAAGTTCTCTATATTCAGCAAGAGAACTTAAGGAGAACTTCTATGCTGACCCGGCTTGAGGAAAAAATTCTGCAGATGATCACCCGCTATATTGCCCAGCACGGACATGCCCCGACTCTGGAGGAGATAGGCCAGCAGCTGAATATTCGCTCGCGCGGCACGGTACACCGCTATGTCGAATCGCTGGTGGAAAAAGGCCATGTTTATCGTGAGGGACGCAGCTGGCGTTCACTGCGTCTGTCCGGAGAACATAGCAGGCGCTTACATACATTGCCGCTTGCGGGCCGGATTGCAGCCGGTATGCCTATCGAAGCCATACCCGGTGTCGAGGAGATCAACGTCAGTGAGCTGCTCTCTTCAGGCCCGGATCGTTTTGTGCTCCAGGTCAAGGGCGACTCGATGATCGAGGCCGGCATCCTCGATGGCGACTATGTGGTGGTCCGCCATGCCGAGACTGCCCATGACGGCGATATCGTGGTTGCTCTGATCGATAGTGAGCAGGCTACTCTGAAGCGTTTCCGCCGTAATGGTCAGCAGGTCGAACTCATTCCGGAAAACAGCGAACTCACCCCGCTGGTCTATCCCGCCAACCGCGTCCAGATCCAGGGCGTACTGGTGGGCCAGCTTCGCGGCTATACCTGAGAACTTCCGACGGAGAGCGTAACCATGTTCTGGAAACCTGCTGCTGTTCCACGTAATGATGCAATCCACAAGACTTATCGTCCCGAAACAGGCCTGTTACTGCACAACGGCGGCAGCGACCGGTTACGAGCCAATGCGCCTATTAAGGGCCGGCGCGAGCGCCGCGATAAGCGCGAGCCGAGTCCGCAACTGGAACTGGGCCTGGAGATCGATGGACAGGAGTGAAATATTCACTGGGCACGCAAAGGCTTTATGTAGTATAAAAGCGCGCCATTTCGGCTTTTCCGGAGCAGGTGGCCTTGAGCGCGTTACCTACGATATCCGGCCCTGGCGGCGACCTGTTCGAGGTGATTGCCGCCGCCCTCGAGAGCCGGGGCTACATCATACTGCCCGGCGTATTATCCGCAGACCTGATTGATTCGCTGTTTGGTTATTTCAAGCGCCTGGGAGAAAGAGACTTTAAAAAGGCCGGCATTGGCCGGGATCTGGACCACCGGATCAACCGGTTTGTGCGCACGGACCGGATTGTATGGCTGGAAAATGATGCCGTTGCGACGCAGCCTTATCTGGATTGGATGGAGAGTCTACGGCTGGCTCTGAATGAGAGGTTGTTTCTGGGGCTGTTCGACTACGAATGCCATTATGCCCATTATCCGCGGGGTGCCTTTTACAAAAAACACCTGGATGCGTTCAAAGGTGGCGTCAATCGTATCATCAGTACCGTTCTGTACCTGAATCCGAACTGGATGCCGGCGGATGGTGGAGAATTGCTGCTGTATTCACCGGACGATGGTCGGTTGCTGGAAAGAGTCGAACCTCGTTACGGCAGGCTGGTCCTGTTTCTGAGCGATCGCTTTCCCCATGAAGTGCTGACGGTGAATAAACCGCGCCACAGCATCAGCGGCTGGTTTCGTGTGAATTCCCGGAATCGCGTGATCCCGGGATAGTTCATCATCATAACGATTGCCGGATCGTGTCTTCGTATTCCGGGAAATACTGACTTATCAGGGACAGGTCGAACTGTCCAAGGATCGCGGTATTCGGTTCCCGCTGCAGCAGGAATTCAAACGAGCGTTGCACCAGCATCTCCGCCGATATCTGACCACCGGTCAGCCTCTCATAGTAGGCCGGTTCCACCGTCACACGATGCTGTGTACGGTTTTGATTACTGACTGTGACCTCGAAAGTCGTTGCATCGATTTTGTTTATCGTGATCATGGATTTTCCACTCGTACTTGTTGAAAATCTAGTCGGCGACTGTCAGCGATTGCGAAACAGTCGCGGATTGGTCCGAATGAAATGCTGGATCCACTGTTCAAGAAAAGAGCGATTGCCATCTTTTTTCAAATAGCCGTATCCAAGTATGGAAATGGTCAGTGCGCCGACAGTATCGACGATGAGATCCCCCATCGTGTCGACCAGACCGGTCTTTTGCATGTTAAATCCGAACAGGCTGTCCATTGCAAATTCGACGATTTC
>CAZFUS010000088.1:0-9913 GCA_964522485.1 uncultured Enterobacteriaceae bacterium | reverse complement strand
GCGGGGGTCGAGCGGGCCGTAGATGGTTCGATGGTGACGAGCCAAAGTAGGCCCGAAGGGTGGGGAAGGCAAACCATTGGGTTGGGAAGGAAGGCGGGGCGAGGAGGAACCGAAGCGCCGCCGTCCACCATGGGCTCAAAAGAAGGCCGAGCTCATGACCATGGATGCGGACACGAATCCGACCAGCACGAAGAGCCTCCGCCACCCGAAGGGGTCGTGCCCCGGCGGCCCGCGGCGGGTCCAGATGGCCACTGCGCCGCAGTTTCGAGCCCGTTCATCGGCGAACTCGCCGGGAAGGGTCGTCATCCTGCGATAGACCTCGAGGGCTTCCACTGCGGTGAGCGAGACGTAGTCGTCCACCGACATGGATTCCATGGGAGTCCGGATGCCATCGATGTAGTAGGACGGCGCACAGTTGTTCCGGCGGTGGAGGCGGAGCTCCGCAGCCCCCACGCGTCCGGCGATCGGCTGGAGCCGGGCCCCTGGAAGCAGGCTGATGAAGTGACTCACCCGGCTGACACCGGCCCGGTCGAGGTCGTCGCGATCGAACACGTCCCCGAGCCCCAGACGGCGCATACGATCGAGGCGGTCGTAGACATCCACCAGCGGACCCGTCCGCATGACGTTGATGGAGATCGGGTCCAGCTCGATGGGCTCCTGCGACACCGTGATCTCGAGATCGTAGGTCGCGCCGCCGTCATCCAGGCGGATGCTGTCCTGGACGGGCTGGAAGGCCAGATGTTCCACCACGAGGAGATAGCGTCCGGCGGGAATGTCCTCGAAGACGAAGTGGCCGTTCTCGTCGGTCACCCCGTTCCACCGCGTGTTCTCGAGGCGCACCGCGGCCCCCTGCACGGCAGCTCGGCTGCCCGCTTCCAGGACACGACCGACGAGGACGGCTCGTTCGCCCCCGTCGGCGGCGTGACCAGGAGAGGGGAGGAGAAGTCCGACAGCGGCGACCCCTGCGAGGACAGCGAGGAAGTAACGAGGGCGACGGCTGCTCACGTGGCGAGCGTCGCCCTCCGTGCGGACGTCAGTGCGGACGTCGTTGCCGATCACGAATTGCTCCTCCTGCCTCCGCTCCCCGACCAGGGGACGGCGCGCCTCCCGTGGGGCGCCTATCGGATGGAGCCGCGGAAGGCACGTTGCCCTGCGGCCCACCTGCATCCTTCTCAACCCCGCACGAGGAAAAATCGTTCCACCTCCGAGGCCAGCCCCCCGGGTTCCCCCGCTCCCCTCGCTGACTACAACATGGGGTGAACCGACGGGATTTGTCCAGGATCCTGGCTCCGGGGCCCGATCACCTGGAGGGTGCCGTCGATCCCTGCGACGACATCACGGGCTCCCGCGGGAAGATCGTAGTGGACCTCGGCGCCGTGGGGCCATCGGACCAGAAGACCCGTCGGGGGCTCGGGCCCGCCCAGCACCTCTACGGCGGAGCTCTGGGACCAGTACCCGGACCCGGCTCGGAGCTCTCGCACCGGACCGGTCCTCCCTGGAAACACGAGGCGGAGCCGGGCACCGATCCCCTGGGGGTTTCCCGGAGGCCCGCTGAGCCGCACCCGTAGACCCGGCGTCGCCCCCTGGTTCCGGAACAGACGGGTCGGCCCGCCGTTCTGGGTCACGGCCAGGTCCACGCGGCCGTCCCCGTCGAAATCGGCCACGGCCGCTCCCCGCTGCTCTCCGTAGACCAGGATGCCGGACTCGTGGCCGGGCACGGCACGGAACTCCCCCGTGCCATCCCCACTGAGCCAGAGGCCGCGGCCCGCATCGCCGCGCGGGGTCTCGGGCTGATAGGAAAAGAAGTTCTGGGTCAGGAAGATGTCTTCGTTGCCATCGCCGGTGAGGTCGGTCACGGAGACATGGAACACAGGTGCCCACTGGGCCTTCCGGGGAAGGGACTGGGGTTCGAAGCGGCCGTCGCGGTTCCAGAAGATCGTGTGTTGAAAGTAGTGGGCCTCCGCCGTGCGTGTTTCCTGGAGGCGTCTCCCCAGAAGCTCCGGGAGGCTCGCGGCGGCGAACACCTCGTGCGAGCGGACCCGTTCTTCGAGAAAGGGCATCTCCCGCCAGAGCACGGAGAGGATCGTCATCGAAGGTTTGCGAGAAACTGACACCCAGCGTAAATATGCTCACAGCACGTGAAACTCCAACACTCCTGTGAGAGTAATTCCCAATCCTGCCAACATCCTGATATAGCTATGCGCTAAACCAGGACTGAATCCGCATGACAGCTCAGCCCTAGAAGTGGACTAATACAAAAGGACTGCTCCCGGCCTATCATCTGAACAGATTGAGCTTTGTCTATTTCATGTCCCGGCTAAAAGCCCACACTGCTATTTCCAGTCTTGATCTGAGATTGAGTTTTTTTAACAGGTTCTTGACATGCACTTTAACAGTGCCTTCACTGATATCGAGTCTGTGTGCAATCATCTTATTGCTTAAGCCATCTACTATGCAGGCAAGGGTATCCTGCTCTCTGTCTGTTAAATTTGCCTCCTGCAAATCCAGAGGAACCCTAAATGCAGAAACATCGGAAACCAGGCAATTGATACGATCAAACATAATTATTCTCCTGAGAGTAAGACTTTATAGTTTAGATTTTACCGGTAGCTAAGTACCTCTCTTCAGGGCAATATCCCACTCCGGCCGAAGTCAATTTTCAACAATCCGGATTAGTTGAGTCTGAATTTTTTGTAAGCTGTTGATCAGATGTCCAACGTATTGACTCTTTCCCACTCAGTCAGATGTGTCGAATAATCACGCCATTCCTGCATTTTCAGAAAGACATAGGAATTGATAAGGTCATCACCCAACTCTTGCCGCAGGACTGTGCTTTTATCCAGCAGGCGAAGTGCGTCCAGCATGCACTTCGGCAGATTCTTCTCTGCCTGAATTTTGTGTCCATCCTCGTACATATCAATAAACAACGGCTTGCCCGGATCGCGTTTGTTGTTCATACCGTCTATACCCGCTGCCAGAATCGATGCCTGCATCAGATAGGGATTGGCGGCGCCATCCATAAGCCGGAGTTCGAACCTGCCTTTATCCGGCACTCTTATCATGTGGGTTCTGTTATTACCCGAATAAGTGACCGAGCCCGGCGCCCATGTAGCACCTGAGGAGGTTCTTGGTGCGTTGATTCGTTTATAGCTGTTAACGGTAGGATTGAAAAATGCACATAGTTCTTCCGCGTTATGCATAATTCCGCCAAGAAAATCGTAAGCCAGCTCCGACAGACCGAGTTCATTTTTCTCGTCAAGGAAAAGATTCTTCTTTCCTTCCAGATCCCATAAAGAAACATGTGCATGACAGCCATTGCCGGTCAGATGCTCAAAGGGTTTCGGCATAAAGGTGGCGCGCAGGCCTTCGGCTTCACATAATGACTTCACCATGTATTTGAAGAACACATGACGATCGGCGGTTTTCAGCGCATCGTCGTAATCCCAGTTCATCTCGAACTGACCATTGGCGTCCTCGTGATCGTTTTGGTAAGGATTCCAGCCCAGTTCGATCATGGCGTCACATATCTTGCGGATAACCGGGAATCGCCGCATCAGTGCCAGCTGGTCATAGCAGGGTTTAATAGCTTCGTCTGAACTGTCTGCGATAGTCTTGCCACACTGACTGATTATGAAATATTCACATTCAACTCCCGTCTTCATGCGCAGCTGCATTTTTTCAGCACGTTTGAGCTGATTCTTCAAAGCTACACGTGGCGAGTCTTCAACCGGCTTACCGTCCATATAAAGGTCTGATGCCAGCCACCCGACTTCAGGTTGCCAGGGTATCTGGATGAGACTTTCCGGATCCGGGACACCAAAGAGGTCTGGATGTGCCGGTGTCATATTCAGCCAGGTGGCAAAACCCGCGAAACCCGCACCCTCTTTCTGCATCTGTTCAATAGCTCGTGCAGGAACCAGCTTTGAACGGAGTACGCCGAATAAATCCACGAAACTGACAAGGAAATATTCAATCTTCTTCTTCTTGGCTATTTCCTTGAGATCGATGCCCTTCGGATTGGTGTCTTTGAATGCGTCAACCATTATCGTTCACCCGTGCAGTTTGATTTTCACCGTACCTGATACACGACATTAATATCTGGTATTGCCCGGTATCCAGTTGGTTCCGGCGAGCGGCACACCGGCCATGGCCGATGCCTCCACGGTCAGTGCAACCATGTCTTCCGGTTCAAGATTGTGGACGTGGCTCTTGCCGCAGGCCCTGGCTATAGTCTGCAGCTCCAGCACCATGGTCGTAACATAGTTCTTCAACCAGCGCGCGCCCTGCTCCGGATTCAGCCTTGCTTCCAGTTCCGGGATCTGTGTGGTAACGCCAACCGGGCATCTGCCGGTATGGCAATGGTGGCAATAGCCCGGCTCGGTGCCCAGTTTGTGATAGTCTTCTATATAGACGGGTTTGTTACAGCCCAGCGCCACCATGGCGGCACTGCCGATGGAAACAGCGTCCGCCCCCATGGCAATGGCCTTGGCCGCATCGGCGCCATTTCTGATGCCGCCGGAAACAATAAGCTGCACTTTTCTGTGCATATCGATTTCCTGGAGCGCTTCAACCGCCAGGCGCACGGCCGGCAGCGTGGGAATGCCGACATGCTCGATAAACACATCCTGGGTTGCGGCGGTTCCACCCTGCATGCCATCAAGGACGATGGCATCGGCTCCCGACTTGACCGCCAGCTTTACATCAAATTCGGTCCGGGTGGCGCCGATCTTGATATAAATCGGTTTTTCCCAATCCGTGATTTCACGCAGCTCACGGATCTTGATTTCCAGATCATCCGGGCCGGTCCAGTCCGGATGTCTGCAGGCGCTCCTCTGATCGATGCTCTCGGGCAGGTTCCGCATCCTGGCGACGCGTTCATTGATCTTCTGACCCAGCAGCATGCCGCCTCCGCCAGGTTTGGCACCCTGACCGACCACCACCTCGATTGCATCGCAACGCCGGAGATCGTCGGGATTCAGTCCGTATCTTGAGGGTAATACCTGATAGACCAGGGTTTTCGAGGAATTCCTTTCCTCATCGGTCATACCCCCATCGCCCGTGGTCGTTGTAGTACCCAGTTCCGTGGCGGCTCGGCCCAGTGATTCCTTGGCATGCGCGCCCAGGGCCCCGAAACTCATCCCGGCGAAGGTGATCGGTATTTTCAGTTCAATGGGATTTTTTGCATACCTGGCACCGATAACCACATCGGTTCCACACTTTTCGCGATAACCTTCCAATGGATAACGCGACATGGATGCGCCGAGGAACAACAGATCATCAAAAGACGGTACTTTTCGTTTCGCACCAAAGCCACGGATATCGTAAATACCCACATCAGCAGCACGATGTATTTCTGCCAACACATCCTTGGGGAAAGTTGCCGACTCACGCAGCTGCCGCTGATCCACTGCTTCGGGTTCGTGCTTCAGTTTCTCGACTTTGCTCATTACTGCCTCCCGATTCATCAATAGGCGTCAGCGTGATCGACCTTGAAATGATAGAGCTGTCTGGCGGAACCGTAACGCCGGAATTCCCTGGCCTTTGCTGAAATTCCGGCCCTATCAAGCAATTCCTGCAGAATTTCCAGATGTTCCGCGCGCATCTCCTTTTCAATGCAATCAGCACCCAGTTCGCCCGCCTTGCCACGGATGAATATTCTTGCTTCATACAGTGAATCACCGATGTGATGCCCTGCGTCGCCGCATATCACAAAGTTGCCCGATTGCCCCATGAATGCGCCCATGTGACCAATGGAGCCGGCGACGACAATATCAACGCCTTTCATGGATATACCGCAGCGTGAACTCGCATCACCTTCCACAATAACCAGGCCTCCATGACCTGATGCCGCGGCATACTGTGAAGCATTGCCTTTTACCCGCACTGTTCCCGACATGATGTTTTCCGCCAGACCGGGGCCGGCATTGCCCGTAATCGTAATGTCCGCTTCCTTGTTCATGCCGGCACAGTAGTAGCCAACATGGCCGTCTATAAGAATGCTGCCCGGTCCCTGCATTCCAACAGCCACTGAATGACTGCCCAGAGGATTCGTGATTTTGTATTCATCGCCCTTCCCGGCCCGGTGCAGCTGGCCATTAAGTTCCGTTATGGTTGTTGTACTCAAATCTATTTCCTTCATTCGCCATAACTCCGGGTCTTAATCTAATTCCTGTTCCAGCTATATATTTTTGCCGGTTCCGGTTCCCATATACGTGCTTTATCGGAGCCCGGCAGATGGGCAATCGCCCTGTATTCCGAGGCCATGGCAACCCAGTCGTCGGTTTCCGCCATCACGGCAGGCTTGCAGCCAATCGGATCACGCAACACGGCAAAGCCGTCTTTTGTACCCACAGCAAACGTATAAAAGCCATCCAGATCCTGCAATGCATCCTGTAATGCTTCTTCCAGTGTCGCGCCTTCACGCAGCTTCCACATCAGATAGCCGGCAGCGACTTCGCTGTCGTTATCGGTTTTAATCTCGACATTATGCTTCTTCAGCATGCTGCGCAGGCGGTTGTGATTGGAAAGCGAACCATTATGCACCAGGCACAGATCGTTACCCGTGGAAAATGGATGTGAATGTTCGGTTGTCACTTTGCTTTCGGTTGCCATGCGGGTATGGCCCAATGCATGGCTGCCCTTGAATTCCCGCAGCCTGAAATTATCGACGACGGATACCGGCAGTCCTTTTTCCTTGTAAATCTCAATCGTGCTGCCGGAACTGTTGATGTAAATTTCCGGATGCTGCTGCCTGAGCCAGGCAGAGAATTCATCAAGATCGTCGTTCACGGTAATCACCGCATGCGTCCCGCGACGCTCGACGCACACCTGTCCGCCAAACTGGCCGTTGACCGCCTGTTCGAAGTGACTCCAGTCATAGTCCGGCTCAGTACTCATCACGGTCAGCTTTACGGCCTGGCCAACGGCGGCATCGTGATAAATCGCGACGCCCGCACTGTCAGGACCGCGGTCAGACATTTCGACCAGCATGTCCGACAGCCATGTCCCCAGATTGGCTTCCATCTCTGGATTCTTGATAAACAAACCAACTATCCCACACATAGGCGCACCTTCATCCGCAGTTATCCCAGTCCGGTCCGGCTCATGAGTTAAATACTGTTAGGAAACATACTTTAATAACAGTAAAAAAACAACTTGTGATGAAAAAATAGTTCCGTTAATGAAAACTATATCAAAATACTATAATCAATTGATTTATTGAGTTAATTCTGAAGTGACGACCGTCTTCAGGATCAGACCTGAGGAATTGGCACCGCATGGCATAAATAAATGCACTGCAACATCAAGAGCAGCGGACGCATGTAACCTGCCAGGCTCTACGGCCGGTCGGGAATGGTTACTGAACCGGGCGGATCAGTTTGCGGTTTGCCCCGGCCGATCGCCAGTCGCTGGATTAGAGGCGTGAAAACAGAACGGCACCCATCAGCTATTCAGCAAACCGGAACCCATCTCAAAATTGATTCCGATCGTCACTGTCATTTCGAGCGACTGACAGGAAGCGGGAAATCCGCCGCAGGCGTCCCGAGCATCGCGAGGGATCTCATCAAGATCTCTCCCTAGGGTCGAGACAGGGATTTCTCCATTCGCTGCGCTCGGTCGAAATGACATGGGCAATTTTGAGATGGGTTCCAGTCATCTATAGCGACGGGAACTTGTTCCGGCAGAATCGCGGTAACGCCTGCCGGCTGTTAATCAGTCACCGCTGGCGCGGGAAATGATCGATAACAGCCTGATGGGACATTTGGTGAGTTCCTCGGGGCCGTGTGGCGCATCACCATCGAAGAACAGGGAATCACCGGGTTTCATCTGATAGGTTTTATCCGCATAGCGATAGGCGACTTCGCCTTCAAGTATGTAGATGAATTCAACACCTTCGTGCTGAAACAGCGGAAATACATCGGATTCTTCGGTGAGCGTGACCAGATAGGGATGTACATATACCTCGCCACTGATCGACTGGCCAAGCAACTGATACTGGTGACCGGCGCGCGTCCCGCGCCGCTCGGTAATAAGCCCCTCGCCGGCGCGGACAAAAGTCGCATCACGCTGTTCTTCAAAGCGCCGGAAAAGTGCCGTTACAGGAATATTCAGGGCGCGGCATAACGCCTGGATGGTATACAGCGATGGCGAGGTCATGCCGTTTTCTATCTTTGACAGCATCCCGGATGACAGTCCCGCTTCCTTGGCCAGCTCTACAACCGTCATGCCCATATGGTTGCGGAAAGTGCGTACTTCACGCCCTATTGCCATTTCCAGCCGCGAGGCATAGTTATCCGCCGCTGATTCCGGCGTCCCTGCCTGGCCTTCCGGCAAATCATCCGGTTCCCTGATTGCCGGACCGGCTTTACCTCGCCCTTTCCTTTTCTCTGTCATCCCGCCTCATCAATCAGCATGACTACAGGCTTGAATATCATACAAACGAGTTGAATCATACTAATCATTCCATCACTGATCCACAACACGGCTCAGGGCACCAGCACCCACCAGCCCGCCGCCATATTCAGTCATTGCATCAGTCAGACAGTCCCACAGGTATTCCGCATAACTGCCGTCCACTAAAAGTCTGTAAGACAAGATGGTGTTGCAATCACTGCGGATAATAATGGCGGCCACTCTGGCAACAGAAGTCAGAGCGACACTGCCATTCACAAAAGATGTCGGGCGCAGATCCACAGCGCACAGTTTGGCAAATACCTTATCAGCGTATTCACCGGACAAGGCGAAACAGGCATGACTGTGCGCGCGCAGCAGAATATTGCCCTGGGCCGGCTTTTCAACATCACCATCATTCCAGGCCAGCGCCAGGCTTTCATAACTGTCACCGTGAGGCGGCATCGCACTTTCATTAGTCATCTCAAAGCTCCCGACCTAAGTGCCTGGTCATAGTGCCTGGCGCTGCTGTCCGGATCACTTGCACCGGGTCGTGCCGAGTGCATTCGTCCGGCAGACTACGCCTTCATCCGAACGCCAGTGACCGAACGCATCCCTGCGCCAGCGGCTGCCGTCGTCGCCGCGGATATTGCCCAGGGCATCCTTGCGGTAGCGGTCGCCCGTGCGGCTGTCGCGGAGATTGCCAAATGCGTCTTCGCGCAATCGTCCGGATATACCGGAATCGCATTCATAGCGGATATTGTCGAGCGCATCCTTACGGTAGGTGCAGCCCGCCTGCGCCATCACATCGATAGATGCAAAGACACCGGCAAGCAGCAGGATCCCGAACCAGGGCCCTGCAGGCATGATTCTCGGCATGGACTGTTCTCCCTGAAAACCAGTCTATGCTGAAAGTCTGGATCGGGATCTTGCAACCAGTATGGAAATGCCCTGCATTGCTGGCTGAATCTGCCTTGTATGTTGCAGGAGCGGCCTGTGGCGCGATTGACAAAGCTGCTCCGGGTTTGAACAAGCTCGCGCTTCACAATACAGCTCAGTATCATCCACCACATGACACCACTGCTTCGCTACACTCTGATACAAATACCGAGCTGGCTATTACTGGCCGGCCTGCTGGGGTGGGCGATGTCCAGCGAATGGATTCAGTTATCCACTGCGGCATGGATCATGATCATCTGGATACTGAAAGATGCAGCGCTTTATCCGCTCTGCAAGCCCGGCTTTGAGACCGGACCGGCAATCGGTGCGAGAGCACTTATCGGGCGCGAAGCCAGAGTCATTACCACCCTGGCACCTCAAGGCCAAATCAAACTGGATGGTGAATACTGGTCAGCCCGCACCCATGGAAATGGACCTATTGCATCAGGAGAGCATATTCGCATCATCGGGGCAGAGGGTCTGGTATTGATCGTCGAACCAGCCGCTTGATTCATTTCAAGTATGCAGGTCGCCGGCTGAGGCCACCTCCCACAGTGACGCAATCAGATCACCGAACCCTGTG
>CAZFUS010000087.1:1864-10062 GCA_964522485.1 uncultured Enterobacteriaceae bacterium | reverse complement strand
TGGCGGAACTGTCGAACGTCACGACATTCGATATCGAGACCATTGATTCACAGGCGCTGGAAAAACTGCTGGATGAAGGCTTCAGCATTCTGCCGTCGCCACATTTACTGGCCATTATTCAGAACAAGCTGGCGCAGAAACAGTTACTCCAGGACAAGGGTATTGCGACCGGCAAATTCATCGAACTGGAAAAACCGACACCTGAAGCGCTTGCCGGGTTCGGTTATCCGCTTGTGCAAAAGGCTCAGCGCGGTGGTTACGACGGCCGCGGCGTGGAAATCTTTCATGATGACAGCAGCACCGATCGCATCCTGCCTGACCCGAGTCTGCTGGAAGAATACATCGACTGCGACAAGGAACTTGCCGTCATGGTGGCGCGCGGGCTCAATGGTGAAACACGCGTCTATCCGGTCGTTGAAATGGCGTTTGATGTCGAAGCCAATATCCTTGATCAGCTTATCGCGCCGGCGCGCATTACTGCCGAACAGGTCCGGACAGCACAGGATCTGGCCGTCAAGACCGTCGCTGCGATTGGAGGGGTGGGCGTTTTCGGTATAGAGTTATTTCTGGCCAAAGACGGACGCATGCTGGTCAACGAAATCGCCCCGCGCACACATAACTCGGGCCATTACACAATCGAGGCCTGCATTACCGATCAGTTTGAACAACATATCCGCGCCATCACCGGCCTGCCACTGGGTTCGACCGAACAGTTGAGATCGGCGGTGATGATCAACCTGCTTGGCGAACCGGGCTATACTGGCCGCTCGATTGTCGAGGGTCTCGACGCAGCGCTTGCCATCGATGGTGTGGCCGTGCATATCTACGGCAAGGCGGAGAGCCGGCCGATGCGCAAGATGGGTCACGTCACCGTGATCGATAATAATCTGGACAGCGCCAGTGATAAGGCGCAGCAGGTTCGTCAGGTACTGAAAATCCGCGGGGAGCGTCCGCTATGACAGATAATGGTACACCACGGGTCGGCATCATCATGGGCAGCGATTCTGATCTGCCGGTCATGCAGAAAGCTGCCGAAATGCTGACTGAACTGCAGGTATCTCATGAACTGACCATCGTGTCCGCCCATCGTACACCGCAGCGTTTATACCAGTACGCCAGCACTGCCGAAGAACGCGGTTTGCGCGTCATCATCGCCGGCGCCGGCGGCGCCGCGCATCTGCCCGGCATGGCTGCAGCACTGACACCGCTGCCGGTGGTCGGTGTACCGATCAACGTCACTGCGCTGGAGGGTCAGGATTCCCTGCTGTCGATCGTACAGATGCCGGCCGGCATTCCGGTTGCCACCGTGGCAATCGATAATGCCGCCAATGCCGGGCTGCTTGCCGCACAGATTCTCGGTACGTCGGATGACGCCCTGCGCGGCCGCATCCGGCAATACCGGCAGAAACTTGAACAGCAGGTGCTCGACAAGGCTCACAAGCTGAGTCAATCCCGGTAATATCTCCGGCTTCGGACACCAGGGATCTGGATCTTTATAATCCATAATCCGCTTTTTGCCTTATATAAGCCTAGCCGGGATTTCCATGTCAGTGCCTGAAAAAGTTCGCTTATGTTGCCAAAACAAGCATCCCGTGCAAGACGGGCACTCGTGTCCTTGCCGCTATCCTGATGCGCATGCCTGATCAGACACATTGATAGAGAGCCGGTATTACGTATGCACCAGGTCGCTTATCAAGCCCATCACCGTGACGGCATCCTCCAGTTGCTCGGCAACATGCCTTACAAGGCTGCCATCTGGCACTGGCAATTCGAAGAAAACCCCTTCGACAGGCCTTTCCATCCGGTTCTGCTCCTTGATGATCAGGGCAAAGTACTGGGGTTCAATGGTGTCATGCCAGTCGTCATCAGCGAACATGGCAAACCCGTGGATGTCCTCTGGAGTTGTGATTTTTATGTAGCCCAGGAATGCCGCGGTCAGGGAGTCGGCAAACATATCAAGGAAATCCTGATGCAACAGTCCGAGACCATGATCACCTTCGGCGTCAGTGATCATGCCGCCCACGTGCTGAGCCGAATGGGCTGGATTCAGAGCCGGGATGTATATAACTACCGGTTGCTGCGGCGTGCGGACAGTTTGCGTAACGGGGTACTTTTGATCCTGCAGTGCCTCAATCGGATACGTGGCCTGGGGACGCTTCGCGATGGAGACTACACACTGTGCGTGCGCAACACGCTGCCTGCCAGGCAAGCTGTGGACAAACTCTGGGAACGCACAAAAGGCGGATTTCACAGACTCGTAGCCAGGACCTATGCCTATCTGGACTGGAAATACCAGCGTCACCCTCTGGCACGATATGCGTTTATATCTGCCTGGCGCGAAAACCGGCTCGAAGGATTGCTCGTGGTACGCTTCCATCGAGGTGTACTTCGTATCGTTGACTATGCAGGTCCGGCGCACGATGCACAACTAAAACGATTGCTCATTCGCAAGTGCCGGAAGCAATGGCGCCATGCCCATCAGATGATGACAACCACATCGGATCCGGAACTGGGTGATTGTCTGCAGTCGGAAGGTTTTTTCCGGGCACATACCCGGCCCCGTTTCTTCGTATATTCGCGGCATACCGATACTGAGGGCTGTGAGAAAGGCTGGTTTATCATGGCGGGTGATTCCGATGGCGAACTATTACAGGCGGCTGCGGATCAATACGACACGCCGACACAACATTAACTCAGATGTCAGACTCTGCCCGGTAAGACCAGACCCGGCATGAGAGCCAGGATGCCATTAGAGGTTCGCAAACTTAGCGAAGCAAGGTTTCAATCAATGGCAGATGAGTGGCGGCGCTGCCTGACGGCTTCCCGCGCCGATCCTCTGTTCATGAGCTGGGCGTGGTTATATACCTGGTGGGAAACCTGGTCTCAGCTACTCGGGCTGGAACTGCTCTTGCTGGGGGCTTTCGATGAAAATGGTACGCTGGTCGGCGTTGGTCCCTTCTACCGGCGCGTATTGAGGACACCGATCGGCCTCCGCATCGCGCGCATCCATTTCCTCGGCAATGCCTGGCGAATTGCGCCAACGGTGCGGACAGAATACTGCGGCCTTATCCTTGATCGGCGCCATGAAGAAGCCGGGCGCAAGGCGTTGTTGCAGTACCTCGCGTCTCTGGAATGGGACGACCTGGTGATCTGTGATATCAAGGCAGAGGAGTTATCGACACTGGAAGGTGCTATCCAGACCGGTATCGTTGACCTTGATCAGGTAGTACGTCTCCGTGAAGAGGGTATTCGAATTCATACCGGCGGCAGTTTTGCACGCTGGCTTGATACCCTGGGTCGAAATACCCGGCTCAAGCTCTACAACCGACGCCGGCATGCGCGCGATCGAGGAGGCTACAGCCTCAACGAGGCGGACTCACCTGATGAGATCAACGCCTTTTTCTGCACGCTGAACCAGTTTCATGTGCGGCGCTGGGACGAGCCCGCCTTTGACCAGGAGGCATCAGGCTTCCATCGTCGACTACTGAAAAGGCTGGAGCCTCCGCTGCAACCCAGGCTTTCCCGCCTCTGGATCGGAGGGGAACTGGTGTCAGTGCTCTACGACATACATCTCGGGTCTGCAGTTTACAATCTGCAATCGGGTTATCTGGAAGATTTCGATCCGAAACTCTCGCTCGGAACCCTGCACTTCGGATTCGCGATCGAGGCGGCGTTCGAGGAGGCGGAATGTCAGTATTACGATCTCCTGGCCGGCGGCGGCAAAAACACGCTGTATAAACGTCATCTGAAGGGCGAACCGACCACGCTGTATACAGTCCAGCTGGTCAAACATTCGGCCCTGCGGTTCATCTACCGCCACCAGGTACGCCTCCCCGATCGATTGCGGCAACGCATTAACCGGATGTTACGGTTGTGACGTACTGACCGACTTCCTGTCAGATCCATCCTGACCGGCCCAGAAAAGATCAAAATGACACGAAGAGGCCTTGCTGTGCCAGCAGGTAGGACCTCTTTGGCAGTGCAGAAAAAAGAAACTGACAGCCGGCGCTTCTCCCTAACCGCTACGGGTCATAAAAACTTGTCCTGATACCCCAATTTTTGTTATCTAAATGATAACGATTATCATTATTATTAATTCATGAGGGTATCATGGTCTGCACTTTTTTCGAGGCGGTCCGCCGGCAGCATTCGCGGCTGGCCGAGATCGAAACCGGCGGATCGAATGGCACTCTCATGCAGAGGGGCCGATAGGATGAAAGCCCTGTTGAGCCGCGCTTCCCGGAATACATTCGGCATTCCGATCCTGCTGGCCGCAATTACGGCCGCGGGGCTGTTATCGGCACTGCTCGGCGATGACGTGTGGGATGCATTGTCGTGGGCGGCGCTGGGTCTGCCGGTTGCTGTCTGTCTCTGGTTCTGGCTCGGCCAGCGGTCATCCTAATCATGATGTCCATGATGTTCCTTTGCCTCAGGAACCGGATCATAGCCGCTGCCACCACCCAGCCACTTCCAGGGATGGCAACGGCCGATGCGCCGCAGCGCCAGCCAGCCGCCCCTGACCACACCATGTTTTTCCAGCGCCTCACGTGCATATTCCGAGCAGGTCGGCAGATAGCGACACCGCGGCCCGATCAGCGGCGAAACCGTATAACGGTAGATCTGTACCAGGCCGACCAGCATCTGCCGCGGCAGCTTCATGAGCCTTGCCCGCAGCGTATGTCTCGACTGTCCGTTCATGGCCATCATCTTAGCAACCGGCCGCCAACTCGGACGGACAGGTAGTGGGTTCAGTTTGTCATTTCAAGGGTCAGCGAGATTTCTCGGTCACTTCGTTCCCTCGAAATGACAGGAGTCCAGTGTACTGATTTCAGAATGAGCCAGTGCCGACGGACAACATTAATTGTTAATGATTCTTATTAATGTTAAGGTCGTATGCACGACTTTAGTTATGTTCGTATATACTTATTTACACGGCTTTTCCGGCGATCAATTATCATCGTTCGGTCAAACTAACTGACTGAGCATCGGCAATTAATTGCAAATTTGGACTGTCATGGACTCAGACACAGCGTCGAATCAGGAAACACCGCTGTCCTGCCTGATATCAGCGTTGACACGATTAATGACGCATTATGCCTTGCGACCCAACCGTGACAACGCACAGGCAGTCGTGCGCGTTCTGCGGGTGCTGAGCCAGCACCCAGAAGTCCATGCACAACCGATGTTACAGAACACCTATGGCCGGATGCTGCCGCATTGGCAGGATCTGGCGATAAGCCGGAAGCAGGATGCAATCGGGCCATCAATGATGGGGGACCAGTTGCACTGATGTACGCAAACCGGCGCGGTAGACGCTGACAACAGCGCTACCGGGTTATGGCAGGATCATAAAACCATAGCTGAACACAGCACCTGCCAGACGGCATTCGTCGTCCATGCCTCTGCCCGAAGGCATTGTTCACGAAGATGTAAGATGATCGTGACAACACAACTGCAAAGTTAAACAATCTTTCGGAGGATATTTGTATGAGCGCAGTGGCAGAAAGCTTACCCTCGTTAAGTCAGGCTGTATCGGAATTCCTGAAACAGCCCAGGCAAATGTTGATCGACGGCAAGTGGGTCAAGGCCGAGTCCGGCAAGACCTTTGACGTCATCGACCCCGCTACCACCGATGTCATCGGCAAGGTTGCAGAAGGCGACAAGGCCGACATCGACAAGGCGGTCAAGGCCGCCCGCAAGGCATTCGAGTCCGGCCCCTGGCCGAAAATGTCACCGGCCGACCGCGGCAAGCTGTTACATAAGGTCGGCGACCTGATTCTTGAGAATCTCGATGTCCTGGCCGAGCTGGAGTCACTCGATAACGGCAAGCCGATTACCGTGGCCCGCGCCGCCGACGTACCATTGGCCGCCGACATGTTCCATTACATGTCCGGCTGGTGCACCAAGCGTCATGGCTACACCATTCCGCTGAACGTGCTTTACGATCCGGACGCGGAATATCACGTCTATACCCGCAAGGAACCGGTCGGCGTCGTCGGCCAGATCATTCCCTGGAACTTCCCGCTGCTGATGGCGGTCTGGAAACTGGCCCCGGCCCTCACCATGGGCTGCACCATCGTGCTCAAGGTTGCCGAGGAAACGCCGTTGTCCGCGATCAAGCTCGGCGAGATCCTGCAGGAAGCCGGTATACCGGACGGTGTCGTCAACATCATCACCGGTTTCGGCCACACCGCCGGTGCCGCCCTTGCGAACCATGGCGGTATCGACAAGGTGGCCTTCACCGGATCGACCGAGGTCGGCCGCAAGATCGTCCAGGCTTCCGCCAACGATCTGAAAAAGGTCTCGCTGGAACTGGGCGGCAAGTCACCGAACATCGTGCTCGCCGACGCCGACCTCGACACCGCCATCGCCGGTGCCGCCAATGCCATCTTCTTCAACCACGGCCAATGCTGCGCCGCCGGTTCACGCCTGTTCGTACAGGAGAAGATCTACGACAAGGTGATCGAGGGCGTGGCCGAACAGGCGAAGAAGATCAAGCTGGGTCCGGGCCTCGATCCGAACACACAAATGGGACCCATGGTTTCCCAGGATCAGTTCTCACGCGTCAACGAGTACCTCGACATCGGCAGCAAGGAGGGCGCCAGGACCCTGTCCAGCGGCAATAAACCCAAGGACAGCAAGGGCTACTTCATCGAGCCGACCATCCTGGCTGATGCCAAGCCCGGCATGCGTGTCGTTGAAGAGGAAATCTTCGGCCCGGTGGTCGCCGCCATGCCGTTCAAGGATATGGACGACGATCTGGTGAAACAGGCCAACAACTCCATCTACGGCCTCGCCGCCGGCATCTGGACCAACGACGTCAGCAAGGCACACAAACTCGCCGCAAGGCTGCAGTCCGGCTCCGTGTGGATCAACTGCTACAACATCTTCAACTCGGCCCTGCCTTTCGGCGGTTACAAGCAGTCCGGCTGGGGCCGCGAGATGGGCGAAGCCGTCCTCGACAACTACACCGAGGAGAAAGCGGTCACCATCCGTCTCGGCTAAGGATAGGCCTCATTGCGAGGGCCAGAAATATTGCCGTCATTGCGAGCTTAGCAAAGCAATCTCGGCAACCCTGGCATAGTCGAGAAAGCCGGTCGTGGCAACATGACCGGCTTTTTTATTGGCTTAACAATTGTCGTCGCGAGGAATGCCGGATGGCGGTAATCGTGACAGGGCCGAGCCCGCTAAAGATCCGGCATTGCATCCGGGTAAAACAGCTGCTTTCCCTGCATGCGGTAATCCTTGATCAGTTTCTGTCCCTTCTCACCGGTGACGAAATCGATGTAATCGGTAACCAGGTCATATTTCACGTGCGGATGGCGCTGGGGATTGACTGCAATGATGTGATAGGGATTGAATAGGGCCTTGTCGCCCTCCGAGACGATTTCGAGGTCAATTTTGTCTCCGTAGGCTATGTAAGTACCCCGGTCAGTCAGTGCATAGGCCTGCTTGTCATCGGCAATCTGCAATACGGCCCCCATGCCTTGGCCGACCGCCAGATACCATTCGCCACCTGGCTTGATACCGGCTTCATCCCAGAGCTGCTTTTCCTTTTTATGGGTGCCCGAATCATCACCGCGCGATACAAAGGTCGCCCCCGCCTGACTGATCGTCTGCAGGGCTTCTGCTGCGGATGTAGTATCAGCCACGCCGACAGGATCATCGGCCGGGCCGGTAATGACAAAATCATTATGCATAACGGCAGCACGGTCGATGCCGAAACCGGCTTCGATGAATTCTTCTTCCGCCAGCGGTGCATGCACGAAGACGATATCGACGTCCCCGTTTTCACCCAGCTTCAGTGCCTTGCCGGTGCCGACGGCAATGACATCCACCACGGCATTATGCGCCTGCTCGAATTCCGGATTGAGTACATCGAGAAGACCGGAGTTTTCAGTACTTGTCGTTGTCGCCATGCGCAGACGCTCCTGGGCCTGGGCAGTAAAAGCCAGCGTGGCCAGCAAAGCGACTGCTGCCGTTTTGAATAATGTTGTATAGCGCATCATTGAACTCCTCATACATATCCATTCGCGTCTGTTTGCGTTCATTTTTAGCTATTACTGGATCGGATAGCACTCCTCCGGAGCGCTTCCGGCATGACAGCCTATTTGTCATTCCGGAAGCTGCGAAGCGGCTATCCGGAAAAGCGGCACAGGGAAGTGCCGTCCGCGTACCTAAGGACGGAATCCAGTGCG
>CAZFUS010000087.1:0-1764 GCA_964522485.1 uncultured Enterobacteriaceae bacterium | reverse complement strand
TTCGGGAACCAGTTCAGTCCCAGCGTCAGGTTGTCTTCTTCGCCGCCCGAGATATCGGCGTCATTGAGGTCGATGCTGCTGAAGCGAATACCCAGTTGCCAGGCGCCAATACCGCCGCGGCCAATAATCGAACCGGGATTGACTGCTTTGAAGACACCGTCCTTGCCGCTGTAATTAAGCTGATCGTCTGTCAGGAACCAGGTTGCCTCGGCATAATAACCCTGGAAATCGAGATCAGGATTTGTTGCCAATCTGCGGTTGACCGATACACCGATGTATTCGCCCTGCATGGCAAATGGACCGTATACCGCGCCCCCTTCGAGGCCGTAACGATATATGTCGTCGGCATCTATGGGCGCACCTAAGGTGAAGTTCGTATCGACGAAACGCATGTCAGTAACGTGTGACTCCGGGCGCTCGCGAAAACGGACCTGATTATTCTGGTCGGTCTTGCGGTATCCCAGCGCACCACCCAGATGTACGACCCGGTCACCGGTATTGACGGGTGCGTAGGTCAAACGTCCGGTCAAACCATAGCCGCCGTCGATATCATCTCCGGGATCGGTAATGCTTTCGCCGAACAGACCAGCGGCGGCACTCCAGTGATCGCTACCGCTTCTGGCGGCGATACCGATATTGCGGCCTGGCGCGAAAGCTTGCGGCAGTGCACGTTCGATGAAGTTGACGTATTTCGAACTGGTCAGATTCTGCAGGCTGAAAGGCTCCTTGAAATGACCACCCTGAAGCGTCACCGGTTTGAAACCGGTATAGGCGAGGTAGGCGTCATTGATGCCCTCGGCACCGCTGTTCGTAAAGTCATATTCGAACTTGTAATTCCATACCTGCCACAACGTGCCCTGCACGAACAGCCGGGCGCGACGGACCTCGCTGCCATCACCGAGATCGGTGATATCACTGTCATGGGTGGCTGCATCAACCAGCAACCGGCCGCCGATCCGAAACTTGAAATCCTCGTCGGCGGAAGTGACTTCAAACTTGCCCTTGGTGTTGATTTTCGGCTTATCGCGTTCGGTTGCGGCAATTTCTTCTTTTATCAGCTCACGCGTCTCAGTATTGGATGCTGCTGAACGCGTTGTTTCCGGTTCCGGCTCTGCCTTTACGCGCTTGCCCTGATCCGCCGTGGCCTTGATCGCAGCATAGGTTTTTGCGTCGATAGTGCCGTTTTCATGCAACGCTTCCAGTAATTCAAACAACGCCTCGTTGTTATCTGCCTGTACCGGCATACTCAGCACAAGTACTGCAGCCAGTATTGCTGCTTTCCATTTCATCATCGGCTTGCCCCTCCGTCCGGATTGCGCGGTTCCGGCTTCATTCTTATGACAGTGATGTTGTCGTGGCTGACTATACGGCCCGACCAACGACCTTGGTTAAATATGCTAATATTTGCATATATTCTGATTCATCTATGAAAACCTGGATTTTACTGCAGTTAATTCACAGCTAAATAGGCATATAACAACATAAGGTAATGAAAGTCGAAATTGACCTGAAATGGCGGATTGGTAACGACGATCACGATAGCGTTGACCCGGTGCTGTTCGAACTTCTGAGCGGTATTCGTGATGGCGGCTCGTTGCGCAGCGCGGCGACAGCAGCCGGCGTATCCTACCGTCATGCCTGGGGACTGCTGGAGCGCTGGGAAGCCTCATTCGGTCAACCGCTGGCTAATCTGAGCCGCGGCCGTGGTGCCGAGCTGACCGAACTTGGACATAAACTGTTATGGGCACAAAACCGGGTATGGGC
>CAZFUS010000086.1:0-10398 GCA_964522485.1 uncultured Enterobacteriaceae bacterium | reverse complement strand
CTTCACTCTTCACTCTTCACTCTTCACTCTTCACTCTTCACTCTTCACTCTTCACGTCTTTCGCCAATGTCTTCACTTCTTCATAGCGATAACAGAAAGTCAAATGGTCGTTGACTATACCAACCGCCTGCATGAATGCGTAGCAGATGGTCGAACCGACGAAACTGAACCCGCGCTGCTTCAGATCCTTGCTCATGCGCCCGGAAATTTCCGTCTGCGACGGCACCTGGGCAAAATAGCGCCAACGGTTCTGAACCGGCCGGCCATCGACAAACTGCCAGAGATAACTGTCAAAACTGGACTGTGACTGCATTAAATCGATATAAGCTCGCGCATTGGTGATGAAGGACTCGATCTTGAGCCGGTTGCGGACGATGCCCTCGTTCAACAGCAGGGAATTGATCTTTCTGGCGTTGTAGCGGGCGATTTTTTGTGGATCAAATTCATCGAACGCCTGGCGATAGGCCGGCCGCTTTTTCAGAATCGTGATCCAGCTCAAGCCGGCCTGGGCGCCTTCCAGGCAGAGCATTTCAAACAGCTGTCTGTCATCATGTTGCGGAACACCCCACTCTTCATCGTGATAGGCGATGTACAGCGGGTCATTCCCGCACCACGGGCAGCGGTGGTGAACAGTATCAACCAAAACGGACTAACGATGCTGTTTGAGCAGATCACGAATTTCGCGCAGCAAGGTTTCCTGCGGCGGCGGGACCGCGGCTTCCTCAGTCACTTCTTCCTCCTTGCGCTGTAATTCATTCATAACCATGATAGCGACAACGATAGCAGCGGCGATAATCAGAAAATCAATAATGGTTTGAATAAAAGCACCGTAGTTCAGTGTAACCGCTGCCGCTTCACCCACCGTATCCTTGAGGATCACAGCCAGGTCCTTGAAATTGACACCGCCTATCAGCAGGCCAATTGGCGGCATAATGATGTCGTTGACAAACGAGGCGACCACTTTGCCAAAAGCAGCTCCGATGATGATACCGACAGCCATATCCACAACATTGCCACGGACCGCAAAAGCCTTGAATTCAGTGAGCAACGACATGACAGTTCTCCCAGACAGGTTATTGATTGATATTGAATGCCTACTCCTGCAGATAATAATCGATCGTTGAAACGACACGTACGTTCTTGTTCAGTTGACTGCTCTCATCAATGGCCGGTGCCCGGTCACGAGCCTGAATCACGAATACGCCCTGATTGGCCTGACGGATGCCGGTCAGACGACTGTCCGAATCGCGGGCAAACTGTTCCGCGGCCTCGCGGGTACTGGCGGTGGCTTCGGCGATCATTTCCGGTTTCAGCTCATTCAATTATGTAAACAGATAGGTCGGGCCACCCTGGACTCCGCCTTCATAGCTCAGCACCACGCCGGATTCCACCAGATTGCTCACATTCTGACTGACTTCCTGAATCAGAAGTGGCTGATCAGTCCGCACCATCAGCGTCTGGGCAATGATAAAACGGTTTTCATAGGGCCCATTGCGCCACGGATTGGCAGCCATAATTGGCAGCCATATCGGTAACTTCCAGCCGCTGTACCTGCACGGCCTCCCGGGGGAGACCGTGCAGGGCAAGAAAAGCCGTAACCGCCTCCCGGCTCTCATTGATTGTTGCCTGCGCTGTGGATAATTCGTTAGCAGCTGCGACGTAGCGCAACGGCCATAACCCGACATCGGCAACCACATCGCGTTCAGAAATACCTTTGACAGTAACATAGCGCTCTGTGGCACGGCCCTGTTCAAAGCCGTGACCGATAAACCAGCCACCGATTACGAGACCGGCGGCCAGAATGAAGGCCACTGCCAGATAGGAACGATTCATTTAGTCACCTGCTGTCAGTATTCAATTACGAACCTCTGCATCACCTGAACGGGAAGTGATACCATGTGGACTGCTTTCCGAAAACCATTATAGCCCGGTGATCCAGTTCGGCAGAATCTTTGATCGCGGCACCGATGCCGACCGTCGCAAGCTGGCCGCCGTGCAGGATCTGTTTCGCCGCGTCTTCCCGCGCGAAGCCGAATATGCCACCGAATTCGAACACGAACTCAACGAGCGAGAAAGCAGTGGTTGCGAACCGGTATTGCTGACCGCAGAGGATGGCCTCGCGAAGATCATCGGTTTTGCCTACTTCTATTTTTTCCCCGGCTCGCGTTTCGGTTACCTGAACTATATCGGCAGTGACCCTGATCGGGCCAAGCGTGGTATCGGTAACGCCCTGTATGAAAGCGTACGCGAATATCTGCGTAAACGCAGTGCCATTGGTCTGCTGATCGAATTCCCGCCGGACGACAAGGAGGCGGTCAGCGATCCGCAGCGGCTGCAGGAAAACCGCCGGCGCGCCCGTTTTTACGAATCTTTTGACGCCCGCCCCATTCTCGGCATCCGCTGGCAGGATCCCCCCGAGCACCCGGGCTATGATCCGCCCTGGCTGGCCTATGATTCGCTCGGCCGCGGACGCCAGTTGCGGCGCACTGAACTGCGGGCCGGCATACGGGATATTCTGAAATTCCGTTATCGCAAACATGAATCAGATCCGTTGGTGCGTGTTATGGTCGAATCGGTCAACAGCGACCCGGTACGACTGCGACTGCCGTGCTACCAGCCGGCTCAGACACCGGTTCCGGCCTTCCATCACAAGCTCAATCCCATCAAACTGCTGATCCCGAAACAGCATGCCATCCACCATGTCCGCCAACGCGGTTATGTGGAACGGCCGGCGCGGGTCGACACGATTCTCAAAGGACTTGAGGACTTACCGGTAGCAGAAAAGACGGTGCGCCATTTCGGTGAAGGTACGATTCGCGCCGTGCATGCCGGCGATTATGTCAACTACCTGCGTCGAGCTACGAAAAACCTCGATCCCGGCGCAACGATCTATCCGGAAGTTTTCCCGCTGCGCCGGCCACACAACCGCCCACGCGAAATGGCGATTCGCGCCGGTTACTATTGCATCGATACCTTTACTCCGCTATCGCTGGCGGCGTATCAATCAGCCCGCGCCGCCGTGGACTGCGCTGCCAGCGGCGCGCATCTGTTACTGGGTGGAGAACATATTGTCTACGCGCTATGCCGGCCACCCGGCCATCACGCCGAACATCATGCCTATGGCGGCTTCTGCTATTTCAATAATGCGGCGATCGCAGCACAGATACTGTCGCGCCGCGGCCGGGTGGCGATCCTGGATGTCGACTATCATGCCGGCAATGGCCAGCAGGATATTTTCTACCGCCGCAGTGATGTATTGACCGTTTCGCTGCATGGCCGCCCCCGCGATCACTACCCCTATTTCTCAGGCTATGCCGACGAGCGCGGTGAGGGCGACGGCAAAGGCTTTAATCGCAACTATCCGCTGGCGGACCTAATCGGCAATGATGCCTACATGCAGGCACTGGACAAGGCACTCGCCGGTCTCCGGGATTTCAGACCGGACTGGCTGGTGGTGGCGCTCGGCTACGATACGATGCGCGGCGATCCGACCGGCAATTTCGATCTGACAGCGGCCGGGCTGCGGCGTATGGCTGAGGCTATCGGCCGGATGGCATGGCCGACTCTGGTCGTGCAGGAAGGCGGTTATGCGCTCGGCAATCTGCGTTCTGGTGCGCGCGCGTTTTTCAGTGGTCTGGTCAGCAGCTGGTATGGCCCGTTCTGAAGCCGTTCCGGGTGTCGCAGTCTGAGTAAAAAGATCGGGGTCGATCCCCTGTTCGGCTAACCGAAATTGATCTTCGCCTCGAGATTGGTGCGTGAATCGGCGTTCATGAGCGCCTCTTCGAGTTCGATTCGGCCTTCCTTGTAGAGCGAATACAGTGCCGTGTCGAAGGTCTGCGACCCCTGTGCACCGCTGGAATCCATGGCGGTGCGCAGCTCATCAATCGCCCCTTTCAAAATAAGCTCGGCAATATGCGGTGTGTTGATGAGAATCTCTACGGCAGCGACACGCTTGCCATCGATACCGGATACCAGCCGCTGTGAAATTACAGCCCTTATGTTCAACGCCAGATCCATAAACAGCTGCTTGTGCAGCGTCTGCGGAAACAGATTGATGACTCGCTCCATCGCCTGGGAAGAATTATTGGCGTGTAGTGTGGAGATAGCCAGATGGCCGGTATTGCATAACTCGAGCGCAGCTTCCATGGTCTCGCGATCGCGAATCTCGCCGATCTGGATGACATCAGGGGCCTCTCGCAAGGAAGATCGTAATGCGCCACGATAGCTGTAAGTATCCACGCCGAGTTCGCGCTGATTAATGATCGCACGCTTGTTCGGGTGGCTGAACTCAATCGGATCCTCGATAGTGAGAATATGTCCAGCCATGTGTTCATTACGGTGATTGATCATGGCCGCCAGCGTTGTTGACTTGCCTGCGCCGGTGGCTCCGACCATAAGAATAAGTCCGCGTTTGTGCATCGCCAGATCTTTAAGCACTTCGGGCAAACTGAATTCATCCAGCGTGGGAATATTGCTTGGAATGAGCCGCAGCACCATACTGACTTCGCCGCGCTGACGGAAAACATTGACACGATAGCGTGTCTGCAGTTTCTCCAAAGCGATAGCAAAGTCAATCTCGAGAGTTTCTTCGAACTTGGCGATCTGGTGATCGTTCATAACTCCATAGGCAGCCGCTTTGCCAAGTTCGCTGGTGATAACTGTTTTACCAACCGAGGTAATCTTGCCTTCGATCTTGATTTTGACCGGGGCGCCGACCGTAAAATACAGATCCGATGCCTGCTTTTCTACCATGAGTTTCAGATAGGGCGTGATATCCATTGACAGTTATCCGGACGGGTGATATTCGAGGTTTGTTGCTACCAAACGGTATTCAGCGCAACATGCCGCCGCGTTCCTTCTCCTCTTGTGAAAGGCTTAGATGGTCGATGCCCTCAAGCTTATCTTTGTCTTTGCTTTCCTTGCCTTCCAGCTTGATACGCAGGCGCAACTCGTTCATGGAGTCCGCATTACGCAGTGCATCCTCGTAATCGATCCGTCCGGCTTCGTAGAGGTCGAACAAAGCCTGATCGAAGGTTTGCATACCAAGTTCGCGTGACTTCTTCATGATGGATTTGATCTCGTGCACCTCACCCTTGAGCATGAGATCAGATATCAGCGGCGTATTCAGCATAATTTCGATGGCGGCCACCCGGCCTTTACCATCCCGTGTGCGCAGCAGGCGCTGGGATACCACAGCTTTGAGATTAAGTGATAGATCCATCAGCAGCTGGTCGCGCTTCTCTTCCGGAAAGAAGTTGATAATACGATCCAGCGCTTGGTTGGCATTGTTCGCATGCAGCGTTGCCATGGCAAGGTGTCCGGTCTCGGCAAAAACGATACCGTTCTCCATGGTCTCGCGGTCCCGTATTTCACCAAGCAAAATCACATCCGGCGCCTGGCGCAGTGAATTCTTCAGGGCTATACCCCAATCGTCAGTGTCTATGCCGACCTCACGCTGGGTGATAACGCAATTCTTATGGACGTGAACGAATTCTATCGGGTCTTCTATGGTAATGATGTGGCCGTAACTGTTTTCATTCCGGTAATCCACCATAGCTGCCAGTGAAGTGGATTTACCGGAACCGGTACCACCCACCATGATGACCAGGCCGCGTTTGGTCATCACGATATCCTTCATGATCTCGGGCAGGCCCAGACTGTCGATAGTGGGGACCGTGGTATTGATCGTTCGCAGCACCATGCCGCAGTTGGACTGCTGAATATAGGCATTGACACGGAAACGGCCGATGCCGACGGGCGCTACGGCAAAATTACACTCTTTGGTCGCCTCGAACTCCTTGAGCTGTCTGTCGTTCATGATGGCATAGGTCATCGCCCTGGTATTATCCGCCGACAGTTTGGTCTTCGAAACCGGCGTGATTTTGCCATCGATCTTGATCGCCGGAGGGAATCCGACCGTTACGAACAGATCAGATCCTTTCTTTTCAACCATGAGCTTCAGCAGATCGCGTACAAATTTGATTGCCTGTTCTCTTTCCATATCCGTTCCTCATTCAGCCTGCGACAACGACGCTTGTCTCATTAGTGGGTCATAGCTAAACGCCAACTACCGGCAGGCTGTTGAAAACAGCCTTTTAGTGCAGGCACGCATGCCCGCTCGTGCCCCAGACACCGGTGGTCTGGGGCAGCAGTGTAATCGGGTCCGGACATGTACCTGACATGGTGCGTTGAGAAAGGTTGGGGCAGCTCTCTTTCAACATCATGCTAGAAACTGTCCTTGTTGGCCGCCTTATTGCGGGCCTCCTCACGGGTAACCAGACCTTTCTGCACAAGTTGCTGCAGATTCTGGTCCAGTGTCTGCATCCCGAACTGCTGGCCGGTCTGGATCGCGGAATACATCTGGGCCACCTTGTTTTCACGGATCAGGTTGCGGATGGCGGGCGTGCCTATCATGATTTCATGAGCAGCCACCCGGCCACCGCCGATCTTGCGCAGCAGTGTCTGCGATATCACCGCACGCAGCGACTCTGACAGCATGGCGCGAATCATGTCCTTTTCCGCTGCCGGGAACACGTCGACTATTCGGTCGATGGTTTTGGCGGCAGAACTGGTGTGTAGTGTGCCAAAAACCAGATGGCCGGTCTCGGCGGCTGTCAGCGCCAACCGAATGGTTTCCAGATCCCGCATCTCACCGACCAGGATCACATCCGGATCTTCGCGTAGCGCCGACCGCAGTGCCTCATTGAAGCCCAGCGTGTCACGGTGAACTTCGCGCTGATTGATCAGGCATTTCTTGGACTGATGTACGAATTCGATCGGATCTTCGACCGTGAGAATATGGCCATGCTCGCTATTATTCTTGTGATCCATCATGGCGGCAAGTGTCGTGGACTTGCCCGAGCCGGTGGGGCCGGTCACCAGAACGATACCACGGGGATAATCCGCGATCTGCTGGAAAGTCGTTGGCGCATTCAATTCTTCCAGTGTCAGTATTTTGGAAGGAATCGTCCGAAATACGGCGAACGCACCGCGATTCTGATTGGCGGCATTTACGCGAAAACGCGCCAGGCCGGGTATTTCGAACGAGAAGTCGCATTCCAGGAATTCTTCGAAGTCCTTGCGCTGCTTGTCGTTCATAATGTCATATACCATGTCATGCACATCCTTGTGCTCCATGGCGGGGACATTGATACGACGTATATCTCCGTCGACCCGTATCATGGGCGGCAGTCCCGAAGACAGATGCAGATCCGAAGCGTTATTTTTTACACTGAACGCAAGCAGTTCGCCGATGTCCATTCAGTCCCCCATAAGATTTCTGATTGCATTATCTTATATGTGTTATTGATCAGACCCGACGCTTGCTTGCATTCCGGGTGAAAGTACACGCCGAATATACTGGATGCGGAAAGCGGCCCGGCGCTGCCGGTAACTTTAAAATGGCCGGTCGATCACACCGGCTGCGCGGAATACACTGCATGCTACTCACTTTCCGAAGTATAGACTACTGTAATAGCGTGAAGAATATTGAACAGAGCCTGTCTGATCTACATCAGCGGATTGTCTCTGCAGCCGGCCGTTATGACCGTGACCCGGATCACATTAAGCTGATAGCGGTCAGCAAACGCCAGCCGGAACAGGCTATACGCACAGCCCGGGCTGCCGGCCAGATCGATTTTGGAGAAAACTACCTGCAGGAAGCCGTTGCCAAGATCAAAACTCTGGCAGATCCGGATTTATGCTGGCATTTCATCGGGCCGTTGCAGTCGAATAAAACGCGGCCCGTGGCCGAACATTTTGACTGGGTCCATAGTGTTGATCGTGACAGGGTGGCACGCCGCCTGAATGAACAGCGGCCTCCCGGGCAACCGCCGCTGAATGTATGCATCCAGGTCAATATCAGTAGTGAAGCGAGCAAATCAGGCATTAATTTGTCCGACCTGCAGTCCCTGGCTGATAATGTTGCCGACCTGCCGCACCTGCGGCTGCGCGGACTCATGGCATTGCCGGCACCGAGTCAGGATTTTGACGCTCAGCGCGCGGCCTTCCGGCAGTTGCGCCTGGCGCTGGAAGCGCTGAACCGCAGTGGCCACGAACTGGACACCCTGTCCATGGGTACCAGCACCGATCTGGACGCAGCGATTGCCGAAGGGGCCACACTGGTGCGCATCGGTACCGCCCTGTTTGGTCCGCGTCCGGACTGAAACGGTCGCAGTCCACGACTGATCATGCATATGCGGCCGCCTGTTGCTACACTCATGCGTTCGCTTTGAGCGTCACCAAGGAAGATGAATACATTGATTCAAGACAGTAACAGCCCGCACATCGCCTTTATTGGCTGCGGTAATATGGGTGCCAGCCTGATCGGCGGTCTGGTGAGCAGCGGTTACCCGGCCGATCGCATCACCGGCGCTGACCCGGATGGTGAAAAGCGCACGCTGCTGGTCAACCGGCACCGCATCGCTGCCTATGACGATAACGCCACCGCCATCAAGGATGCGGCCGCCGTCGTCCTGGCCGTCAAACCGCAGACCCTGAAAGACGCCCTGCTACCGCTCGCCGGTGCCCTGCGCCATAGCAAGGCGGTGGTGATCTCCGTGGCCGCCGGCATTCGCAGCGGCACCATCGAGGGCTGGCTGGGTGGACGGGCGCCGGTGGTGCGTGCCATGCCGAACACACCGGCCCTGATCGGCGCCGGCGCCACCGGCCTGTATGCCAATCCCCGCACCAGTACGGCCCAGCGTACGCTGGCTGAAACCATACTCAGAGCGGTCGGTGTGACCTTGTGGCTGGATGACGAGGCCGAGCTCGACGCAGTTACGGCCATCTCCGGCAGCGGACCGGCCTATTTCTTCCTCTTCATCGAGGCCCTGGAACAGAGCGGTATGGAACTCGGCCTGAGCGCAGCCGTCGCCCGCCAGCTGGCGCTGCAGACCGCCTACGGTGCGACCCGGATGGCACGGGAGTCAGAGGTCGATCCGGCCACACTGCGCGCCCGGGTCACTTCCCCGGGGGGCACCACGGAACAGGCTATCAAATATTTCATCGACGGCGATCTGCAGGGACTGATCCTCAAAGCCGTCCATGCAGCGCGCGATCGTTCGCGCGAGATTTCGGAAACCTACGGAACGGACTGATGGCCTATTTCAGCCAGGCACTGGTATTCCTGATCCAGACCCTGTTCGGACTGTATCTGCTGGCGCTGCTGTTGCGTTTCCTGATGCAGCTGAGTCGCAGCGATTTCCACAACCCGATAGCTCAGGTCCTGACCCGGGTAACCAATCCGCCGCTGCGACCGCTGCGCCGTGTAATACCGGGCTACGGCGGTATCGACTGGGCGCTGGTGATGCTGATCCTGGCCGTACAGGTCGCCGAGATTCTGCTGACGGGACTGGTGCTGGGCGCGGCGGCGCCCGGTCCGGCCGCCCTGTTCGTGCTGGCACTCGGGCGGATCCTGCGGCTGGTCATCTATCTCTATATCGTTGTCATTGTGATCGAGGTCGTACTGAGCTGGGTCAATCCGCATGCCTACAACGCCGCCACAGTGCTGATCTACAGTCTCACGGCACCGGTACTGCAGCCGGCCCGGCGCCTCCTGCCCTCGATGGGCGGTCTGGATCTGTCGCCGCTACTCGTCTTGATCGTACTCAACCTGCTGTTGATCCTGCTGGTCGCGCCAATCCTCGATACCGGCCACGCACTGGCCGGCCGGCCGCCGCTATGACGCGATCCTGGTACCGCTGGCAGGAAGAAGTCTTGTTGCTGGATTGTTATCTGAAACCGCGGGCCCGCACCGACACCGTACTTGGCCTGCATGACGATCGCCTGCACGTCCAGGTCAGGACCGCGCCGATGGACGGTCAGGCCAACGCGGCGCTGTGCGCCCTGCTGGCCACCGCGTTCGCGCTCCCGAAGAGCCGCGCCGAGCTACGCATCGGTGCCGGCTGCCGGCACAAAACGGTCGCGCTGCATGAACCACCGCAGCAGCCGGACTGGTTCGTCAGACTGAGCCGGAATTAGAACTGCTCAAAAGACGTTATAATGGCCACTCAGCAGCCGCCAGCAATGAACGACGTTTTGCCAGCCAAATCTTCTCCGATACCCGCCGATTCCGTCGGTGTCGTGACACCGTCGGTACAGCACTTCAACGAGGCATTGACACTCGATTCGGGTTCGACCCTGAATAATTTCGACATTGTCTATGAAACCTACGGCGAGCTGAATGCTGACAAGAACAACGCAATTCTGATCTGCCATGCCCTGAGCGGTGATCATCATGTCGCCGGATTTCACGGCGAGGACGATCGCAAACCAGGCTGGTGGGACAATTGCGTAGGGCCGGGCAAACCGATCGATACCCGCAAATTCTTTGTCGTCGCGCCGAACAATCCCGGTGGCTGTAGCGGCTCCACCGGACCTACCAGCATCAATCCTGCC
>CAZFUS010000085.1:0-10955 GCA_964522485.1 uncultured Enterobacteriaceae bacterium | reverse complement strand
GCGCACCTGCATGGGGTGCAGGGGGTCGCAGGTTCAAATCCTGCCGTCCCGACCAATTGAACAGGGTGAATCAGAGATCGGTGACCGGGTTATAGCAATTGACCCGCTACGAAGGGCGGATGGGCATAGACTCTCAATCGCGAGTCACACATGCCTCTCCACCCGGATCAGGATTCAAACAAATATCTGACTGGGAATTCCATACCGGTTTCGAAAACGATTTGCCATGATTCGGGAATGCCGGTACTTGCAGCTAGCTTTCTACCCTTTCCTCTATTTGCTTCTCCTGACAAGTGCCTGCAGCGAAGGAGAAACGGATCCGGTGGTGGCCTTTCAGAACAAGGATTACGCAACCGCACGCGAGCTGTGGCTGCCGCTGGCCGAGCAGGGTGATGCCCAGGCCCAGAACGCGCTCGGTACCATTTATTATCTCGGTCTTGATGTGAAACGCGACTACCGGCAGGCACTGGAATGGTTTGAACTGGCTGCAAGCCAGGGACATCCAGGCGCCCAGCGCAATGCCGGCATGATGCACGAACATGGTATGGGTGTGCCGCAGGATTTTCTCAGGGCTTATGTCTGGTTCTATGCCGCACAGAAACAGGGCAATGAAGCGGCTGATCACTATATTGATTCACTGGCTGGCAAATTAACCCCGAATCAGCAGATCAAGGCCCGGCGTATGGCCCATGAATTTATTGTTGATCCAACCAGGAATTACAAAGCGGAACCCGCGATCCGTAACGAACGGCCCGTATTTGAAGACTTCAGGGAGCCTGATTAGCTGATATGTGTGGAATCGTCGGGGCAGTTGCACAGCGTGATGTTTTACCCATTCTGCTGGAAGGATTGAGGCGGCTTGAATACCGGGGCTACGACTCCGCCGGTCTTGCCGTTCTTGACAGCCAGGGGCATCTACAGCGCACACGCGTGCTGGGGAAGGTGGCGGAGCTCAGTCAGGCAGTGGCGGACAAGCCGGCAGTCGGCGGTACCGGTATCGCCCACACCCGCTGGGCAACACATGGGCGTCCCAGTATCGAAAATGCGCATCCGCATGTGTCCCGGGACACGATTGCTCTGGTACACAACGGCATTATTGAAAACCACGAGACGCTGCGTACCGAGTTGCGTGAGCGTGGTTACGGCTTTGATTCCGAAACCGATACCGAAGTCATCGTCAATAATATTCATGCACGTTATACCGACAGTGGCGATCTGCTGGAAGCGGTGCGGGCGACTGTGGATGACTTGCAGGGCGCTTATGCCATTGGGGTGTTAAGCACGACCGAGCCGGATCGCCTGGTCGCGGCCCGCCGTGGCAGTCCACTGGTAGTGGGTATCGGTATCGGCGAGCATTTCATCGCCTCAGACGTATTCGCGCTGCTGCCCGTAACGCGGCAGTTTATCTTTCTTGAGGACGGCGACATTGTCGATATATATCGTGACCGGCTGAAAATTTACGATGTCGAGGGCCGGGAAGCCAGCCGCAGGGTGGTGACGTCGGAACTCCTCGCAGATGCCGCTGATAAGTCCGGTTACCGTCATTACATGCTGAAAGAGATCTTCAGCCAGCCGGGCGCCATCGCCGATACTCTTTCGGGCCGTATTGACCACGACCACGTGCTGGATGACGCTTTCGGTCAGGCCGCCAGTAGTATTCTGGGGCGCATCAGGGAAGTACATATTATCGCCTGCGGCACGAGCTATCATGCCGGACTGGTCGCCTCCTACTGGATGGAATCGCTGGCGGGCATCCCCTGTCGGGTCGAAATCGCCAGTGAATACCGTTACCGGGCTCATGTAGTACCGGAGAACACGCTGTGTGTGACGATTTCCCAGTCCGGTGAAACCGCCGATACGCTGGCGGCACTGACGCTGGCCAAGAAACTGGGTTATTCAGCCAGTCTCGCGATCTGTAACAACCCGGAGAGTTCGCTGACGCGTGAATCGGATCTGGTTTTTCTGACCCGCGCCGGCCCCGAGATCGGGGTAGCCTCGACCAAGGCCTTTACCACGCAGCTGGTGGCTTTGCTGTTGTTGGCGCTGGCGCTGGGGCGCCGCAACCGGCTCGGACCTGATCAGGAACGCGAACTGGTTGAACAGCTGGAAGCGTTGCCAGGCCAGATCAACACAGTGCTCGAACTGAGTCCCGATATCCAGAAACTGGCAGAAGACTTTGCACACAAGCGTCACGCCCTGTATCTGGGACGGGGGACCATGCTGCCAGTGGCCATGGAAGGGGCGCTGAAGCTCAAGGAAATCTCCTATATTCATGCCGAGGCCTATGCGGCAGGCGAACTCAAGCATGGTCCGCTTGCGCTGGTGGATGAAGATATGCCGGTAATTGCCGTTGCACCCAATGACAGCCTGCTGGAAAAACTCAAATCAAATCTGCAGGAAGTCAGGGCGCGGGGCGGCCTGTTGTATTTATTCGCGGATTCCAAGTCCGGTGTAAAACCGGCCGAAGATATCAAGGTACTCAAGCTGGCACCGGTGCATGAGGTAATCGCACCGATTGTCTACACTGTGCCGTTGCAGCTATTTGCGTATCATATTGCAGTGATCAAGGGTGCCGATGTGGATCAACCGCGCAATCTGGCCAAGTCGGTGACTGTCGAATAGGCTGTTACTGCCAGTGTCGGCGGCTGAGTAGAGATAGTGACATGATTTCAAGACAAAGGAATATGTCTGCGGGAGTGGTGCTGGGTGACTGAACAGACAAGCAATGCGGATAAAAAAATCCTGCTGGTGGACGATGACGACGACATCCTGTCATTGTTGACAGTATGGTTGAAGAAGGCTGGTTATCAGGTTGTCACCGCCACAAGCGGACGTGAAGCACTAAGCCGTATCGGTGTTCTGAGGCCGGATCTGGTCATCACTGATTTGTTCATGGATGATCTGGACGGGATGGCTTTACTGAGCGAGCTTCACAAATTCAATCCGCTATTGCCGGTTATCATGCTCAGCGGCAAAGCCCAGATACCGGATGCCGTCAAAGCGACCCATCTCGGCTCCGCCGCTTTTCTGACCAAGCCAATTCAGTCGGAAGAACTGATCAAGCAGGTCGAACGCGCGGTCAATCGCTCGGCTGATCCGCGTATCGATGAAGCTTTCAGTGAGGGACTGGTGTATCGCAGCAGTCTCATGGCCGAATTGGTCGACCAGGCCAAGCTGGTTGCCGACAGCGACATTACAGTTTTTATTCAAGGCGATACCGGCACCGGCAAGGAAGTGATTGCCAAGGCGATTCATGACGCCAGTCCGCGACGTGAAAAAGCCTTTGTACCGGTTAACTGCAGTTCATTTCCTGAACAGTTGCTTGAATCTGAACTTTTCGGTCATGAGAAGGGTGCATTTACCGGGGCTACAACCCGGCATGAAGGCCTGTTTCAGGCTGCCAATGGTGGCACATTGTTCCTTGACGAGATTGGCGACATGCCGTTGCAGCTGCAGGTCAAGATACTCCGGGTCTTGCAGGACTTCCAGGTGCGTCCGGTTGGTTCAACGCGTAATTTTCCGGTTGATGTACGCGTCATCTCTGCAACACATCGGGACCTGGCCGAAGCAGTCAAGGAAGGTGAATTTCGCGAGGATCTTTACTATCGCCTTAATGTCGTTCCCCTGCGTATCCCGGCGCTCACCTCTCGCCGCGAGGATATTCCACTGCTTATTGAGCATTTTCTATCGCAGCGTCAGGCCAAGCTGGGTGGTGAACGTAAATATTTTGCACCCGAAGCCATGGATTATCTGGTGACGGCTCCGTGGCCCGGCAATGTCCGTCAACTCATCAATGTTGTTGAATTGTGTGCAACATTGTCGAAAACCAAAACCATTCCCTTAAGCCTGGCACAGCGCGCGCTCCAGGACGAGCCCGGGCAGATTCAGACATTGAAAGATGCCAAGGATATTTTCGAATGTAATTATTTGATCAGTGTTATGCGCATCACGGGCGGACATGTCGCAAACGCTGCGCGGATAGCCGGGCGCAACCGTACTGAGTTCTATAAGCTATTGAGTCAACATAATATTGACCCGATACAGTTTCGAGACGATAAACAGTTACCTGACACCGACACAGATTCTGGCTAATCGCGGGCGGGGCATGCAATGAACAACAGGATTACGGTTGCAGTGGATCCGGATCTGGAAGAACTGATTCCCGGTTTTTTGCAGAATAGACAGAAGGACGTGCAGTCCCTGCGTTCGGCGCTGGATGCCGGGGCAATGCAGACCATCCAGTCCATCGGGCATACTCTCAAGGGAGTGGGGGGCGGTTACGGGTTCAATCGCATATCCGAAATTGGTGCTGAATTCGAGGAAGCAGCTGAGCAAGGTGATAACGAAACAATCAAGATTCTGATTGCTGAACTCCAGGACTACCTGGCCCGTGTCGAAGTGGTGTATCAGGAATAGTTCTATCTGTTTCAGAAGATTTTGTATTACGCTATCCGGTATTTTTCTGGTGTCGTATACAGGATTCAACTCAATCGCCAACATCACAGATTTGGCGAGGTTACCATGGCTTCACTCTCGAAACAGATGGTTGCCTGTCGATAATTCGATAAAAGGCCATATCCGTGAATTACAGACAACCTGAAGCCATGACTGCAGTTGAACAGGGGGCGCGGCGCTGGCTGCTGTATTTGTTACCTGTTATCGTCGGCCTTACTTTCACGTTGATTCTGTTTCTGCTGGCCTGGCGCACGGAACTGGATAATCAGCAGCGTGAATTTACACTCGAATCGATTTCCTTCAATGAAGCCATTAATCAGCATCTGAGCACCAGTGAGGAAATTCTAGTCAATATTGCTGCATTGGTGCGTATCAGTCCCGATATGAGCGATGTTGAGTTTGACCGTTTCATGCAGGGCTTAATGGAACGTCATCACTTCATCGCCGGAAGTTTTATATCAGCAGCTGTTGATAATGAAGCGCTTCTGTCCGGAGATCTGCCGCTGGCATTTGAGGGGGGACAGGAGCAGGGAATTCAGCAGGCTATAGCAGCCCTGATCTCTGATCCGCTATACCCGGCTGTACTGAAGCTGGCCAGGTCAAGCAATGCGGCAGCACCTTCGCCACCGGTCGCAAACAAGCCGAGTGGCGGCTTCTGGCTGGTACGCATCATTCCTACCGAAGAGCCGAATGTTACGCGGGTCGCGGGTTTACTCATTGACCCGGCTCAGCTTGTAGGCGACCGCAGTCTGCTTGCTAGTGCCTCGATGGCACTCTACACGGAAACCACCGGAATCAGTGGCCGACAACTCATTTATACTCATAAGGTTCAGGATCCGAGTGGCTGGCAAGTGGCGACCTACGAGCGTGAAGCACAATTTCAACTGCCTGCTTATTCAGCACGCCTGAATGCGCTGAAGCCGTTGTTCTGGCGCGAGATCGAGTATGGTCTGATACTGACAGCCCTGTTGATCGGTCTTGGCGTCACGCTGCTGTTGGTGGCGCTGGTTCGCAGTAAGGATCTGCAGGCTCAGGAATTGCAGCAACGCAATCTCGTTATAGAAAACAAAGTCGAGGAGCAGACACGCGAACTGGCGGAGGCGCGTGACCAGGCATTGGAAGCATCACGCGTGAAGTCAGAATTTCTGGCCAGCATGAGCCATGAGATACGAACACCGCTGAATGCCATCATTGGCATGTCGGAATTACTGGCTGAAACGCGATTGACCAAGGAACAACAGAAATACATTGATGTATTCCACAAGGCGGGTGAAGCTCTGCTGAGTCTGGTGAATGACATACTTGACTTGTCAAAAATTGAAGCCCAGCAACTGGTGCTTGAACAGATTGCCTTTGATCTGGAAGAGCTCATGGAGGAGGGCATCGAGATTTATGCGCTTAAAGCAGCCGAGAAGGGGCTGGAGCTCAATTTTCAGCTTGAACCTGACGTTTATACGTCACGCATCGGGGATCCGGCCAGACTGCGTCAGATTGTATTGAACCTGATCAGTAATGCTCTGAAATTTACCGAACATGGCGAGATTAGTGTACACATCCGAAACAGTGATTATGATAATCCGGACAAACTCCAGATTAGTGTGCGTGACACAGGTATAGGTATCCCCGCCGACAAATGTGAGACGATTTTTGGCAGTTTCACCCAGGTCGATTCCTCCACAACCCGAAAGTATGGTGGTACCGGTCTGGGTCTGACTATCTCGCGGCGGCTTGTGGAAATGATGGGCGGACGGATTTGGGTCGAAAGTGAACTGCACAAGGGCAGTACCTTCTTTTTTACCGTTGCCCTGCCACAGACTCACATCGCTGAGCGTAAACGCAAACTCCCCGGTGTCAATCTCAGCGGCCGGCACATGCTGGTTGTCGATGATAACGAGACTAACCGGCTTATTCTGCAACGGACACTAAGAGGCACCGGTGCTGAGGTAGACGAGGCTGGCAACGGCGCAGAGGCGCTTGAATGTCTACGTACCGCGGCGTCGCCGTATGATCTGATATTGCTTGATCGGGATATGCCCGATCAAACCGGTATTGATGTAGCGCGAACTCTGCAGGAGGAAGGTTATCAGGTGAATACGATCCTGATGCTGAGTTCGGCCGATCTGAATGAAGATATACATCACATACGTGAGCTGGGTTTCGGCGGGTACCTGGTCAAACCGCTGAAACGGGCTGAACTTCTGTACACAGTGGCCGGGCTTCTCGGCGAGACCACCGAGCCTGTCTCCCGGAACGCCAGGTCGCAGGCGGTCGAGGATTTGACGGGTAAACGCGTGTTACTGGTCGATGATAACCCGGATAACCGCATGCTGATCCAGGCTTATCTGAAGGCCATGAAACTCACCATCGACCATGCAGCAAACGGGCAGGAAGGCGTCGAGCAATTCCAGCAGAACCACTATGATTTGGTCCTGATGGATGTGCAGATGCCGGTAATGGATGGCCATGAAGCAACCCGCCGTATCCGGGCCTATGAACAGCAACAGGCACGTTCAGCCACACCGATCATCGCCCTGACGGCACACGCTATTCGCGAGGAAATCGACAAATGCCTCGCTGCCGGCTGTAACAGCCATCTGAGCAAGCCCATCAAGAAAGCCGTCCTGGTCGAAAGCCTGCGCCGACATCTCGGTACGTGAAGCCCGGATTGTCGTCAGGGGGCGACGTGTTATTTGCCGGTCGTGGCTCCGGTATCTTCATACCGTTAATGTAAAACAATATAACTTATTGATATTATTTGATATTTTAAATTTCCGATCAATGCCGGTCGGTTGGCACGCTGCATGCATCATTTACAGCAATATTTGCTGGAGCGATATGAGCGTGCAATCGGTTAATGACAAGCGGAGCCTGGCATCGGCTGATAGCCTGAGGGGGGCTAAACGCCTGCTGTTTCTGCAGGCATTGTTGGCATCGATTTGCATCTGGATGGGTACACTGCTTTATGCGGCTGGCCCGGAGGATGCGATCATTGCCAGGGGCATTATGGCTGTCAGTCTGGTGTCAGTGCTCGCGCTTGTTGTTTCTCCCGCCTTGATCCGGCCCGGGCTGAAAGCATTCCTGATTGCATCGGCACTCATGTTGCTGGCCCTGACCGCCATACCCGGCTGGTTGCTGCAGGGGCACTTATTTGCAGTGACGGCGTTGAGCTGTGCCGGCCTCGGCCTGCGGTTAAGCGGTAACGCTTCGGTTAGTGGCTGGCGCTCTGAATCAGGCCCGAGACAGTCTTGAAGTGTTCATGTTTTGAATCACGGACCCATTCGAACAGCACGGCCTCAGTATCGATAACGACGATCCCCAGGTGGCGCAGTCGTTGCAACGCGTTCTCATAATTTTCCCGGTTACGGGAACAGACAGCATCTCCAACCACAAACATTTCATAGCCCTGCGCGGATAATTCTGCAGCGGTCTGCATTACACAGACATGGGCTTCAATGCCGGCGAGTATTATCTGTCGGCGACCACTGTCGGCCAGCCGTTCTGTCAGGCCCTCGGCACCAGTACAGGAAAAACAGGTTTTTTCGAACAGGGAACTGCCCTGCGGTAACTCCCGGGTGATCGACTCTTCCAGCCGGCCCAGGCCCTTCGGGTATTGCTCTGTGGCTATGACGGGGATACTGAGCAGCCGGGCCCCGTTCAACAGCATGCCAGTATGGCGGCGTAGCCGGCTTACTACCTTGTCAGGCATAGCAGAGGTGAGTTTTTCCTGTATGTCGACAACAAGCAACAAACTATTATCAGCGTGACACAGGCCGTCGGTTTGAGTCGCTGTCATGCTACCCCCAGATGAATGGCTTGAATTCTTGTAAGTGGTGGCTGTTAATTCAGCCAGCGATTCACCAGCGCCAGATCCTGATCACTTAACAGTCCGGCGGCCTGCTTCAGGCGCAACGAACTGATGATGTAATCATATCGTGCCCGGGCCAGGTTACGCCGGGCGTCGGACAAAGCCCGCTCCGCGGCCACCACGTCCACGGCGGTACGGGTGCCGACATCGAAACCGGCATTTGTAGCTTCCAGCGCCGTTTCACTGGAAACCACGGCCTGTTCAAGCGCCTCGATGCGGCTGATTCCCGAAATGACCCCGAGATAGGACTGCCGTGTCTGGCTCTGTGTATTGCGTTGTGCCAGATGCAGGCGTTGCAGCGCCGCGTCATAGAGATCCCGCGCTTCGCGGGTGCGTGAAGTGACGGCCCCGCCCTGGAACAGCGGCAAATTCAGTTCGATGCCAATTGCATCCGTTTTAATTTTGCGGCTACCGAAGAAGCCCCCCGAGCTTTCATAATTCCTGCCTGCCACCAGGTCCAGAGTCGGTAGATGGCCGGCTTTCTGAACCTCGATTTCCTTGCGTGACGTTTCCAGTGCGTATTCTGCCGCGTGGATATTGAAATTCTCGTCCATCGCCGTGGCCGTCCAGAGGTCGATATCCTGCGGCTTGGGCTTGACCAGCGGGACTTCTTCATCCAGTTCTGCGAGATCGCCGACGTATTGACCGGTGATTTCACGCAGCGCCTCACGGGCATTGTCGACGGCGTTCTCGGCCTCGATGACCGCGGCGCTGGCCCGGTCAAAGCCGGCGCGTGCCTCCTGGATATCCGTGATGGCGGTCAGGCCGACCTCAAAGCGCTGTTGGGCCTGTTCGAGCTGCTGTTCGAGGGAACGCTTTTCCGCGCGTGCGAATTCCAGGTTGTCTTCAGCCGCGAGCACGTCGAAATAACGCTCGAGTACACGAACGGCGAGATCCTGACGGGCCACGTACAGCTCCGCTTCGGCCTGTTCGATGATGCTGTCGGCCTGCCGGTACTGCAGATATTCGGGCACACGAAAAAGCGGCTGGACCAGATCAATACTGAAACCGCGGGAAGTGAAATCCACTTCGTCGCTAGGTGTAATCGTGTTGGTCTTGATGTCCTGGGTATTACGCCTTGCATTCAGGCCGAGGCTCAACGATGGTAACAGCAGCGCACGGGCCTGAGGGCGGGTTTCAAGTGTCGCCTGATAATTGGCGCGTGCTTCCAGGTAGCTTGGATCGGAGGTCTCTGCCATTGAATACACATCCAGTAAATCGGCACCGATGGCCGGCCGTGCGATCAGTAAGCAAAGCAATGGAATGGATAGTCGTGCACTTAATACCATTAAGCTATCAAGCATGATTCGTATATGAATTGATAATTTGATGATAACGTATTTGCGGGGTTGAGTCCGTTCGGCGTATTCAATATTGCGCCATGTCCGGATCGATGGTTTTGGCCCAGGCATCAATACCGCCGTCCAGATTATAGATATTGTTGAAGCCCTGAGTCTCCAGATATTGAGCCACCTGCTGACTGCGCGTGCCATGATGACAGATCACCACGGTTTCCGCTTCCTTATCCAGTGTATCCATGGCGGCGACTATCTGGCTCATGGGTAGATGCCGGGAACCCTCAATATGACAGGTTTCAAACTCCCAGTCTTCACGGACGTCAATTAGAACGGGTTGTGCTGCGTTATTCAGCTTTTCGTGCAGGCTCTCGGGACTCAGGGTTATCATAAGTATTCTCTAGAAAGTAAATGTGTCTTTCTGCGGCGCACCGATGAGCGCGGGCAGATCGGTTTCAAACAGACTTTCGCTGGTCCATTCCTGTTCCCCGACCCGGGTAATGAGCAAGGCTTCCATTACAGGTGATGTACCGACGATCACGAACAGCCGGCCACCAGGCGCCAGCTGTGTCTGAAAGTCCCCGGTCAGCACCGGAACCGAACCGGTGACAGCAATTGCATCGTAGGGAGCCATCATCGGCCAGCCCTGTATTGCATCACCGGTTTCCAGTCTGACATTTGAAATCCCGTGCTGTGCCAGCTTGTTTCGGGCCCGGTCAGTGAAGTCGGGGTAGATATCGACGCTGATTACCTCGTGGGCCGATTTTGCCAGCAGTGCGGTCAGGTAGCCGCAGCCGGTACCGATCTCCAGAACCCTGTCGCCGGGCTCCAGTAGCAGGCTCTGCAGCAGCCGTGCCTCGGACTTGGGCGTCATGGTAATCTCACCGTGACCGATGGGAATACTGACGTCGGCCAGCGCGACCCGGCGGTAGACTTCCGGCACGAAATCCTCGCGATGCACGCTGGCCAGCAAATCCAGGACGTCCTGATCCAGCACTTCCCAGGGCCGGATCTGCTGCTCAATCATATTCAGTCGCGCTTTTTCGAAGTCCATACCATGCTCATAATACGATGTCATCTATTATTGTCGTCACGGGGGGCAAGCTTGCTATTATATAATATCAGGCTGATCGAGGCTGCCGTGAATGGTTCCGGGCAGTCGTTTCAAATTCGTTAGCAGTTTTACTTATATCTAAAGTGCAGCTGGGGGTGTCCCGCTACTCAATTTCAGGGATTGCGCTGACCGATGGGCGTGCGCAGGATTGCATCCTGAAATTGAAAGATGGGACTGAGAGAGACCCTTGGACCTGATCCGGTTAGTACCGGCGTAGGGAAGCCCG
>CAZFUS010000084.1:7685-11009 GCA_964522485.1 uncultured Enterobacteriaceae bacterium | reverse complement strand
GCTGCTCGACCATGTTCAGCAGAAAACCGTGGAATTATCCAGCGTAGAGATTCTGGTACTCGACGAGGCCGATCGGATGCTCGACATGGGGTTCATCCACGACATCCGTAAAATCCTCGCCCTGATGCCCGCCGGTCGCCAGAATCTATTATTCTCGGCCACCTTTTCCGACGAAATACGGCAGCTTGCCAACGGGCTGTTGAATGCACCCGAGAAGATACAGGTCGCCCCGAACAACACGGCCGCCGAGCGTGTAGCGCAGTTGGTACACCCGGTGGATCGATCTCGCAAACGCGAACTGCTGTCCTACCTTATAGGCTCACATAACTGGTATCAGGTGCTGGTCTTCACCCGCACCAAACACGGCGCCGACCGCCTTGCCAAACAGTTGGACGGAGACGGCATCAGCACCATCGCGATCCATGGCAACAAGAGCCAGGGAGCACGCACGCGCGCACTGGCTGATTTCAAAAACAACAAGGTCCAGGTACTGGTTGCAACCGATATCGCGGCCCGGGGACTGGACATACACTCACTACCCCATGTCGTTAATTTCGAGCTCCCCCATGTGGCCGGTGACTATGTTCATCGTATCGGCCGTACCGGGCGAGCGGGCAACGAGGGGCAAGCGGTGTCACTGGTGTGTGTTGATGAACACAGCCTCTTGAAGGATATCGAAAGTCTGCTGAAAACGACTATCCCCAGGCAGATAATAGCCGGCTTTGAACCGGACACTTCTATCAAGCCTGAGCCGATCACACGCAAGCAACCCACTCGCGGACGTACCACTCAGCGTACGGACAAGCCGCGGAGTAATGGCCGTCGCGCCAAGAGTTCTCGATCGAGCAAAAATAAACAGTGGCGCTAACAGCAGACTCTAGAGTCCTTCCAGATAAGTGACTATCTTCTGACGCTGCTGTTCATCCGGCAGCTTGCCGTAAGCCGCCATGACATTGTCCACCACATGTTCCGGATCGCTGGTCGCAGGAATCGGGCAGGTTACTGCCGGATGTGCGAGGATGAATTTCAGAAATACCTGCGCCCAGGATCTGGCGTCGAATTCCGCTGCCCAGTCCGGCAAGTCCTTGCCTTTCGTACGCCGGAAGAGATTTCCCTTTTCGAACGGCTCATTGATCAGCGTGGCAATTCCCTTGTCTTCACATAGCGGCAGCAACCGTTTTTCGGCATTCCGATCCAGCACACTGTAATTGAACTGCACAAAATCAAATTTTTCTGCCTTCAGAATCCGTTCGAGCTCGGCATGAGCATGACTCTGATAATGCGTGATGCCAATGTAGCGTATCCGTTCCTGTTCCTTCCATTGCCGCAGCGTCTTGTAGTGCGTCTCCCAGTCGACCAGGTTATGAATCTGCATCAGGTCCATGGGATCGCTGTGCAGCAACTGCATGGACTCCTGCATCTGCTGTTCGCCCTGCTCGCGGCCTTCAGTCCAGACCTTGGTCGCCATGAAGACTTTGTCGTTCAGCCCCAGCTTGTCAACGATATGGCCGACGACTTCCTCGGCACTGCCATACATCGGCGAGGTATCGATCAGCCCTGCACCATGAGCGTGAAACAGCCGAATGACATCGGTCAGTTCCTTGAGCTTCCCGGGCGCGAGACTGTCGACAGCGCCGGCATCCATGGTCCGGGCGGTCCCCAGACCGACAGCCGGAATCTGTTCGCCGGAGGAGGGAATCGCACGCTTGATAATCTCATCACTTGACACGCCTGCCATCGAATCGCTTTCCGCAGCGATAATCCGGCCGGGCAGCAGGCCCTGACTGGCCAGCCCCAGTCCGACGCCGCTCGCGCCCAGCAGTTTCAACAGCCGACGGCGTTTCCGGTTCTTGATGTCATCACTCTGCATAGTCAAACCTCCTGATTGGCTTCAGCCACGGCGGAAGTCGCTCCCCGGGCCTGATTATCCTGTTCATGAGCGTTGTAGCGCCGGCCCAGCCATAACGCCAGGCCGAACCAGAGTGCGGCGAGCGGCATGGCGACCGCAGCGACACCGCCAAGCCCCAGACCCAGCGCCATCAGCCCAGCAAAGATCCAGCCGGCAACGGCATCGCCGCCACGGTAGACCACGGTGTCTATGAAATTCTTGGACTTGTACTTTTCCTCGCGTCCCAGGACTGTGAACAGCATTTCGCGCGCTGGCCGGGTCAATGCGTAGTTACCGGCGCGACGCAGCACCTGCACGACCAGCAGCACCCCGAGTACCGGCGCTACCGCCAGGCCGGCGAAACCGGCCAGCAGCACGAACGGTACAATCGCCAGCGTTGCTCCAACACCCAGACGATTAACCAGACGATGGGTCAACAGTGCCTGGCCGAGAATGGTCAGCGCATTTACACTGAAGTCGATCCAGGCGAATACCGCAGTGCGCTGTGATGAGTCACTGAACGCATCCTCGACGATATGCGCCTGCTGAAAATACAGAAATGTCGCCAGTGTCGTATAGAACAGCACAAAAGCGACAATGCCTAGCAGATACGGACTCGCGATCACCTTTTTGATGCCGGTCAGGATACCGCCGCCGATTGGCTGTTCGGTCTGCACTCCCGACACCCGATCCTGCGATCCGGATGCTGCATCACCCGACGCACCATGTCCGGATTCGATATCCCAGTGCCGCAGTTGATGAATAGCGATCAGTGCCACCGCCAACACGGCGGCCGAAACCGGTAACAGGTTAACCGGACCCAGCGCCGGCGCCAGCAGACCGGTCAACGCCGGACCGATTATCGCCCCGGCGGAACCGCCGGCGGCAATGAAACCGAACAGCCGCCGCGCTTGTGGCACGCTGAAGACATCGGCCATGAAACTCCAGAACACCGATACGACAAACAGATTGAAAACACTGGTCCAGATGAAAAAGGCACGGGCTATAAACGCGTCGGTGATATCCGACTTAAACAGGGCGAAAAAGATCAGAATATTGGCGATAAAAAAGTAATAAACCAGCGGCACGAATGTACGGCGGGGCAAGCGGGCCGCGGCCCAGGCGAAAGCGGGAACCGCTGCGCACATGGCGATGAACGTACCGGTGAACAGCCATTGCAGGTTGTCAACGCCACCGAGAATACCCATCTCGTCGCGCACCGGCCGCAGAATATAATAGCCGCCGAGCAGGCAGAAGAAATAGGCAAATGACCAGAATACCGCTGCAACCTCGCGTGCCTGGATCGGGATCAGGGGTTGCAACAGCGTGGCAATGCGGTGACTCAATCCGATCTTGTTATCCGTCACCTGTCATTCCCGGGAGAAAGCATACACATTGATTCTTTGAGTCCGTATCAGGCCGATCATTCAATTTCG
>CAZFUS010000084.1:0-7585 GCA_964522485.1 uncultured Enterobacteriaceae bacterium | reverse complement strand
TTAACTCAGTCCGCGAATGAACGCAAATAAACGCGAATGGAAGAGACGGGGAACCCTCATTCCGGATCGGCAGCGGCTTACAATATACTGGGCAAGCTTTAGGACCATCAGCCTGTAACGACGTGCGGACGAATTATCCGGCCGCGGCGGGTGCGTGCGGCATGCGCCGGCGCAGAACCGCTTTCTCAACCTCCACGATCAGCATTAGCACGATACCGAACAAGACGATACGCAGCCATGCCCAGGCATCCATGGCTTCGGTGGCGAACAGGAACTGCAGCGGCCCCGCGTAGGTGAACAGCACCTGCAGAATAACCAGGACACCGATAGCTATCAGCACTGTCCTGCTGCCCAGCAACCCCTCGCGACTGAGCACCGGTTCCAGAATGTAGCGGCTGTTGAACAGGTAAAAAATCTCTCCGACCACCAGCGTATTAATCGCTACGGTTCGCGCCAGCTCTTCAGTCGCAGCGGCTGCTTCTATCATCCACACATAGTGGCCGAAGGTTCCGGCCACCAGCAGTACCGAAACGAAGATGACCCGCCACATAAGCAATGCCGAGAGTATGGGCGTGTCCGGCGGGCGTGGCGGTCGCCGCATCAGGCCTGGTTCCGCCGGTTCGAAGGCCAGTGCCAGCGCCAGGGTGACCGCCGTGACCATGTTCACCCACAGCACCTGCACCGGCGTCAGCGGTAGCGCCAGTCCCAGTGCGATGGCGATGACGATGGTCATGGCCTGGGCACCGTTGGTCGGCAGAATGAAGAGAATGGCCTTTTTCAGATTGTCGTAGACCGTGCGGCCTTCCTCGACCGCATGGGCGATGGAAGCAAAGTTGTCGTCGGTCAGCACCATCTCCGCGGCCTCCTTTGCCGCCTCGGTGCCCTTGACTCCCATGGCGACGCCGATGTCGGCGCGTTTCAGCGCCGGTGCGTCGTTGACGCCGTCACCGGTCATGGCGACAACCTGATGGTTGGCCTGCAGCGCCTGGACCAGCCGCAACTTGTGCTCCGGCGTGGCGCGGGCGAACACATCGATAGTGCGCACCCGATTCGAAAGCTCGTCGTCGCCGATGTTCTCCAACACGTTGCCCGTCACGACTTGTTCGCTGCCAATCCCCAGTTCGGCCGCAATAGTGCGGGCGGTCACGCCATGATCGCCGGTGATCATTTTCACGCGGATACCGGCCTGCTGGCATTGACGCACCGCGCGGATCGCCTCCTCCCGCGGCGGATCGATGATCCCCATCACGCCCAGCAGCACCATGTCCGCTTTCACGTCATCGAAACCCAGCGTGCGATGGTCTGCGCCGGTCTCCTTGATGGCCACGGCCAGCAGCCGCTGGCCACGCGCCGCGATCGTTTCCATGGCCTCGTTCCAATAGCGCTTATCCAGCGGCCGATCCCCGTCACGGCCGCGCTGCCTGCTGCATACATCCAGCACGCCTTCCGGCGCACCCTTCATGATGATCAGACCATGTCCCGCATGATCATGATGCAGAGTCACCATGAACTTGTAGGCGGATTCGAACGGAATGATGTCGGTGCGCGGCATTTCCTCGCCAAGCAGGCGGGCATCCAGCCCGGCTTTCATGGCGGCACAGATCAGCGCGCCTTCGGTGGGATCGCCTTCCATGCGCCAGGCGCCATCCCGTTCGCGAATCGCGGCATCGTTGCAGAGCATGGCACCGCGCAGGAGTGGCCACAGAACCGGCTCGGCTTCCGGATCGACATCCTCGTCGTCGCGCTCGAAACCGCCCCGGGGTTCGTAGCCCACGCCGGTGATCTCGTAGCGATCGTCGACGGTAACCACCGACTGTGCGGTCATCTCGTTGCGAGTCAGCGTGCCGGTCTTGTCCGAACAAATGACGGTAACCGAGCCCAGGGTTTCCACCGCCGGCAAACGGCGGATGATGGCGTTGCGCCCGGCCATGCGCTGTACACCGATCGCAAGGGTGATGGTCATGATGGCAGGCAGGCCCTCCGGAATGGCTGCCACCGTCAGGCTGACCGCAGCCAGGAACATCTCCACCGCGCTGTAGTCCTGGACCCAGTACCCGAATGCGAACGTCGCCGCCGCGACCACGATAATAGCGACGCTCAGCCAGCGGCCGAACTGCGCCATTTGTCTGAGCAACGGTGTGGTCAGGGTTTCGACGCGTGACAACAAGAGGCTGACCCGGCCGATCTGGGTATCCTCACCGGTCGCCACCACCACGCCGCGGCCCATGCCGTAGGCCACCAGGGTCCCGGAGAAGGCCAGTGAACTGCGGTCGCCCAGTTCCGCCTCCGCCTTCACAGGTGCCACTGCCTTGTCCACTGCCATCGATTCGCCGGTCAACACCGCCTCATCGATACGCATGTTACGGGCCTCGACCAGGCGCAGATCGGCGGGCACGCGGTCGCCGGCCTGCAGCAGCACCAGGTCGCCCGGCACCAGTTCCCCGGCCGGAATGGTCTGCTTATGCCCGTCGCGTATCACCAGTGCCTTCGGTGAGAGCATGCTGCGGATCGCATCCAGCGCCTCCTCGGCCTTGCCTTCCTGGATGAACCCGATGATGGCATTGATCAGCACCACGCCGAAGATGACGCCGCTGTCCACCCAGTGCTCCAGCAGGACCGTGCCCAGACCGGCCAGCAGCAGAATGTAGATAAGCACATTATTGAACTGGCGCAGGAAACGTTTCAGCGCACGCTCGCGTTCGGGGGATGGCAACTGGTTCGGCCCGCAGCGCAGCAGGCGACCTGCGGCCTCTTCACCTAGCAGCCCCTTGCCGTCGGACGACAGCCGTTCAAACACCTCGGCAACATCCAGACTGTGCCATGCTGTCGCACAGTCCGTATCCCGCCGTTGATCATTCATAATCATTCAAGAGGAACCATCCTCATTCATTATTCGTCGGCAATTCAGAGCGCTGCAGCGGTGGCGTTATCCGGGCTTATACTGTCATTCCGGGAGCGCCACCGAATCCGGCGAAGTGGCGCTGGAGGTACCGTCCCTAGGTTAAGGATGCCATCCATGGAATACATTCGCGAATATGCGCTTATATATCCCACGATACCTTAATCGCGTGACGTCCGGCGCTGATCTGGATCAGGAAACCAGATCGGCTTTCTCCCGTCCCCTCAAGACAATCGAACATCAGGAAATGTTGATTCGGGCACCAACAATGCTTCAATCAGGTCAGAGATTTAATGGGCCATAAGATCCTGACACTTTCAGCGGCCCGGGCTCTTCGCTGAGGTTCCGGTCGTGCGTTTCTGCCACCGTGATCGCTCAGGCAAGCCCCGTGCATTGCTGAGACTGTTGGCCGGTCTGCTGTTCCTGTCGGCTTTCAGCGCGTGCGCCGGTCCGGACGAAAAAGACTATTCGCCGCAAGGACAGCACACACCGGTTTATGTTGTCAGTCATGGCTGGCACACGGGTATCATCATTGCCGCTGAAAATCTCGGCAACGAACTTGCCTTTCTGGACGATCATTTTGAAACAGCGAGGTGGTATGAAATCGGCTGGGGTGACCGCGAGTTCTACCAGGCGGGGGAAACCACAATCGGTCTGGCACTACGCGCCGGCCTTTGGCCCACCGACACCGTACTGCACGTCACCGCCCTGCCGGAGAGCCCGGATACTTACTTTTCAAGCAGCCGGGTTATCGAAATAGCAGTGGCGCAAACGGGTCATGAACGCATGGTCAGGGCTATGTCAGAAGACTTTGTGCACAATGAACGTAATGAAGCAATTGTGTCAGGTGATGGCCTGTATGGCGAGAGCCTGTTCTTCGAGGCCAGGGGACAGTTTCACGCATTCAATACCTGCAACACCTGGGTTGCCCGCATGCTGGACACCGCAGGTGTGCCAATACAGGTCTTTGCCACAGTAACCGCGAATGATCTCATCTCTCAGATCGAGGATAGCATTTCGAGCCACCGTTGCTGTGCAGAATAATCCGCCGGGTACGGCAACAAAAAACGCCCGGCCGGGCGGCGCGGGCGTGATACAGAAACAAACATTCTCGGCTTCAGACATCCAGGGGCAATGGACTCCACACAGAATGCGTTTCCAAAGCAACCGGAAGGGGGATCCGGTTATTAAGGGGGTACTGCATTATTGCGGAGCGGTGGGTTCTTCCATCTGCTGCTTGGAGCTATCTCCTGTATCCTGCTCACCTTTCAGACTTTCCTCCTGATGTTCGGTAGCAGGGATATCGGCATCTGTCTTACCTTTCTCGCCGGTCACTTCCTTTTTGCTATCACCGGCAGAATCTTCAACATCCTTCTTCAACGTTTCTGATTGATGTTCGGTCGCGGGAGCCGGCTCTTCTGTATCAGCCGCCAGGGCAGGAAGACCTGTTAAAGAAAAACCTGCAACACTGATTCCCAGCAATATCTTTTTCAGAGATGTATTCATCGTCTTCAACCTCCTTTAGAGGATTAACAACAATTACGACTTCTCATGTAAGCTAAAGTTTCCGATTCACGTGTAACATCCACCGAGGAACTTTTCTCTTCTCAAATTGTATTCAGGTTGAATTCAGCTTCATATGATCCAGACATATACGTGATTCATATATGCTTTTCAGTCATATACAGACCGGTAACTGCCGGATTTGAGACATATCAACACCAGTTCTGAAATCTAGCCACCATCGATTAAGCCTGCATTAACCTAAGTAAAGACTGATGAGTATGTAAGATACTTCTGGATTTTTATGTGCCAGGCACAACAGGAAAACAATGCGGGATTGAAGCTATCGCAGTCGATGCACCGATCAGACGTCAAGGGCATCAACAAGGAGCGGGGAATCTGCAGATTATTCTCCGAATCTCTCTGCGAAATGACCGCTTTAGTCGGGCCATCCCTTGAAGAGCGGTTTATGATTCAATAAAAAACCCGGCCTTGTGCAGCCGGGCTTTTCGTGAGGTTTTCAGCACTCACCTGTATCAGCCAGTTAACCTGGAACAATCAATACTATGATTGTTTCTGATTCCGCACCATGGTTTCTTCCTGATGCACGGTTGCGGGGAAGTATTTGTCATCGTTAAGTTCTTCCGTCGTACCGGCGGCCTTCTTCTTGCTGCTGGTAAATGCCTCTTCGCCTTCATCAGGGAGCTTCTTCAGTGTCTCGGCCTGATGTTCGGTCGCCGGAGCCCATACTTCCGTATTCGCCAGAACCGGCGTGGCTACAAGTGGAAGACAACTTAACAGTGCGGCAGCTAAATAACCTTTGTTCACCAAAGTTCTCATTGGTATCACCTCTCACGCTTGAGTTTCTTGCATGCCGTTTGTCAGATCACAGTGCATGAGTTCCTGGCCGTGCAATTCCTGCTCGTGAAACTGTTTATTCAGTTTCACGACAATGCAGGCAACGCTTTACTGAGGGTTACAGAGGACTATATAGGAAATCCGGTCAACTGACCGGGCCGGTGCGCAGTTTATAGTGGCCATTGTCCAGCTTGATGATATCGCCGGTATGTACACGATAACGGCCACGACTACGGTCCTGATAATAAAGCTGCAGACTGTGATAGATGGTGGAAAAAGCCAGCTCGTCCCAGGGGATTTCGGATTCATCGAAGAACCCCGCCTCCAGTGTCTCCTCGCCTGCGCCGAACTGATCGCCGACCAGTCTTGAACGAAACATCATGTAAACCTGATCGACATGTGGAAGATTAAACACGGCGAACAGACCGTCAATATCGACGCTGGCCTGCGCTTCTTCCAGGGTTTCCCGCAAGGCGGCCTCGGTTGTTGTCTCACCCAGTTCCATGAATCCGGCAGGCAGTGTCCAGAAACCATAGCGTGGCTGAATGGCGCGTCTGCATAACAGAATGCGGTTATCGTGCTCAACCAGACAACCGGCGACTATTTTTGGGTTCTGATAGTGCACCGTTTCGCAACTTTCACAGATATAGCGTGGCCGGTTGTCAGCAACCGGTGTTTTCAGAGTCACCTGCCGGCCACATTCGGTGCAGTATTTCATGGCTGACTGGCCTGTTCGACAGGGCCCGGCAGCACCTGCTTTATCGCCGGCCAGATATTATCCAGCATGATCGTCTGTGCCTTCGCGGTGGGATGGATGCCGTCGCTTTGCATCAGGCTGGACTGCAGGGCAATATCATCAAGGATGAAGCGGCTCAATACAATATCGTGCTCTTCAGCCAGCTCGGCATACACCGTCTCGAACTTTTTCGAGAACGCCGGGCCGTAGTTAGGAGGCATGCGCATGGGCACCAGCACGACATTTGCACCTTCACTGCGTAATTGTTCGATAATATTGTTCAGGTTTTCTTTCATGACAGCAGGTTGAATCCCCCGCAGCCCGTCATTGCCACCGAGTTCGATAATGACGATATCGGGATCTTCGCGTTCCAGTAAACTATCGAGGCGATTGAGCGCACCATGGGTGGTTTCACCACTGATACTGGCGTTGATAACGTGATAATCATGGCCCGCCTGTGCCAGGCGCTCTTCGAGCAGTGCGACCCAGCCGCTTTCGACACGCATTCCATAACCGGCGCTGAGACTGTCGCCCAGCACCAGCAGGGACGGCAGACCGGCTGCCTTCGATCGTGATGCGCCAGTGCCATCGGCAGCCAGCACTGCGGAAGACAGAAACAATAACAGGAGCAGATGTTTTATCATGACTACTGAGACCATGGTGAATGCGGAAAATCTCGGCAAGCATGTCATGGGACCCGCGGGCCGTCTGCAGATTCTGGAAGACATTAACCTGACCATCTCTAGTGGCGAAGCCGTCGCCGTCGTCGGTGTTTCCGGCTCAGGCAAGTCTACCTTGCTCGGCCTGATGGCCGGACTGGATACACCATCGTCGGGCAGGGTCATCCTCAATGGCACCGATCTCAATTCGCTCGATGAAGATGGCCGGGCGCGGCTGCGCGGTCAACAGGTCGGTTTCGTGTTCCAGTCGTTCCAGCTGCTGCCCAGCCTGACGGCGCTCGAGAACGTCATGTTACCACTGGAGCTGGCCGGGCACGCCGATCCGCGCGCAGTGGCCGAACATGAACTGGACAGTGTCGGTCTGTCGGCCCGCACCGGCCATTACCCGAACCAGCTTTCCGGCGGCGAACAACAGCGTGTCGCCATAGCCCGCGCCTTCGCCGGCAGTCCCGCCATCCTGTTTGCTGACGAACCGACCGGCAATCTCGATCAACAGACCGCCCAGCAGGTTATGGATCTGCTCTTTAATCTTAACAATGAACGCGGCACAACACTGGTACTGGTCACCCATGATACCGGCATCGCCAACGACTGCGACCGGCGTCTGACACTCAACGGCGGCCGGCTGGTGCAATGATCGCACGCTGGTCCTGGAATGCACTGCGCCGCGACTGGCGCGCCGGCGAACTGCGGCTGATTGCGGCCGCACTGGTCATTGCCGTCGCCGCGACCACGGCGGTCGGCTTTTTCACTGATCGCATCAGCCGCGCCTTGTCCAGCCAGGCCGGTGAACTTATCGGCGGTGATCTGGTACTCGAATCCGGTAAGCCAATCGACGCTGCAATTAAAACCCGTGCCATTGCTGCCGGCCTGACCACGGCCGAAACATTGACCTTCCGCAGCGCCGTC
>CAZFUS010000083.1:9263-11269 GCA_964522485.1 uncultured Enterobacteriaceae bacterium | reverse complement strand
ACTGTTTCGTTGATCGGGCACTGTCTATAAAATTATTGACCTATGACCTCTATCCAATCGGTAAGCCTGCCTTCCGGTGAAACCGTGCCGGCTCTGGGCCAGGGCACCTGGTTCATGGGTGAGAAGCCCGGGTCCCGGCCCGATGAATTGGCCGCTCTTCGTGCCGGTCTGGATCTCGGGATGACGCTGATTGATACAGCCGAGATGTATGGCGACGGCAATGCCGAAGAACTGATCGCCGAGGCCATCAGGGGCCGCCGCGCCGAGGTCTTCATCGTCAGCAAGGTCTATCCGCATAACGCCACGCGCAAGGGCGCGGTCAAGGCCTGTGAACGCAGCCTGAAAAGGCTCGGTACGGATGTCATTGATTTATACCTTCTGCACTGGCGCGGCTCGACACCCTTGAGCGAAACACTGGAAGTGTTTCAGTCGCTCCGGCAGGACGGCAAGATCCGTTACTACGGCGTCAGCAATTTCGATCGCAGCGATATGGAAGAATGGATGTCCATGCCGGGCGGTGAGGCGGTGGCTACCAATCAGGTACTGTATAACCTGCAGCATCGCGGTCTCGAGTGGGATCTGCTGCCCTGGTGCCGCGAATACAATATTCCGATCATGGCCTATTCACCGCTGGAGCACCCGTCGAAAGGCCGCAACAGTCTGTTGTCGCATTCGACGCTGCAATCGATTGCGGAACGGCATAAGGCAACGCCGGCACAGATCGCGCTTGCGTGGCTACTGCATCAGCCCGGTGTCATCGTGATACCGAAAGCCGCTACCGCCGAGCATGTCCGGGAAAATCACGCCGCCCTGGATATCAGGCTCGGCAATGAAGATCTCACCGAGATCGATAACGCCTTCCCGCCGCCGAAAAAGAGGCGGCGACTGGCCATACGATAGGTACAGACAAAGCCTGTGGTATTGATTATGTTGGCCTATGAACCGTCGGGCAGCAGCAATATCTAATCCTGCCCCGTTCCCCAGTAAGCAACAGCGCGTTTAAGTTCCTGCCGGTGGAACTCAGCCGCCTTGGAGCCGCTATCCGGCCCTTTATAAAGGCCGAGCTTGCGTGACTTGCTGAAAAACCCAGGCGCAGGCAGACCGCCGCGTTCCTTGCTGATCACGAGCGCCGCTAGTAACGGCACGCCTGCTACGGCAACCTTTTCCATCAATGTCTCCAGCAGCATGGCCAGCTGATGAATGGTATTCGGCGGTTTGAGGCCGAGCGCATTGATGGCGTCGCGGTAGATCACGGGCTGTCCACCACGGGCGACCTTTTTTAAATAATTACGTAGTTGCTCGGTTTCGTCCATGAACAGCCAAAGTTGTTTTATGCATGAGCCGCATTGAGTGCAGTGTATACTATGGCAGGGATCCAATGTTTATATCAGCCGGGACTGAACGCAGCCAAGGCATCTGCTAATGTAGTGATTTAAAGCCAATAAAAAGGAGTGCATCATGCTTAATCGTATCGGAATGGCGTTTGCGGCGGGCAGCGGCGGCGGTCTGGCAACGGTGCTGACACTCTGGTTGTTTGGCGCACTGGGCATCACCGGGGCTTTCGGTGTTGCGCTCGCGCCGGCACTCACGCCGCCATTCATTTATAACATGATGGTCTGGGGCGGCATTTTTGGGTTTCTGTTTCTGCTGCCGGTGTTGACCGGTTCGATAGTCTTGCGAGGATTAATTTTCGGACTGGCGCCGTCAATAGTGCAGTGCCTGATCGTGTTTCCCGTGAAAATGGACGCGGGCATGCTGGGCCTCAAGCTGGGCGCGTTGACGTGGCTGTTTGTGCTGATTTTCAATAGTGTCTGGGGCATCGTCACAGCCTGGCTGTTTGTAAACGGTCGTGGTGATGCACCCGCGCAGCACCTTTAATTCATACGTGGGGCAACTGTCTTGGCTGTCCGCAGTCCGTTGCATTACAGGCTCAGCAATGGCGATCTCGCCAAACTCGATAGCGCGTTCCCATCGCCGAAAAAGCGACGGCGGTTGGCTATACGCTA
>CAZFUS010000083.1:0-9163 GCA_964522485.1 uncultured Enterobacteriaceae bacterium | reverse complement strand
GCCGGTATCCAGTCAATTAAAAAGCCGCCCTAAGGGCGGGCTTTGTCTTACTGAATGCCGGAGCCTGCCCCGGACCACGATCCGGGGTCAAGCCCGGCATGACAGTAAAAAGACTTAATCAGAATTTCCTTAAGGATACTGTTTTCAACCACTCATGCCGCTTGGATTTCATATGAGCTGTTGCGATCAGCGATTGTTCAATTCCTTTCTGTTCTCTAGTAAGCAACAGCGCGTTTAAGTTCCTGCCGGTGGAACTCAGTTGCCTTGACGCCGCTGTCCGGGCCTTTATAAAGGCCGAGCTTGCGTGCCTTGCTGAAAAAGCCGGGCGCGGACAGACCGCAACATTCCTCGCTGATCACGAGTGCCGAGATTAACGGCACGCCTGCTATGGTATCCTTGTGAACAGCGTTCGATTCGCTGTTACTGATAATTGAATGTCACTGGAAATCATGCCGGAACAATGTCCGGCATGTTTTAAGCTGGTGGTTTTACTGAATCGGCAGGTAGTGCAGTTCACCGGCCTTCATGTCCGGCATCAACAGGTGCCCGCCGCCCGGCGCAAGACCGATGTCAGCGGCCGCCTGATAACCTTCCTGAAGCAGTTGCGGTGTCGCTCTGGGATCGGTTAGCTGCCAGACCTTGCCGTTTTCCCAGTCCGACACGTACAGATAACCGCGACCGTCGCGTACCAGACCGTCAGCAGCACCAAGGCCCTGATTAAGGCCGGTCAGCTTCTTGCTGTTGAGATCCAGCCGATACAGATCGCCGCTGCCGAAGTCGGCGACCAGCATCTGGCCGTTGCCGTCCATCAGCAGACCGTTCGGGCGCTTCACGCCAGAGCCGCTGCCGATTACTTCCGTGACCTCGCCGTCCTGAGTGATACTGTAGATACCACTGCCGCTGCCGTCGTCCTTGCCGCTGTCGGAAACGTAGACATTGCCCTTGCCGTCGATCTCGATATCGTTCAGGAACTGCGGCGGGGCCGGAAAATCATCCGGCGCTGCGATGACACTTGTCTGTCCGTCCAGCGTGACTTTAACGACGCGAGTGTTGTCGGCGACATAGAGCGCGTCATTCCAGAGATCAATACCCTTGGGATCGTCGAGTCCCTCGGTCAGCGTCGTTTTGCTCGCGTCATTATTGATAACGGTGATCCTGCCGTCGCCGTCCTTGCCGAATTCACCGATCTCGCTGACAAACACACGACCGTCCGGATGTGCCACGGCGGACTCCGGCATCTGCAGACCGTTGATCTTGTTTGCAGTTGATGCCGCTGCCGCTGTCTTGTCACTGGCCTCCCCGCCGGTATAGCTGATGCGGTAGATCACGCCGGCGTAGTCGTCGGACACGAGCAGCGAACCGTCCGGGAGCTGCAGCACGTCCGTGGGCCGGCCCCAGGCCTCGCCGTCCTGAAGCCAGCCGTCGATGAATACTTCCTTGCCGGTAACGTTGTTATCTTCATCGAAGCTCACGCGCATCAGCTTGTAACCGATCGGTGAACTACGGTTCCAGGAACCATGCTGCGCGATGATCGCATCGCCCTGGTACTCGGCCGGGAACATGTCGCCGGTATAAAACTTGAAACCGAGATTGGCAGTGTGCGCCTGGAATTCCATCACGGGGAAGGTGACATCCTGCGGCGGCTCCTTGTCCTTCCAGTCGTCATGCCGATCCCTGCCGCCGGCGTAATAGGGAAATCCGAAATGCAGGCCCTTCTCCGGCGCGTGATTGAGTTCGCCCGGCGGCCTGTCATCGCCCATCATGTCGGTGTTGTTGTCAGTGAAGTACAGTTCATCGGTGTCCGGATGAAAGTCGAGCCCGACCGAATTGCGAACGCCATGAGCGTAGATCTCGGCGTCCGAGCCGTCCGGATTCATGCGGATGATGGTTGCCTCGGTATCATTGACCTCGCAGATATTGCAGGGCGCGCCCACGGTGACGTAAAGCTTGCCGTCCGGACCGAAGTCTATGTAACGCCAGCCATGGTGATCCTTGTCCGGCAGCTTGTCGTAGATTACCTCGCGCATCTCGGCGAATGGCAGATTGAGATCGAAACCGGGCGCCGGATAACGCGCGATGCGGTGCTGTTCGGCGATATAGAGATTGCCCTGGTGCATGGCGACGCCATTGCCGACCTTGAGATCGTCGAGAATGGTGACGACATCTTCAGCCTTGCGATCCTTGTCCTTGTCTACCACGGCATAGACCTTGTTGCCGCGCGTGCCGACGAACACCGTGCCGGTGGACTGACCCAGCGCCATGGAGCGCGCGCTCGACACTTCGGCGTAAACGTCGATCTCGAAGCCCGGCGGCAGATTCAGCTTGCCCAGATTTTTTTCAATGTTGGACTGTGCCACGCTGCCGGCGGTTGAGAATAATCCCAGACCGGCCAGTGCAGTAGTAGCGAGAGATAAGCGGGTAATTTTCATGAGTCTCTTCCTTATGCATAATTAAATTGTCAGGTGTTTATAAATCAACGTTCCGGATTCCGTTACGATTATTCCGTCATGCCGGCGTAAAGCCGCCATGTTTAATAATGTTGCCAGCCAGTATTACGCAACCTCGACGATGATCTTTCCGAACTGTTCATTCGATTCCATATAGCGATGGGCGTCGACGATCTGATCCAGGGTGAAAGTTCTGTCGATAACAGGTTTGAAGTTGCCTGTTTCAAGGCCCTTGTTGATGAACTCGATACAGCGTGCAAGCACGCTCGGATTGGTGATGAATTCAAACAGGGTGTAGCCGCGGATCGTCAGGCCCCTGCCCAGGACAGAAAACAGCGGGAGAGGGGTCGCGGCACTGCTCAGCGCGCCATACTGGAAAATGATGCCGTGGCGGGCGGTAGCCTCCGCCAGCGTCTCAAGTCCCGGACCGGCAACCGGATCAAAAACGATACGCGCACCCTTGTTGTCCGTGACCGCCATGACCTCCCTGACAATATCCTGTTGCTCACTGACGATGACGTGTGCGGCGCCGGCATCCTTTAATGCCCTCGCCTTGGCGTTAGTTCGTGTAATCGCGACCGGAATCGCGCCGACACTGTTGGCCATCTGGATCGCGGTCAGCCCGACACTGCTGGATGCCGCGGTGATCAATACCGTATCGCCAAAGGTCATGCCGGCGATATCGAACAGCGCGCCCCAGGCGGTGGGATACGACATCCACACGGCGGCAGCGGTTTTGGCGTCAATACGTTTTGGCCGCTTGACGACCGCATGGACCGGCACCAGCGCCTGCTCGGCATATATGCCGTAGTCATTCATCGAGAACGCCGGGATCACACAAACCGGTTCATTGAGTTCAAAGCCGGTTACACCCGGCCCCAGCGCCTCGATAACAGCAGCGGCTTCATAGCCAATGGGCGCCGGCAGCCGCGGCTCTTCCAGGTACTGGCCGCTGCGGAACATCACTTCGGCACGATTGAGGCCAATTGCCTCAATGCGTACACGGACTTCATTCGGGCCCGGATCGGCGGGTTGCGCCTCCTCGATCTGTAAAACCTCGGGACCGCCGGTTTGATGAAAGCGTACTACCTTACTCATGGTTGTCTCCTGGGTTCAGCCGCGCAACAGTTTCAGCGTGGCTTCGGCCGCCGCTGCAGATGATGCCGGGTTCTGACCGGTGATCAGGTGGCCGTCGGTGACGACATAGGACTGCCAGTCTTCTGCCTTGGAGTAGTTGCCGCCCTGGCTCCTGAGTTCATCCTCGACCAGAAACGGCACGACTTTGGTCAGACCCACCGCGTCTTCTTCGGAATTGGCGAAGCCGGTGACGTCTTTATTCTGAACCAGCGGTGCGCCATCCGCGGTACGGGCATGTATGAGTGCCCCGGGCGCATGACACACGGCGGCCACCGGTTTGCCGGCGGCGTATATCTGTTCGATCAGCCGGATTGAATACGGGTTGCCGACCAGATCCCATAACGGACCGTGGCCGCCGGGATAGAACAGGGCGTCATATTTATGGGCCTTGATGCTTGCCAGCCTGAAGGTATGCGCCAGCGCATACTGCGCATCCATGTCCTGCTTGTAACGGTGCGTTGCCTCGGTCTGGGATTTGGGCAGATCACTTTTCGGATCGATCGGCGGCCGCCCGCCGTAGGGCGAGGCGAGCACTATGTCAGCTCCAGCGTCTTTGAAGACGTAATAGGGCGCGGCGAATTCTTCCAGCCAGAAGCCGGTCTTATCGCCGGTATCGCCGAGCTGATCGTGCGATGTCAGTATCATCAGGATTTTCATGTTTGCCTCCTGGCTGCAGTACTCAGTACGTTAAAGTGTATTTGTCTCTGCGTCCGTTCAGAACGCGCTTCTGACAACGCCGCCGTCAACGCGCAGTGCGGCGCCGGTCGTGGCCGAGGCCAGCGGACTGACGACATAGGCGACCAGCGCGGCAACTTCCTCCGTGGTGGCGAAACGTTTGATGATCGACGACGGGCGCATCTGCTTGATGAATTCAGGTTCGAATTCATCGAACGTCTTGCCCTTGTCTTTGGCGATCTCGCCGACGAAGTCGACGACACCGCGCGAGCGCGTCGGGCCGGGTAGAACACTGTTGACGGTAATCCTGGTGCCGGCGACCGATTCGGCCAGACCACGGGCGACGGCGATCTGTGCGGACTTGGTCATGCCGTAATGGATCATCTCCGGCGGTATGTGAATACCGCTTTCGCTGGAAATGAAAACGATGCGGCCCCAGTTGCGATCCTTCATACCGGGCAAGTACAGCCGCGACAGGCGCACGCCGCTCAGCACGTTGGTTTCAAAGAAACGCCGCCAGTCATCGTCACTGATATCCTCGAACGGCACCGGCTCGAAGATGCCGAGATTGTTCACCAGGATCTCCACGTCCGGATATTCCTTGAAGACCTGCTGTGCAGCCTTGTCTGTCGTGAGATCGCCAGCGAAACCGAACACCTCGCCCTGCACCTCGGGGCGCAGTTGATCAATGACCTTGTCGACGGATTTCTGCGAACGGCCATTGATGATTACGCGGGCACCTTCCGCGGCCAGAGTCCTGGCGATGGCGTTGCCGATGCCGGCGGTACTGCCGGACACCAGTGCAAGTTTGTTCTGAATCTGTAAGTCCATACTGACTCCCTTGATTGTTTAACAGCCCGGACCAGGCGGTATTACCGGCAATGACTGAATCCTGCACAATCAAAAGCCCGGCTCATCTGCAACGCGCCGCCATGACGGTCCACTTTTCCTGAAACAGTAGGTCGCCCATCTTCATTGGAGTTCATTCGCGAATCGATTAACGCTCCTGCTTCGTAGGCCGTATGACGATTTCGTTCACGTCGACGTCGTCCGGCTGTTCGATGGCGTAAGCGACAGCGCGTGCGATAGCGTCGGCATCGATGGCGATTTCGTAGAGTTCGTGCATGCGGGCAGCCGCGGCTGGGTCGCTGATGTGCCCCGGCAGCTCGGTTCGGGTCAGGCCGGGCGAGATGATGGTCGATCGGATTTCACCGCGCGATTCCTGGCGCAGACCTTCCGAGATCGCACGTACCGCGAATTTTGTGGCGCTGTAGACGGAATAGGTTGGCAGCACGCGGTGGCCGGCGACGGACGACACATTAATGATGTGCCCGCTGTGGCGCTCGCGCATGTGCGGCAGTACGGCGGCAATACCGTACAGCACACCCTTGATATTCACATCGATCATTCGGTCCCATTCATCGACCTTGATTTCATCGATGTAGGAAACGGGCATCTGGCCGGCATTGTTGATCAGCACGTCGACATGACCGAACTTCTGGATCGCTGCCTGGATCAGATTGCCGACCTGACCGCGGTCGCTGACGTCGGTAACTTCGTAGGCTGCGGCTGCCTCTTTATGCGCGTTTTCCAGTTCAACCATCAGTTCGCGCAGTTTTTCCTTGCGGCGCGCACCCAGCATCAGCCGTGCGCCTCGCTGTGCGAGTTGCCGTGCGGTGGCTTCGCCGATACCGCTGCTGGCACCGGTGATGACGATAACCTTGCCCTGAATTCCCTCCGTGTCCATCAGGCCGCCTGTTTCAAACAGGGATAATCGATGTAACCGACTTCGGTCCCGCCATAGAAGGTTGCCGGATCAGGCTCGTTCAAGGGCGCATTGAGCCGCAGCCGCCGGGGCAGATCCGGATTGGCAAGGAACTTCTTGCCGAACGCGATCAGGTCTGCATGACCGTTGGCGATCGCCAGATCGCCGCTGCGACGATCATAATCGCCGCAGGCCATGATCAGGCTGTTGTAGATCGGTCGGAATTCGCGTGACGGTACCAGCACGACACCCGCGTCGCGATCCGCCTGTTCGGGTTCGACGACATGCAGATACGCCAGGTTGTAACGGTTGAGCTGATCGACGAAGTAACCGAACGTACGGCGCGGATCGGAATCGCTCATGTCATTGAATACGCCGCTCGGCGAAATGCGGATACCGACGCGGTCCGACGGCCATACACTGAGTATAGCCTCCAGCACTTCCAGCGACAGACGCGCCCGGTTTTCCAGTGAGCCGCCATAGGCATCGGTGCGGCGGTTGGCGCCGTCGCGCAGGAACTGATCCAGTAAATAGCCATTCGCGTTATGCAGCTCGACGCCGTCAAAGCCGGCCCGCTTTGCGTTCTCGGCACCGAGGCGATAGCTTTCGATAATGCCGGGGATCTCGTCGGTTTCCAGCGCGCGCGGTGTTTCGAACGGCTTCATGCCTTCAAATGTCACGGCCTCGCCGGCGGGACGGATGGCGCTTGGCGCGACCGGCTGTTCACCGCTTGGCTGCAGCGATGGATGCGAGATACGGCCGACGTGCCAGAGTTGCAGGAACATGCGGCCGCCGGCGGCATGCACGCTGTCAACAACCCGGCGCCAGCCTTCAACCTGTGCCTCGCTGTGAATGCCGGGTGTCAGGGGGTAGCCGACGCCCTGCTCCGAGACCTGCGTGGCCTCGCTGATGATAAGACCGGCCGAAGCGCGCTGCGTGTAGTACTGCACATTCATGGCGTTCGGCACGTTGCCGTCGCTGGCGCGGTTGCGCGTCAGCGGCGCCATGATAATGCGGTTCGGCAGTGACAGTGCGCCGACCTGAATCGGCGTGAACAGATCCGGCGACACAAAACCGGGCTGATGTGACTGTTCTTTGCTCATGTTGTTTCCCTGGCTTCAGCCGTTGTGCTTACAGGTTTTGATCGAGGAACGCGTCGAGCTGTGCTTTCGACATGGCACCGGATTTACTGGCGACGACGTTACCCTGTTTGAACAGCATCAGAGTCGGTACGCCGCGGATACTGTATTTCGCCGTCACGTCGGCATTGTCATCGACGTTAAGCTTGGTGAATTTCAGATCACCATTGCGCGCATCGGCCACCTGCTCGACGATCGGCATCAGCATCTTGCAGGGACCGCACCACGGCGCCCAGTAGTCGACCAGTACAGGTTGCTCGGCCTGCAGGACTTCCTGATCAAACGTGTCATCGGTCAATTCAACTAACGTACTCATTGATACACTCCTTAGGTGCTGCAGTTTTGAAAGACATTGTGTTGCCCGCCGCACAGCGACTGCAGCCAGGCATAGCCGGCGCTGTCGCTGTCGTCATCGTCGCTGGTGGCGTCGGCGTGCAGATCGCGGAACGCCTGCGCCGGATCGAGGTCAAGATAGTGTGCGGATTCAAACAGGAATCTGCGTATGTTGTTCATTTCCATTTTTATTTCTCCCTTCGTCTTAACTAAGTCTTACTTACTAGACCGGTCTACTAGAGGCCGGACAAAAAATATAGCTGTCAGTTGGTTAATCCGTCTTCAGTACCTGACTGAAGACAATGTCCATAAAGGCCTGCATCGGTGCCGTCGACTTGCCCATCTTGGCGCGCAGGATTGCGCCCTGCCAGCCGGCCAGCAGAAACTCGGCCAGCTGTTCGGTATCACTGTCGGCCGGAATCTCGCCTGCCCCTTTCGCTTCATCCAGACACTTCGTGAACTGCTGCTGCCAGCCGCGGAACACCTCGTCCAGGCGGGCGCGGAATTTCTCATTATGGCTGGACAGCTCCTGGCTCAGGTTGCCGATCAGGCAACCGCGCTTGCACTCGCCGGCGCCGACGGTCGCCATGCCCGCCTCCATGTAGTTGCGGATCCGTGCCACGGGACCGACGCTCCTGTCCGAGAGGAACCGGTCGATATCGGCGGCATAATTGACCGCGGTAGCCTCGATAATGGCCAGCCCGAAATCATCCTTGCTGGAAAAATAGTAATAAAAAGAACCCTTTGGAACACCAGCCTGACTTAGTACGGCATTGATCCCGGTGGTGCCGAAACCATGCATACCGATGATTTCGGTGCCGACCTGGATCAGCTCTTCGCGGGTCTGATTACGTATCATGGGCTTATATTAGACCAGTCGTCTAGTAGAGTCAATCCCTGCCCTGTGCATTAAGAAAGCAAGTGCCGATAAAGCTCAATAAAGAATGATTTTTGCTTTGGTGCAGGCAGGAGGGTTGTTCAAGAAGTAATTATTTGTACAGGTATATCAGGCCGGGGCTTTAAATCCCCGGTGTTACATGAACGAGGTTTGCTTGTCTTTGAGAGAATACCTGATTACCAGGATGCGACTTAAGTTATTTAAGAATTAATTTCAGATCATGTAAAAACTAGAAAATTATGAATTCTTCTAAAAGGCAACCTCGGGTGCCTGAATTTTATCTGCGCAAGTTGTGTATCCTCAGTACATTGGATGACATGAGTCCCAAAATTCCTATTTATTACAGGGAATGGAGACCTCCATGTTGAGCAAAAATTGAGTGAGCTGGAATCAATTTTGTCATACGCATGGTCAGTGTTATTGAAGGGGTGGCGAAGTTCTACGCAAATATTGCAGAAAAAGTTCGATAAAAAAACAAATTGGTGCAGAAATACTAAGGAAGAATTGCCTGTAACATGCTGTGCTTACTATATGTGATTTCTGGGAACCTTTTTCTAATCATTTTATTAAAATAAATTGGCGGTTGTTCGTAACTGAAAAACCTAAATTCATTACAAGCGACCGGCCACTAACAATAAATGCAAGAAATGAGAAGGCTGCTATCTATTTGCTCTTATTATCAACCAATTTTCTTCTGTCTATGGGCGATTGCGGATTAAATAATAAACGCAAGCTTGAAATTGAAAAAATCTCAGAGGAGAAAGCTATA
>CAZFUS010000082.1:7295-11820 GCA_964522485.1 uncultured Enterobacteriaceae bacterium | reverse complement strand
CTCCGCGCCGCGGATCTTTTCTTTTGAAGGATTGCTCATCACTTGACCTGCCTCAGCTAAAACATGTTTGGTTATAGTTGATGTCAGTTCCCCGGCCGGGCCCGGGTAAGGCCGTGGGGGAAACAGGGAACAGTAATGCTAAACACCGGGCTGGTCAAGCCAGACCTGTCGCCGGCTGAAGCCACCTCCTACGGTACTGTGTAGGAGCGCCGTGCCGGCGCGATTCAGTGTTATCGCGGTCGCAGACCGCTCCTACACGTTCAAGGCCTGTTGTGGGCAGCCCTGTCAAGGGCGACACTGACAATAAGCTATTCTGTCGCCGACTGAGGCCGCTCCTGCAGGAGATTAGTTATCGGGATGGCCGCTGAATGCCATCAATTTATACCCGTCTCCGGCCGGATGCTTGCCGGAGTGGATTTCAATCCGTGATAATCTCCAACGCCAGCCGAAGCCGCCGCCACTCGTCGGATCGCCACAATCATCGGTACACGGCCGTGGTGGTTTTACCTGAATAACAATCCGAACAACCGGTTAATTGCAACCATGCGCACCTCCAACTATCTGCTGACCACCCTGCGCGAGGCCCCGGCCGACGCCGAGATTGTCAGCCATCAATTGATGTTACGTACCGGCATGATCCGGAAACTGGCGGCCGGCATTTACAGCTGGCTGCCACTCGGACTGCGCGTGCTGCGCAAGGTCGAACGCATCGTCCGCGATGAAATGGATGCAGCCGGCGCCCAGGAACTGCTGATGCCGGGCGTACAGCCGGCCGAGCTGTGGCAGGAATCCGGCCGCTGGGATCACTACGGCCCGGAACTGCTGCGCTTCCAGGACCGCCACGAACGCGATTTCTGTCTCGGGCCAACGCACGAGGAAATCATCACCGATCTGGTAAGACGCGAGATCCGCAGTTACAAACAGCTGCCGGCCAATTTCTACCAGATCCAGACCAAGTTCCGCGACGAGATCCGGCCGCGTTTCGGCATCATGCGGGCGCGCGAATTCCTGATGAAAGACGCCTACTCGTTTCATCTGAGTGAGGACTGCCTGCAGCAAACCTATCAGCAGATGTACGACACCTACACGCGCATCTTCCAACGCCTGGGGCTCGAATTCCGCGCAGTCGAGGCTGACACCGGCGCGATTGGCGGTAACGCTTCGCATGAATTTCACGTTCTGGCCGAATCCGGCGAAGACGCCATTGCCTTCAGCGACAGCAGCGACTATGCCGCCAATGTCGAACTGGCCGAGGCACTTGCGCCAGCCGGCGACAGGCCGGCACCAGCGGAAGAGCTGCGACTGGTCGACACACCAAACGCACGCACGATTGCCGACCTGGTCAATGATCACGGCCTGCCCATCGAAAAAACCGTCAAGACACTTATCGTGCATGGGGCGGGTGAGGGATTGATCGCGCTGCTGGTGCGCGGCGATCATGAACTCAACGTCGCCAAGGCCGCCAGGCTGCCCGAAGTGGCCGAGCCCTTCCAGTTCGCGAACGAGGCGGAAATCCGCCAGGCTGTCGGGGCCGGTCCCGGTTCGCTCGGCCCGGTGAAGCTATCAATTCCCTGCATTATCGATCGGGCGGTTGCAATCATGGCCGATTTCGGCGCCGGTGCGAACATCGACGGCAAACACTACTTCGGTATCAACTGGGAGCGTGATACCAGACTGCCGCAGGTCGCCGATCTGCGCAATGTAGCCGAAGGCGAACCAAGTCCGGACGGTCGGGGCAATCTGGTGATCCGCCGCGGTATCGAGGTTGGCCACATCTTCCAGCTCGGCACCAAGTACAGCGCCGCGATGAAGGCCACCTGCCTGAATGAAAGCGGCAGCTCACAGACGATTACCATGGGCTGCTACGGTATCGGTGTGTCGCGTATTGTTGCCGCCGCCATTGAACAGAATCATGACGACCGCGGCATCATCTGGCCGGTGGCGATTGCGCCGTTCGAACTGGCACTGGCGCCGATCAATATGCACAAGTCGCAGCGGTTGCGCGAGGCGGTGGAACAGCTTTACGAAGCATTACGCGGGGCCGGGATTGACGTGCTGCTTGATGATCGCAAGGAACGCCCCGGGGTGATGTTTGCCGACATGGAGCTGATCGGCATTCCACACCGCATCGTCTTCAGCGAACGCGGCCTGGATTCAGGCCAGCTCGAATACAAGGGCCGTGCCGATGCCGACAGTCAGGAAATCCCGCTGGAGCAGATAATGGAATTCATTCGCGCCCGACTGGCAGGTGAACTGAAATGAATACAGTCCGCGAATGCACGCAAATAAACGCGAATAGATACCAATGAAATATTGCGGGAACCGACTATAGCGGAAAATATTATCGCGGCCACAGGCCGCTCCTACGGGCATCGGGTTTATGTTTGTTATCAGGTTTGTATTTGATCTTGTAGGAGCGCCTTTCAGGCGCGATGCCACTGGCTGGAGGTCCGCTCAGCAATCGTCGGATTCCGCAAAGTAGAAACCGCTTCTAGCGGCAAATATTATCGCGGCCACAGGCCGCCCCTGTTGTATTTTTTATTCGCGTTTATTTGCGTGCATTCGCGGATTCAGAATCATTTCAATAGACATCTCCCGGTGTCCTTTCGACACGGAAGCTGGAATATTCCTCATAAGCCACGGGCTCGCAGTCGAGCTTCAGGACACTGGCCATCGGCGGACCGCGCTTGAGCCAGGCGCGGAATTCAGAGAGCTTCGCCGGTTCACCGAAGGCCTGCACTTCCACCCGGCCATCCGGCAGATTGCGTACCCAGCCGGTCAGTCCCAGCCGGTCCGCCTGAGCCTCCGTTTCAGCCCGGAAACAGACGCCCTGTACCCGTCCGGCAACCAGACAATGCAGCCCCTTGTATTCAGGATGTGACACAGTCCCTCCTTTGCATAAAAAGGCTGTCGTATTGCTTTGCCCGTTTCACATTCTAATGAATAATTTCCCGTAACATCACAATAACACAAGGGTTTGTACAGCCCTGGCCGGCCTGCTGAACTGTTTGCAATGTCTGTGCAGCAAGCGCGTAAAACAGACCGCACGCCGGATGGCCATCTTCTGATTGCACAGATGAAAACCGATGCAAGTGGATAGAAGCGCTCTGCCATTACGTAAAGACAGCCTGATCGAAACCCGGCCTCTACAGATTGAAGAGTGGCTGGCGGCACTGCCGTATGCCGACTTCGACTACACCAGCCAGCTCCTGCATGAAGCACTGCTCGCCACCAGCCAGGCAGAACTCAAGCCCGGCGTGCGTGACGAACTGCTCGGGCTTTACCGTCAGCCTTATCAATATTATCTGAATTCCCAGATCAAGAGCGGCGCACGCCATACTCTGCAAAGCGTGCAGCGGCTGCAGCGGCAGTTACAGGGCATGAAGCGTCTGGCCGCCGACCTGGCACTGAATGCGCGCCTGGTAGTCAACGAAACCGCTGCCCCGAAAGCGGGTCGCAATCAGGCCCGGCCCGGCATCGGCGCTGCCGCACAGGCGATCGGTTATCTGTCGCAGGCACTGATTTTCACGTATCTGGAATACGGGCCCACGCCACGGCATGTCTGGAAGCAGCTCAACGCCCTCTACCGATTCGCCGAATCACTGGAACAGCAAAATACCCAGTTAGAACTACCCGACGATGGCACTACGACCGCCGCCCGGAGCTACTGCCGCATCGCCCTGATCGCGGCGATGGATCCTTATCATCTGCCGTTCGGCGCCGTGTGGGAGATTTACGAACAACTGGATGAGTGGACTCAATACGCCGTGCTGCGACCGTTTACGGTGGTTAACGAGGCGCATGCCAAGCTGGTTGTGGATCTGGACGGCGACGAATCACCGCGACATTACACCGGTTTCGATGTGCTCAGCGCTGGCGACAGCCACCGGCTGCTGGATGCTTCCCGCGTCCAGGCTCAGGCACAGCAATGTCTGGAACAGCTGAATGCCGGCAGCCAGACTCAGCTACAACTGTCACCAACACTTGCACCACTCCTGCTTACCCAGATGACACGTGTCTGGGGCCTGCCACCGAGGCGTTTCTTTCCGCGCGAGGATATCAACGGGGAAGTCGCCATCGGCTGTGGCATGAATCCGGTACACTTTCATTTGAACAACGGCCGGGATTATCTGCAGGGATTACCAGCCGAATCACAGGCAGATACCGACGGTCTGGCCGTGAATGATGGTCCGTGTACCCAGTTCAGCGAAACGGCCAGCAACTACTCAATCGACGAATGGCATCTGGTTAACCGCAGTCCGGCCGGTTACGCCCTGCGCAAGCAGGCGCAGCCAGTTTACACCGTCCGCGTCGGCGATCTGATCGGACTCCGGGTCAAGGCGGAACAGCCGCCGCAATGGCGGCTCGGCACTATCCGCTGGTTGAAAGTATTCGCGGGGCAGGATTATCACATCGGCATACAGCTGTTCGCCGGGCGCATCACGCCGCTGGCACTGCAGGCACTGTCCGGCACCCCCGAAGAACGCAAACCGCGGCGTGCGTTTCAGGTCGATAACGAGACCGA
>CAZFUS010000082.1:4630-7195 GCA_964522485.1 uncultured Enterobacteriaceae bacterium | reverse complement strand
CGCGAGGTGTTCGCATCCGGCAGCTTGCGTGGTACCAGGTGATGCAGATCCAGCAGCGTCTGCTCCGACAAATCGCGGATCAGAATCCAGTGTCCGTTTTCCTCTTCTTCCAGAATCCAGTGTTCGGCCTCGAGCAGATCAAGAATCGTGATGATGTGCTCGACCGGCAGCTCCGGCTCCAGTGCCGCAAGCCGTTCCAGACTCAGGCCCTGACCTTCGCGCTGTACATGCCAGAGATGGCAGAGCACCAGACAGACATCGATCAGATCCCAGTCGCGCGCCGGCTTCGCACTCGTATCAGTCGGACGGAAAGTGCTGAGACTGTAGGTCAGTTGCGCGCCCAGCAGCACGACAATCCAGGACAGGTAGATCCAGATGAGAAATACCGGTAGTACTGCCAGTGCGCCGTAGATGGCCTGATAGGTCGGAACCGTTTTGACGTACAAACCGAAACCAAACTTGGCCGACTCGAACAAAACGGCAGCCACCACAGCACCGATAATGGCGTTACGACGCGGCACTCGACAGTTCGGCACCAGAATGTACAGCAGGCTCAGGCCGAACGCACTGATCAGAAACGGAATCAATGGCAGCAGGCGTCTGCGCAGACCCAGCCAGCCTTCCAGTGTGTCCACCGCCGGCAGTGACAGGAAATAGGACGTCGCCGCCAGTCCCGCGGCAACCAGGATCGGTCCCAGCGTCAGCAGCAGCCAGTAGACCAGAAAGCGCGTTGTTGGTCGCCGCCGTTCGCCGACCTTCCAGATCCCGTTGAAGGCATTTTCAATCGTCGCCATCAGCATCAGCGCGACCACCAGCAGAAAGAAAACGCCGGTCAATGTCAGCTGCGAGGCCTTGTCGGCGAACTGATTCAGGTATTGATCAACCGTTTCACCGAAGGCCGGCACGAAATTATTGAAAACGAACTCACGGATGGCCGACTCGAATTCGCCGAAGCCCGGCATCGCGCCGAGAAAACCGAACGTGACCGCCACCATGGGCACCAGCGACAGCAGGGTGGTGTAAGCCAGCGCCGAAGCCACCTGCATGGTGCGGGCGCTGGCGAAACAATGCACAAAATGGCGGCCGAAGGCGATGATTGTGCCGGGACTGAACACTGCCGGTTTGAGTTCTGCGAGACGCCGATACATGAAGCTACCGGCCGCGTCCGTGAAAACCGCCCGTGGACGCTGTCAACGAGGATCTCTTATGATTGGGTTCCACTGGTCATTCACTATCGATACTCTGATCCAGTATGAAACTCACCATATACCACAATCCACGCTGTTCAAAGTCACGCGCCACCCTCAAGCTCCTTGAAGAACGGGGACAGAAGCCCGAGATCATTGAATATCTGAAAACACCGCCGGATGCCGCGACGCTGAAAAAACTGCTCCGGCAGCTGGGCATGAAGCCGCGCGAACTCCTGCGTGATAAGGAAACGGCCTACAAGGAAGCGGGACTGGATGATCCCGGACTGAGCGATGACGATATTATTGCCGCCATGGTGGAACATCCCATACTTATTGAACGTCCCATTGTTGTAGCCGGCAATAAGGCCGCACTCGGACGACCGCCGGAGAAAGTACTCGAGATTCTTTAGTAGAAATTATCCGCGAATGAACGCAAATGAACGCCAATTAAGTATTTCAGAAGCCGCTTTTCATCGGCGGAATATGATCACGGCCATGGACTGCTCCTGCAGAATCGGATGCTTGCTATCAGGTTTGTATTTGATCTTGTGAGAGCGCCTTTCAGGCGTGGCGCCCCTGGTTGGAAGCTCGCTTAGGGAACATTGGATTCCACAAAAGTTTCAGGCCACCAACCATCATTATGCTTTTGATTCGCGTTAATTTGCGTTCATTTGCGGACTGTACACTAAGGTACTGAACCCACCAGATTCAGAAGGACTGCCATGACTGAAATACTCGTGCTTTATTACAGCCGCTTCGGCAACACGGCGCATATGGCGCACGAGGTTGCCTACGGCGTGGAATCGGTCAGCGGTGCCAGCGCCCGGTTGCGCACCGTGCCGCCGGTATCGGCAACCTGTGAAGCCACCGAAGCCGATATCCCTGCAGAAGGCCCGCCCTATGCCAGCAATGATGATCTGATCGAATGCCCCGGACTGGCACTCGGCAGTCCAACCCGCTTCGGCAATATGGCTGCGCCATTGAAGTATTTCCTCGACGGCACGGGCGATCTGTGGGCCTCGGGCGCGTTAATCGGCAAGCCAGCGGCCCTGTTCACCTCTACCGCCAGCCTGCACGGTGGCCAGGAAACCACGCTGATCAGCATGGCGCTGCCGCTCATCCACCACGGCATGCTGATCCTCGGTCTGCCCTACAGCCTGCCGGAACTGACATCCACCACAAGCGGTGGCACACCCTATGGTGCCAGTCATACCGCCGGCGCCGATGGTAAAACCCCGGTAACGGACACTGAAAAGAAACTCTGCCGGGCTCTGGGACAACGACTGGCGGAAACGACTCTGAAATTGGTGGACGGGGCTTCATGATGCAGGATTATCGCGGCCACAGGCCGCTCCTACGATGATTGGATCTGTAT
>CAZFUS010000082.1:0-4530 GCA_964522485.1 uncultured Enterobacteriaceae bacterium | reverse complement strand
GATGCAGGATTATCGCGGCCACAGGCCGCTCCTACGATGATTGGATCTGTATCTGGTCCTGCAGAAGCCGTCTATAGCGGCAATGGAAACATTCATCGCGCCGGCACGGCGCTCCTACGGTAATTCAAAACTTTGGTAGGAGCGGCCTGCGGCCGCAATTTTAATATCTCCGAACTATGGCCATGGAAGGCTCGAACAGATCACCTCATGCTCACTCCCTCAGACGGGGCCGATGTTCAATCCCCGGTCAGATATATCTCATCACTACAGTCAACCAGGACAGACTACCCGTCTTCAGGGACCTCTACTGTGGGCGACTGCTGGTTAATGTGCTGCATGAATACCAAATCAGCGCGGAAACACTATGCTATGTCGTAATGCCGGATCATTTGCATTGGCTGATGGCACTTGGTGACAGAAAGTCTTTATCAACCGTCGTGGCCGGGGTTAAACACAATGCCACAAGGAGGATTAATCGCTATCTGCAGCGACGGGGACCACTGTGGCAAAAAGGCTTTCCTGATCACGCTATCAGGGCGGAAGAGGATATCAGGACCATTGCGCGTTACGTGGTCGCGAACCCTCTGCGGGCCGGACTGGTTGATCGGGTTGAAGATTATCCCTTATGGGATGCCGCATGGATCTAGAAGTCGCGGCCACAGGCCGCTCCTATGGTAACTTATAGCTTTGGTAGGAGCGGCCTGCGGCCGCGATAAACATTTCAATTGCATCGCCGATTGAGACCGCTTCCCACAGCAGACTATTTTTTTGACCCAAGCCCTCTCTGTGGGAGACCTTTTCAAGGAGCGATCAAGGTGCCGCAAAAATATCCTCATAGCTCACGGCCAGCGCCGCCATGCTGACCGGAATGAGCACCAGCAGACCCAGTCCCAGCGGGATGATGGCAATCAGGAACAGTGCGATGTAAATCAGGCCGAACACCGCCAGCGGCAGAATATTCATGAGACAGCCACGCAGGCTGGCTTTCAGCGCCGGCAGCGGAGCCGCCCGCCCATCCAGCACCAGCGGCGCGGCGTAGGTAAACGCCATGGCCAGGATCGCATACAGAAGCAGCGCGACCAGCGCAGTCACGCCGAATATCAGCAGCAACCGCACATTGGTGAACAGCAGTTCCGGCGCGTTTTCGATCTGATCCAGCGGGATCGTTCCGATCAGCGGCAGGGCCAGCGAAGCCATGACGAAGCCGCAGATCAGAAACAGCAGGACCTGGGCGACGAACAGGAATACACCGAGCCAGAGCATATCCATGCGGCAGTCGGCGCTGATCAATCCTGAAAAAAACTGCTCGAACACGGGTTCCCGCTCATGCGCCGCCGCGCGGCACAGCAGCAGATAACCGGCGTACAGGGCTGGCGCAACCAGTACAAACAACAGGCTGCCGATCAATGGCAGCAACTGCAGGCCGAAAGCGATGGCCAGCCATAACAGCAGTACACCGATCAGCAGGCCCGGTGTGTGCATGAATGCCCGCCAGCCCTGCCGGAACCAGCCAAAGCCGTAACCGGGCATGTGAATCCGGATGCTGACCGTCACGCCGGCCGCTCAGGCTGATCCAGCAGACTTTTCACGAACGGAATACTGAGCCGGCGCTGCGCTGCAAGCTGCGCCCGGTCCAGGTGATCCAGCCAGGCCATCAGACTGCTGATATCCCGTGACGCCCGGCGCAGCAGAAAGCCGGCGACCTCATCAGGGAGTTCGATGCCACGCGCCGCCGCCCGGCGCACCAGCGCCTCGCGCTTCTGTTCATCGCTCAGTGGCTGCAGATGAAAGACCAGCCCCCAGCCGAGCCTGGAGGCCAGATCCGGCAGCTGCAAACCGAGCCCGCGCGGGCCGGGCTGCGCCGCAAACAGCAGCGACCGGCCTTCGTCGCGAGCACGGTTATACAAGCCGAACAGGGCCGATTCCCAGTCCGGATGGCCGGCAACCGCCTGCAGCTCATCGAACGCCAGCAGATGGAAATCTTCCAGACCTTCCAGCACTGCCGGTCCCTGCTCGATCAGCCCCGCCAGGGCTACATACGAGGCGCGACGGCCGTGCTGAGCCGCCAGATGGCAACCTGCCTGCAGCAGATGTGTCTTGCCACTGCCGGGCCCGCCCCAGAGATATATCTGCGCCGGCACGCTGCTGTCCAGCTGGCGCAGGCGCTCGCAGACGGCTGCGTTCGGACCGGGGACAAATGTCTCCAGATCCAGGCGTTCATTGAGTCTGAATGCCAGCGGCAACTGCTGCAGACGCGCCGGGTCCGTCATGGTGAGGAGCAAATGCTCAGGGCAGCAGACGGTAGACGCGTTCGCCACCGTTACTGCCGGATTCAGCCTTGAGGGTGCTGCCCAGGGCGATGGTCTGGTCCAGTGCCGCCGCCCCGTTCAGTGCCTCGACTTCAAACACGACTTCGCCGGGCCTGACTTCACTGACCTCGATATGGCCTACGTTACCCAGACCGGCGATATAAGTCTGGGCGCGGGCATAGTCGGAGAGGCTGTTGACCGAGTTGACTGTCAGGGATACGCGTGAAGGTTCGCTGCCGGCAACGGCCGTCGGCGCATAACGCTGCGCCAGCCGATCGGCCAGTCGATCGATCCCGGTAGCGAGTACCGTTTCAAGCGATTCGCCACTTTCCGACCAGCCGTCGCTGCCGGCCTGTTGTGACAATACGGTCCAGCGGGCGTTGACGTTGCCACTGCCAACTCCACCCAGATATACAGCCAGTACGACATCAGCCGGGTAACGGGTGGAGGCCTCCTGGATGGCGCTGGTACGCCCCTCGCGCACGTCTTCTGGTCGGAGGCTGGAAGTATCCTCCAGATCCATCAGCGGCAGCAGTAGCGGCAGGCCGCGGCGTTTAGCCTCGCGTGACAGTGGCTCGAGATAGCCGGATGCCTGTTCCAGCCCGGCCAGCCGCAGCCCCTGTTTATCCTCGACTGCCAGCCAGACCAGCGTACCGGGCCGTTCCCGGCCCCAGGTCGAAATACCGGCCTGCTGCAATGCATTGTCCACCGCGCGTTGATCAAAGGTCGCACGCAGGCCCAGGGCCGGCTGATCCGTACCATCCCGTTCGAGATCAACGTAGCCGTACTGCTGCATGTAGCGCTGGGCTTCGTTGATCAACGGTTTGGCACCCGGATTGCCGATAACGGCCGGATCGCCGGTCAGCTTGATTAACACCTGGCCCATGGCGCGGGGCAACGCCTGGCGGCGTTCCTCATCGGACTGGTCCGCGACCGGCACGGTGGCTTCATATAAATCACCGGCCGGCATGGCATCAACCGGACCGGAGACGCTGACCAGGATGAGCAGAACAAAAATGGAATTACGCAGCATGGACTGCACGCTATGCAAGCGGCGTGATGAAGTCAAGATTGCGGCTGCACCGACCCGACCGTAACATGTCGCGCGTGTCAGACGATTCCCATCCATCCTCGCAGCCGCCGCTGGATTACGCCGCCGCCGGCGTCAGTATCGATCGCGGCAACGAACTGGTTCGTCGCATTAAATCCCTGTGCGGCAAAACCCACCGGCCCGGTGCGCTGGGTTCGATTGGCGGCTTCGGCGCCTTGTTCGATATCGGCGCGCTCAAATACAAGGATCCCATACTGGTCGCGGGTACCGACGGCGTCGGCACCAAGATCAAGCTGGCCATCGAGGCCGGCCGTCATGAAGGCATCGGCATCGACCTGGTCGCGATGTGTGTCAACGATCTCGTCGTCCAGGGTGCCGAACCGCTGTTCTTTCTGGACTATTTCGCCTGCAACCAGCTCGAAGTCGAAACGGCCGAACAGGTCGTCAGTGGCATCGCGCGTGGCTGCGAGATAGCAGGGGCGGCGTTGATTGGCGGCGAGACAGCAGAAATGCCGGGCATGTACGCGCCCGGCGATTACGACCTGGCCGGATTCTGTGTCGGCGTGGTCGAGCGCGACCGGATCATCGACGGCAGCCGGGTCAAAGCCGGCGATACCCTGATCGGACTTGCTTCGAGCGGCCCGCATTCGAATGGCTACTCATTGATTCGCAAGGTTCTGGAACGCGAAACGCAGGGGCTTGCCACCCGGCTTGAGGGCCGTTCACTCGCCAGCCACCTGCTGGAACCCACCCGTATTTATGTCAAGCCGCTACTCGCGCTGATCCGTCAGTGTGATGTCCGCGCCCTGGCGCATATCACCGGTGGCGGACTGCTGGAAAATCTGCCGCGCGTGTTGCCGGCAACGCTCAGCGCTGAAATCAATACCGGCAGCTGGAACCGGCCGGCCGTGTTCAACTGGCTGATGCAGAACGGCAGGATTCAAGCCCATGAAATGTATCGCACATTTAACTGCGGTATCGGCATGGCAGTGTGTGTGCCATCCGATCAGACGGAAGCGGCACTCGACCGTCTGCGGGCCGGCGGCGAAACCGCCCGGGTGATCGGCAGGGTCGTGCGGCGTGGCGATGATCAAGGCGTCATCCTGCGCGAGGGTATATAACAATGCCTATAAAGCTGCACACAAGCGGCCTGTAGCCGCGATTGACATT
>CAZFUS010000081.1:0-11841 GCA_964522485.1 uncultured Enterobacteriaceae bacterium | reverse complement strand
TCTCGGGACTCCCGAACATGACACCGATCTTCATCCGGATCTGGTTGATGAAGATCACCAGTGTGTTCGATCGCTTGATATTGGCGGTCAGCTTGCGCAGTGCCTGTGACATCAGCCGCGCCTGCAGACCGACGTGGGTATCACCCATCTCACCTTCGATCTCGGCTTTCGGCGTCAGCGCCGCGACCGAGTCGACCACAACCAGGTCTACTGCGCTGGACCTCACCAGCATGTCGGTGATCTCCAGTGCCTGCTCGCCGGTATCCGGCTGCGATACCAGCAGATCGTCCACTTCCACGCCCAACTTGCCGGCGTACTGTGGATCGAGTGCATGTTCTGCGTCGACGAACGCCGCGGTGCCGCCGGCTTTCTGGATTTCGGCCACGACGTGCAGCGCCAGGGTCGTCTTGCCCGAGGATTCCGGTCCATAGATCTCGACGACACGGCCACGCGGCAGACCGCCGATGCCCAGCGCCAGATCGAGACTCAGCGAACCGGTGGAGACGGAGGCCACGTCACGGACGACGCCGCCATCACCCATACGCATGATCGAGCCTTTACCGAACTGCTTTTCAATCTGACCGAGAGCAATGCCTAGGGCCTGCTGTTTCTTGTCATCCATGCTGTTTACCTTTCGCAAATGAGTACCGCTTGACGGGCAGGATTATCCCACAGATTGTGATCCCGAGACCAGTCAGCCGGCGTTTGTTCCAGGGCTCAGCGGCCAGTGTTTCAGGATTTCATAGTGCGGGTCTTTCGAAGTGCTGTGGGATGCGCATAAAACGAAATCCTTCACCGGCCAGTCGACGGGTTCGATGCCGGGCCATTCCGGCGCCCGGCCGGCCTTACGCACCAATGTGACGTGCGGCCGATACGGCCTTTGCTCTGGTTGCAGTCCGCATACTTCACTGACAGCGCGCAGCTGGTACGCCAGCGCCAGCAGTTCAGGTGGCAGATGATCCGGTCCCAGCCAGACCACCCGGGCGCGCGGCCAGTGACCGAAACGCTGCAGACGCATCCGGAACCCCGCCAGGGACAGTCGGCCGGCAGCCGTTTCGAGGCGGGCCCTCAGATCGGCATCCGCGGTGCCTATAAACTCCAGCGTGATGTGATAATTTGCTGCCGGCACGATGCGGCCGAGGCCGCGCGGCAGACGTCCAGCGACGGCCGCGATCTGCTCGCGCACCGCATCTTCCGGCCACAGTGCGAAAAAAATTCTCACTCCAGTACCGAACCCCGTAAACTCTGGCTTCGAATCGATAATTCATTCAACCCGAGCTGATTGACCGCTATCGCCAAGGGAGCATCGACTCATGATTGCGCGCTTCAAGCTCTACCGCAACACGCTGACTTTCTTGCTGCTGAGCACTGCTCTTCCGCCTGCCGCGAGCGATATTACTACCGATCCGGCCGCTGCCCGTGAACGGGCCGGCGAACTGGCCGCCGCAGGTGAACTCAGGCAGGCACACGCCATCTACGCGGACCTGGTCGAGGCCTATCCCGAAAATATCGAAGACCAGCTTGCCCTGGGACGGATACAGCTTGAAAGAGGCCAGGCCTATGCAGCCACGCGGCCGCTGGAAGCGGCCAAAGCGATCGATTCCGATCGGGAAGACATCTACCGTTTGCTACGCAACGCCTACCTGGCATCGGGGCAGAGCGAGCGCGCCTACGGGATTCTGCAGGAGGCACATACACGGTTTGGTAAACGACCGTGGATGAAGGGCGAAGCACAACCGTAAATTACGACTGCTTAGCGTCCGAACGGATGAAGTACGTGAATTTACACTGTAAACGCTGACCCGATCTGTCCTTACTGAATGCCAACTGCGTCCGTCTTGCAGGCAGTTTTCATTGAGTTCCTTGGGTTAACAGGGTTAACCTGTGTCATCGTCACATCAAGGGATCCGAATATGGCGAATCCGGAACACGGTCAGCCGCCGACATCGGTGCTGGTCATTGAAGACAATGAAGATGTCGCCAGTCTGCTTGAATTTGTGCTGAAGCGCGAAGGCTATCAGTCACACATCGCCCGCGACGGCGATGCCGCCCTCCAGATTATCAACGCAGGCCAGCCTCCGGCCCTGGTGCTTCTGGATCTGATGATACCCATCTACAGCGGCTACGAAATCCTCAAGCGACTGCGTGCCCGGGATGGTTGGCAAGACATACCAGTTATCGTATTGACAGGCAGCAATAACGAACAGCATATCAACAAGGCCCGCAAGCTGGGGGCGGATGAATACGTGCTCAAGCCATTCGAACCCAGCACGCTGATGCACCAGGTTAAGACACTGCTGTCAGTCGGGAACAGTTGATTTCTGCATGCCCTCTCGCGATCACTGTTTCAAGGTTCGATACCCGATACCGGTAGAAGCGTGAGTTTTTCTTTCATCGATTCCGTTCAGAATCTCCTGGCCCCGTACCCGCCGCTGCTCAACGTCATCTTCTGGATGACTCTGATACTGGCGTTGTTTACCAGCACTATCCTGCTATGTGTTATCAGCCTGCGACTTCGTCTCCGCTATAGAAACTGGCGCGCCAGGCGTTTCAAAGCTCTCTGGCGGCCTATCATATATGCCTGGCTGGAAGACCGGCAGACGTCCCTGCCACGTCTCAACTCTTCCGATGAAGTCACGATGCTGGAATTGTGGCTGGATGTACGCGACTACGTGACCGGCCATAGTGCCGCCAGGCTCAATGAATTCGCAACAGTGCTCAAGCTGGATAACATCGCCGCCGAGGTTCTGGCTAAACCGACGATATTGCCATTCATACGCAGTGTCTGGATGAAAATGCTCGCGATCCGGGTGGCTCAGGCGATACAGACACCCACAGCAAAACAGGCATTGATTCAGGCAAGCTGGTCGCCATCGGTGATGGTAGCGGTGGCGGCTTCCGCCGGGCTGGCTCAGTTCGATCCGGCCGCCGCTGAGCCCTGCATACTGAGAACGCTGATCCGCTTCGATCGCTGGGCACCGTTCGCTGCCCTGCGTATCAGCCGCGCCGGTGGCAGTCATCTGCTGCATGTGGTCGGTCCGCATCTGCAGTATCTGCCTCCGGCCAAGGTTCGCACCCTGATCAGTCTGGCCGAACTGAGCGACGAACGGAGCCTGGTGCCGCTACTCCGCCACCGTCTGAAAACCACGGCCGATAACCGGGAAAAAGCCATGTTACTGCGGGCACTCGGACGTCTTGGCAGCCAGCATGAGCGCGACGTACTGCTGCCGCTGCTGGAAGATGAAGACTGGGTTCTGCGTGTACAGGCTATAAACGCACTGGCGCGCCTCGGCAGTCCCGCCGATGTTCAGCAACTGGAACCGCTGCTGGAGGACACGCAGTGGTGGGTACGTTTCCGCGCCGCGCAGGCCATCTGGACCCTGTTACAACAGAACCCTGATCGGTTGCAGCGCCTGATGACTACGATTCAGAAACCGGAAGCACGCGCCGTTTTGAAACAGGTTTTGACCGAGCAGAGTGTACGGACATGATCGGGCTTACTCCCATTGAATGGCTGCTGGTCTGGCTGCTTCTGATCTACACGCTGTTTACCACCGGCGTCTACCTGACACTCAATCTGCTGGCACTGGATACGCTGATCAAATACATGTCCAGTCGCCGTTCCGAAGAAGAGGATCAATTGCTGACCGGTTACGAACCGCCGATCAGTCTGATTATCCCGGCGTACAACGAAGCCGGAACCATCGTTTCGTCCGTGCGTTCGCTGATGCAGCTGTATTACAGCGAGTTCGAGTTGATCGTCGTGAATGACGGTTCCAGCGACACGACACTGGACGTCCTCAAGCGCGAATTCGACTTGGTGCCCTACATCAGCACACGCGAACCGGCACTCACGACACAGCCGGTTCATGAATACTACCTGTCCAGGAATGTGGACAATCTGCGCGTCATTGACAAAACCAACGGTGGCAAGGCGGATTCTCTCAATGCCGGCCTCAACATCAGCCGCTGTCCGCTGTATTGCAGTGTTGACGCCGATTCCGTGCTCGAGCGTTACAGTCTGTTGAATGCTGTCCAGCCGTTCATCGAGGACCCGAATACTGTGGCCTGCGGCGGCACAGTTCGTATCGCCAACGGCTGCAAGGTCAAAGGCGGCCATGTTATCGAGACCGGTCTGCCACGCCATCCACTGGCTTTATTCCAGATCCTGGAATACCTGCGCAGTTTCCTGTTCGGCCGTATCGGCTGGGCGCGCCTGAACAGCCTGCTCATCATTTCCGGCGCCTTCGGCGTGCTGCACAAGGACACGGTCATACAGGCCGGGGGCTACCGCACTGATACAGTCGGTGAGGATATGGAATTGATCGTGCGCCTGCATCGCTATCTCGCCGGGCACCGGGAAAATTACCGCATTGCTTTCATCCCCGATCCGATCTGCTGGACGGAAGTCCCGGAGAGTCTGCGTACGTTCGGCCTGCAGCGCAGCCGCTGGCAGCGTGGTCTGTCCGAAAGCCTCTGGCTGAACCGCGAACTGTGCTTCAGACGCGGCAGCGGGCTGGCGGGCTGGCTGGCATATCCATTTTTTGTACTGGTGGAGTGGCTGAGTCCGTTCGTGGAATTCGGCGGCTATCTGTTCACAGCCTGGCTGTATTTCACCGGCAAAGTATCACCGGAAGTCGCAGTGCTGATTCTGATATTCGCGGTTCTGCTGTCGATGTTGCTGTCGACTGTCGCTTTGCTGCTGGATGAGATCACATTCCACGGTCTCTCGCGACTGAATCACATCCTGGTGCTCTTTCTGGTCGCCTTCCTGGAATGCTTCGGCTACCGGCAGATTAATACCTGGTATCGGTTAAAAGGTTCTATCCTGTGGCTGCTCAAGCGGCGGGCGGACTGGGGCCGCATGACCCGCAGCGGCCGCTGGCAGCAGACCGGCTGATGCTTAATCCTCCCGATTAGCTGCCATATCAATGACGCCCAGCAGGGCAAGTACCACGGATTGTCTGCGGATCGCATAGCGGCTGCCATGAAGATGGATACACGTGCTAAGCACTTCACCGTTACGCCCTGCCCAGGCCAGACAAACGGTTCCGACCGGTTTACTGCGGGTACCGCCGTCCGGTCCGGCGATGCCAGTGACCGCCACACTCAAATCCGTCCGTCGAAACTGCAAAGCACCGACAGCCATCTCGCGGGCAGTGGCTTCACTCACGGCACCATGCTGCTTCAGTGTGACAGGCTGCACCCCGAGCAGCTCCGCCTTAGCTGCGTTGGAATAGGTCACCAAACCGCACTCGAACCAGCCGGAACTGCCCGGTACCCGGGTCAGCCATTCGGCAATGCCCCCGCCAGTGCAGGACTCGGCCGTGACTAGCGTGAGTTTTCGGGCAGCCAGCGTTCGGCCCACCCGCCGGGCGAGATCCAGCGGTCGTATCCTCAGGCCGGCCATTCCTGAACGCCTGTTCGGGCGACGACCCGCGTTGCTGCTGTTATGATTGGCCATATTCATGTCCTCTCTGAAACTGGAAAGCAACACGTCATGGATACCGACAAAGCCAGTCTAGTCACCAGAGTCCGATCCGCCCAGGTAAAACTGCTGTATGAGAATACGGCGCTGTCCACGCTGATGTCACTAATCAATGCGGCGCTGGTGTTTTTCCTGTTGTGGGAATTCATGCCGAAACAGTTTCTGCTGATCTGGCTGGCTGCCATGATAGTTACCAGCCTGATACACATCGGCATATACCGACTCTACTGGTCTCAGCACGGTCAACGCGAAAACCCGGCTCGCTGGCAGCGATTGTATCTTATCGGCGCCTACGCCAGCGGGGCATTATGGGGGCTGGTGATATACGTGGCCGGGGTTCAGGATATTCTTTGGCTGCAGGGATTCATCGGCTTTATCACCGCCGGCATGACCGCCGGCGGGTTGATCGCCATGGCGCCTATACTGTCGGCCTGTATCCCCTATGCAGTGCTGGTCACGGGCGCGTTCGTCGCTGCAATGCTGCATTATTCGGACCACCTGCACCTGGTCATGTCGGCGATGGCCGTTATGTACCTGCTGTTCCTGATCCGGACTTCAATACACCTGAATCGGGCGCAGCTGCAGTCGATCAAAGCGCAATTTGAGGGTGACGATCTGTATGGATTTCTACAGCATTCCAGAGCCGATACCAAACAGATTGACCAGTCACTGGCCACCGAGATCCAGGATTACGATCAACTTCGCAACGAGCACGAAAACTTTTTCGAATATACCGTTGATCCACAATGCATCATCGGGGCCGACAGCTACATCGAACTCGTCAATCCGGCATTGGAAAAGCTGACCGGTTTTAGTATCGGCAATCTGCAATCGCGGCCGCTGATCGAATGGGTGCATCCGAACGACCATGGCCAGATCAACACGGTATTTGAAGCCGTCAATCGCGGCATGCGCGCGGTGCAGTTCCGGTGTCGCCTGCGTAATTCAGACGACCAGTGGATACCGCTACTGTGGCGTGTGGCTATTCGTAATAAACGATTATACGCCAGTCTGCGGCCGCTGAAAAACACAAGTAAAAGCTAATCCGGCTTCCCGCGTCTGGCGCCGAAAAAATCAGACAGCAGTTTGCCGCAGTCTTCAGCCAATACACCGCCAACCACTGCGACCGTATGATTGAGTCTGTGCGTACCGAGAATATCGAACACGCTGCCGGCGGCACCGCTTTTCGGATCGGCGGCGCCAAATACCACCCGTTCGAGCCGGGCCTGAATGATGGCGCCGGCACACATGGCACAGGGTTCAAGTGTGACATAAAGCGTACAGTCCGGCAGACGGTAATTGGCAAGCCGCGCCGCGCCGGCGCGCAGCGCAATAATCTCCGCATGACCGCTGGGATCATTACTGCCAATGGGGCGGTTCCAGCCCTGGGCAACCAGCTCGCAGTCCTTGACGATCACGGCCCCGACCGGTACCTCGCCGGCGGCCTCGGCCTGCGCAGCCTGGATCAGCGCCTGCCGCATCCACTCTTCATCTGTCATTTATCGTGATCCGTCAGTCCATGGGAATCGTCAAAATACTCGATAAAGCGTACTAGTTCACGCTCCCTGGATCGTACAAACTGATCACGGCGACCGTAGGAAAGAGTCATGAACAAGGTCCGTGGTATATTGTGAACACTCCAGTCTATGTTAAGGAGGAGTGCGCAATTTGGAACAGCATAATCCGGGATGAGCCGATCTGGTTATTCCCACTCGATGGTGGCCGGAGGCTTGCTGGAGATGTCGTAAGTGACGCGGGAGATGCCGTCGACCTCGTTGATGATGCGGCGGGCAACATGGTCCAGGAACTCGGCCGGCAGGCGCGCCCACTGAGCGGTCATGTAGTCGATCGTCTCGACCGCGCGCAGGGCAATGACGTAATCGTAACCCCGGCTGTCTCCTTTCACACCGACCGAGCGGACCGGCAGAAACACGGCGAACGCCTGGCTGGTTTTATCATAGAGATCGTGCCTGCGCAGTTCCTCGATAAAGATGGCGTCAGCCAGGCGCAGTAAATCTGCGTATTCCTTCTTCACTTCACCGAGAATGCGCACGCCCAGCCCGGGGCCGGGGAACGGATGCCGGTATACCATGTCCTGCGGCAGGCCGAGACTCACGCCCAGCTTGCGCACCTCATCCTTGAACAGTTCACGCAGTGGTTCGAGTAGCTTGAGCTTCATATGCTCAGGCAAGCCACCGACATTATGGTGCGACTTGATCACATGCGCCTTGCCGGTCTTGGCACCGGCGGATTCGATCACGTCAGGATAGATGGTGCCCTGCGCCAGCCACTGGATATTCTCGATTTTCTCAGACTCGTCATCAAACACATCAATGAATGTGCCGCCGATGATCTTGCGCTTTTGTTCCGGATCATCAATGCCTTCAAGTGCTGACAGAAAACGATCCTCGGCATCGACCCGGATCACACGGATGCCCATGTTGCTGGCGAAGGTCGCCATGACCTGATCGCCTTCATGCAGACGCAGCAAACCGTTGTCGACGAACACACAGGTCAACTGATCGCCGATCGCTTCATGCAGCAGTGCAGCAACGACACTGGAATCGACGCCGCCGGACAAAGCCAGCAAAACATTATCGTCGCCTACGGTTTCACGAATACTGCTGATCAGATCTGCTGCGATGTTTTCGGTCGTCCACAGCCCTTGGCAGCCGGTGATATCATGGAGAAAGCGATGCAGAATGTCCTTGCCCTGTTTGGTATGAGTGACTTCCGGATGAAACTGCAGCGCATAGAACCGGCGGTTCTCATCCGCCATGCCAGCGATCGGCGCATTATCCGTCGAAGCGATGACTTTAAAACCTTCCGGTAGCTGCGTGACGTGATCACCGTGACTCATCCAGACATCAAGCAGGCCATGCCCCTGATCGTTGACGTGATCCTGGATATCGCGCAGTAACGCGGAATGGCCGCGGGCACGGACACTGGCGAAACCGAATTCGCGTTTGTCCGACGGTTCCACACCGCCGCCGAGTTGTACGGCCATGGTCTGCATGCCGTAGCAAATGCCAAGAATAGGCACACCGAGTTTAAACACGACCTGGGGTGTGCGGATATCGGGACAGGCTGTGACGGATTCGGGACCGCCGGACAGTATGATCGCCTTCGGCTGGAATGCCTTGATCTCCTCAACCGGGGCATCCCAGGCATAAATTTCACAATAGACATTCGCCTCGCGCACACGGCGGGCGATCAACTGAGTGTACTGGGATCCGAAGTCGAGGATTAAGACCTTTTCAGCATGAATATCCATAACAGGCGGGGGATGATAATTGATAGAGGATAGTTAATAGAGAACAAACGAAAGGCATTATGTCTCCATTTTCCCTTCTCAGCTATTGTCTATGTTCTATCCTCTACCATCTTCAATCGAGACGATAGTTCGGTGCTTCCTTGGTGATCGTCACGTCGTGAACATGGCTCTCGCGGATACCGGCATTGGTCAAGCGCACGAATTCGGCCTTGGTGCGCATCTCTTCCAGATTGTGGCAGCCGGTATACCCCATCGATGCGCGCAGCCCGCCCAGCAGCTGATGCACAATCACGGTTAGCGATCCTTTGTACGGTACGCGACCTTCAATACCTTCCGGTACCAGTTTCTCGATCTCGTCGTTTTCCTGGAAGTAACGATCCGAGGAACCGTGCGTTTGCGACATAGCCCCTAAAGAACCCATGCCGCGATAGGATTTGTAGGAACGACCCTGGTACAGCTCAACCTCGCCCGGCGCCTCCTCGGTGCCGGCAAACAGACCGCCAATCATGACCGCATGCGCGCCGGAAACGATAGCCTTGGCGATATCACCGGAATAGCGGATGCCACCGTCGGAGATAACCGGAACGTCACTGTCGCGCAATGCCTCAGCGACTCCGGCAACGGCCGTGACCTGTGGCACACCGATACCGGTAACGATCCGGGTCGTGCAGATGGAACCCGGCCCGATACCGACCTTGACACCATCGACACCCGCCTCGACCAGGGCCTTGCCACCGTCAGCGGTGGCGACATTACCACCGACGATCTGGCTGTCCGGATACTGCTGCCGAACCCAGCGCACCATATCCAGCACGCCACGCGAGTGACCATGCGCGGTATCCACCACGATAACGTCAACGCCGGCCTCCATCAGGGCTTCCACGCGAGCGTAACTGCCCTCACCGACACCAACGGCGGCTCCGACCCGCAGCCGTTCGTGTTCGTCCTTGCAGGCATTCGGGAATTCTTTCGACTTCTGGATATCCTTGACGGTGATGAGGCCGCGCAGCTCAAATTTATCGTTAACAACCAGCACCTTCTCGATGCGATGTTTATGCAGCAGCTTGATGACTTCGTCGTTATCCGCTCCCTCACCAACCGTGACCAGGCGTTCCTTCGGTGTCATGATGCGCGAAACCGGCGAATCATAGTGGCGTTCAAAACGCAGATCGCGGCTGGTGACGATACCCACCAGTGCATCCTTCTCGACCACCGGCACACCGGAAATATCATGCTTGCGGGTGAGTTCCAGTACTTCCTGGATGGTCGTCTCCGGTCCGACAGTGATCGGATCACGGATCACGCCACTTTCGAATTTCTTCACAGTGCGGACTTCGGCCGCCTGCTGTGCCGGACTCATGTTCTTGTGGATGACGCCAAGTCCACCCACCTGAGCCAGGGTGATGGCCAGTCGCGCCTCGGTAACGGTATCCATGGCGGCCGAGGTAATGGGAATATTAAGGGTAATGCCGCGGGTCAGGCGCGTGGAGAGGTCGGCGGATCGGGGCAATACCTCCGAATAAGCCGGCTTCAGAAGGACATCATCAAAAGTGAGCGCTTCTTCTGGGGCGATCATGTCGGGATCGGGCACCTGGGAATTAAAGAGCCGCACATTATAGAGTCTGCCCCCAGACCGGTAAACGACCAACGGTGGTCCGACACCGGTACGAGCCGGGGCGAATGCGCTATCCTGTCCGCCATGCAGGACGACGAACCCACCCTGAACACCGGTCCGGAAGACGACGGCCGCCGTATTTATTCGGTCGCCGAGTTGAATCGCGCAGCGCGTAGCGTGCTCGAGGGCAGTTTCCCCAGTCTCTGGGTCGAGGGCGAAGTCTCCAATCTGGCGCGACCCGCCTCGGGCCACCTCTATTTCAGCCTCAAGGATGCCGCCGCCCAGGTCCGCTGTGCCCTGTTCAAAAACCGCGCACTGAAACTCGCCACCCAGCCGGAAAACGGCATGCAGGTGCTGGTCCGCGCCGGGGTCAGCCTGTACGAGGGCCGCGGTGAATTCCAGCTCATCGTTGAATACCTGGAGCCGGCCGGCGCCGGTGCGCTGCAGCGGGCCTTCGAAGCACTCAAGAAGAAGCTCGACGCCGAAGGCCTGTTCCGTTCTGAAGACAAACAGCCGATCCCGATAATGCCAAAGCGGGTGGGTGTCATGACTTCGCCAAGCGGAGCCGCCATCCGCGACATTCTCAGTGTGCTCAAACGACGTTATCCGGGCATCGAGGTAATCATCTATCCGGTTCCGGTCCAGGGTGCCGAGGCACCCGGCAGGATCCGCGACATGCTCGCTATCGCCGAACAGCGCCACGAAGTGGATGTGCTGATTCTGACGCGTGGTGGCGGTTCACTCGAAGACCTGTGGGCTTTCAATGACGAACAGCTAGCCCGTGCGATTCATGCCTGCAGTCTGCCCACTATCAGCGCGGTGGGCCATGAAATCGATTTTACCATCGCCGACTTTGTCGCCGACCAGCGCGCTGCTACGCCTTCAGCTGCCGCAGAAATGGTCAGTCCCAGCCGCGAACAACTGATCGGACAACTGCAACGCTACCAGATCCTGCTGGCACGCCAGATCAATCAGCGGCTCAACACGCTTGTGGACCGGGTAGCCGGCCTGGAACGGCGCCTGCCGCATCCACTGAAAACACTGCAGCAATACAGTCAACGGCTGGACGATCTCTCGCTGCGCAGTCAGCGCGCCATCAAGGCCCGGCTTCAGTACGATCATTCACAACTGAACCGGATGACATCGCTGCTGGCGGTGCAGAATCCTAAACGGCAACTGCAGCAGCAGCGGGAAAGATGCAGACAACTCGACGGCCAGCTGCAGCGGGCCATCCTGCATTTTCTGGAGAAGAAGAAAGAGCGGCTGATACGCTTCAGTCACAACCTCGATACCGTCAGCCCATTGGCGACGCTGGGACGTGGCTACGCCATCGTGCAAAAAGCTGATGGCGCGATCGTCAGAAGTGCGATGGAGCTGACAATCAGTGAAGACGTAAATGCCCGCTTCGGCAAGGGTGACGCGATCCTGACCGTCAAGTCCACTAAAACAGGTTAAAGCGACCGA
>CAZFUS010000080.1:0-11938 GCA_964522485.1 uncultured Enterobacteriaceae bacterium | reverse complement strand
TTTTTATTTAAACAGGGGATTTAAAAATGAAGACGAAGCAACTGCGTCATTCCACGCTGGTAGGTGCGGTGATCGCCGGCCTGGCCGTAGCCGGTGCTACCTGGGCTGGCACCGATACCACGACCTTCACTGTATCTGCTACGGTTAGCGATGCCTGTAGCGTAACGGCCAGCAATCTGGATTTCGGCGCCTATCAACCCATTGCCGGCGTGGATACCGATGCTACATCAACGGTAACTGCGACCTGCACACTGGGGACGAGCTACGAGATTGGCCTGGATGCCGGTAGTGGCACGCCTGGCACAACCACCCGCGCCATGACCGGTGGTGGCGGCGATTTTCTGGACTATGAGCTGTATTCGGATACGTCTCGGAGTATTGTCTGGACTGACCTGGCTGGAGCCAATCCTGTCGCAGGTACCGGTACCGGGCTGGATGTTCCACATATCGTTTACGGCCGGATACCGGCCGGCCAGGAAGTTCCCGCAGACAGTTATAGTGACACCATTAATGTAACAATCGAGTTTTGATCGGGTTCATGCCGATCAGCGTTACCATCCGGGACCGGCTGATTGCCGGTCTCGCGCTTTTCTTGGCCTGCGGTCTCGGCCAGGCCGCGAACCTCTCGATCAATCCGGTCCGCATCACGCTTGACAGTAGCCGGTCGATCGCCGCGCTGCATCTGAGCAACCGCGGTGATCAACCCGTGGTCATGCAGGCCGCCGTACGGGAGTGGGCGGTTGAAGACGGCGAGGACCGTTATACTGAAACGGACGCGCTGATCGTCACGCCGCCGGTGTTTACCGTGGCCCCGGGCAAGGAACAAGTAGTACGGGTTGGAGTGCGCCGTCCGATGGCGAGTGACACCGAACAGTCATTCCGCGTATTTCTCGAGCAGGCCCCGGCGATTCCCGCCGGCGCTGAACAGCCAACCCCGGCGCCGACCGGTATCCAGGTGACGCTGCGTATCGGCATCCCGGTGTTCGTTTCACCGGATAGCCGAATAACACGCGAGGTCGAATGGCGGGCCCGGCGTCTGGATGACGACAAGCTGCGGATCGAAGCCGTCAACCACGGTAACGTCCATGTCCAGGTTCTGCGGCTGTCATTGCTGGGACCGGATGGAGAAGCACTGGTCCAGAACGAGGATCTGACTTATTTGTTGCCCGGCAGCCGGCGTTACTGGGTGCTTGATCTGCCGCCGGCGGCGGCCCCGCCTTACCGCATTAAAGCCTGGACGAAAGCCGGTGAGCTGGAAGCCGAGATCAAAGCGGATAAGTCGTGAGGGTTTCGGAGTCTGCACCATGCTGCTGTTGGCTGCATTGGGCACCGCAACGGTTTCCGCCGCCAATCCTGCAGCTACTACAGCCGAGGTGGCTACTGCAGCCGCTCTCACCGAACGGCTGCTGGCCGCCCGCGTCAACGGGATCGAGTTTGAGCAGGCAGTGATCATGCTGCAGAGCGAGGCCGGCAAACTGCTTGTCGATCGTGACACATTAGCGGCCTGGGGCCTGATCATCCCGGAGAACCTCAGTGCCGTTCAGTATCAGGAACAGGCCTATTATGCCCTGGATGACCTGCCGGAACTCGAGTATTCGATCGACGAAGCCAGTCAGACACTGATCGTCGAGGCCGCAACCTCCACTTTCACTCGTCAGGTCATCGATGCCCGACCGGATACCTTTCACACGCCGCAGGCTGGCCCACCGGGCGGCTTCTTTAATTATGATGTACTGTATGAATCCATAGAAAGTCAGGATATTGCCAGCGGTGTCTTCGAACTCGGTGCGTTCAATCGCTGGGGTATCGGCACGACGACATTTCTGGCCAGAGGACTGGATGTTGAGGCAGAGATAGTGCGGCTCAACAGCACTTGGCGCTATGACTGGCCGGCGGAGCTCCGCACGCTCAGTCTGGGCGATACCTTCTCACGGCCGGGTGCGTGGGGACGAACGGTGCAGTTCGGCGGCATCCAGTGGGGTACCAACTTCGGCACGCAGCCCGATTTCATCACTTTCCCGTTGCCGCAGTTTGCCGGCGAGACCGCGGTGCCGGCCTCGGTCGAACTCTACGCCAATGATCTGCGCCGGGTGCAGGAACAGGTCCAGCCCGGACCGTTCTCGGTACGCGACATCCCGGTCGTCACCGGTACCAACGAATTGCAACTGGTTGTACGTGACGTGCTCGGGCGCGAGCAGGTGATCAGCCAGCCGTTCTATGTCGATCAGAATCTGCTGAAGGACGGTCTGCATGATTATACTTACGAAGCCGGTTTCATCCGCGAGAACTTTTCTCTGGAAAGCAACGATTACGGCCGCGGGTTTATTACCGGTACCCATCGGCTGGGTCTGACCGACTGGTTCACCGGCGAGGCGCGCGCCGAGGTCCTGCGCGACCAGCAGACCGCCGGCGTCAACGCGGTCGTGCTGACCACGCCCTGGCTGGGCGTTCTGTCCGGCTCTGTGGCCGGCAGCACCGGCGATGCGGGCGAGGGCGCGCTGGCCGGCATCGGGGTCGACCGGCAGGGGAGACGTTTTGACTACGGTTTGCAGACGACCTGGACGACGGCGGATTTTCGCCAGCTCGGATTGTTGCCAGGAGAGCCCGCACCCAAACAGACGAGCCTGGCCCGGTTCGGCATGCGTCTTATCGGTAACAGTTCGATATCTCTGAGCTATGTGAAGGTGGATCAGCGTGTCCGTGACGACACCAGCTTTCTCAATGTCAACTACAATATGGGGCTGTTCAGGAGTATGTTTTTTAATGCTTTCGTCTCTCATGACCTGGAACGCAGTGATACCTTTATCGGCCTGACCGTGAGCGTCGCGCTCGGCAGCCACACCAGCGCCAGCGTCAGTCACGTGCGCGAGGAAAACAGTCACAGCAATCAGATCCAGATCCAGCGCAACCTGCCGCGCGGTACCGGCCTCGGATATCGCTTACTGGCCGAAGAAGGGCATGGCACGCCGGACCGGCGTCAGGCCGAGGTGACGGCGAGTACTGATTACGGCATTTACCGGGCCGAGGCGGCGCGGTTCGGCAGTGACATGGGCTACCGGCTCGGTGCCAGCGGCGGCGGTGCGGTTCTGGGCGGGAATGTATTTCTGTCGCGTCGGGTGGATGACAGCTTTGGCGTGGTCCAGGTCGGCGATTACGAAGGCGTGCGGATCTATCATGAAAACCAGGAGATCGCCCGGACCAATAAGAACGGTGCCGCCCTTCTTCCCGATATGCGGTCCTTCGATCAAAACCAGATCCGCATCGAGCAGGAAGATCTGCCGCTGGATGCTCAGATAGAAGACTTGACTTCAACGGCCATCCCCGGGTTCCGTCAGGGTGCACTGGTGTCATTCGAGGTGCGTTCCGCCAACGGCGCATTGATAGAAATCCTGCAGGAGAACGGCGAGCCGCTGCCGCCGGGTTCCACAGTCAATGTGATCGGCAGCGACGAACATTTCCCCGTCGCCCGTCGCGGCGAGGCCTGGGTCACAGGCCTGAAGCGTGAAAACCGTCTGGAGGCACGCTGGAACAGTCGGCGTTGTACCTTCGAAGTGACATTACCCGAAGATCCCGGGCCGCTGCCACAGGTGGGTCCTGTTGTCTGTCGGGAGAGGGAGATGAATCCATGAACAGAGGGTTATGTGCAACTCTGTTGCTGAGCCTGGGGTTGTTATGGTCAGCCCAGTCTTCGGCAGCGATTAGCTGTGATGTTACGGCCACAGGTGTCGCATTCGGTGTCTACAATCCGCTGGCCGGTGCCGATGTGGACACGACGGGCAACGTGAACGTTTCCTGCACCCGGACAGGTTTGCTCGATCTCACGCCGGGCATCAGCTACAGCGTTCAACTCAACCCGGGGAACAGCGGCGGCTATTCGTCCAGACAGCTGGGATCCGGCGCCGCTATGCTGAATTACAACCTTTACCGCAATGCCGCCCGAACCCTGATCTGGGGCGACGGGACGGGCGGTTCTTCAGCTCAAGGTGGGAATGTTTCGTTTCCCGTGCTCAATCTCTCAAGCGTGACGCGGGACAACGATCATACGATTTATGGGCGCATATTCGGCGGCCAGAACGTCGCCGGCGGCAGTTACACGGACACTATTAACGTGACGGTGATATTTTGAAGTCCGGACTCTGCATCCCTTGCTGATGTCGCGGTAAGCTTTACTGCTGTTGGAATGACCTATCTGCAGTGCCTTGGCTGGAAGCCCGAAACGGCTTGCCGCTCTTGGCAGTTGACGCCCAGGCCTCGCCGCGACAACACCATCATAAATGCCATGCCGCCAGCCCTCGGCGGTTTCCGCCGATGCCGGACCATCAGCTCTTTCCCCGAAATGTGATCGATTCTGCAGCCCTGGCTCTCGACAAGCGCGAAAATGCTGCTACAGTATTAACGATTATTACCATAATTTCAGATAGTTGAAAATAATACTTCATGTATATTCATTAAATTGTACTGGGGCTGGATTCTGCAGGCACAGCGCTTGCCGGGGTAAAGAATCCGGATATCTGTTGACTTGTATTTTTGCCTGACAGCTGGGGCGGCACGGCGCCAGGCGCTGATTGTCCTGTAAGGCTAGATCGTCAAAGACTCCAGGCTGGGTGCAGGATGTTGAACGGGGCCATGCGACCATATCGAAATCACGTTGACCGTGTTCAAGCCACGCTTGTCATTCTGCTTGTCTTGCTGGGTGTCTACCCGGCCTATGCGGTCAATGTCGTGGACCCGGCGTATCCGCCGGGACTCGGTACTTCGCATCAGAGTCTGACAGGGAACAACAAAAGCACAGCCGATCAGTCGTCGTCTGCTGTCATTCAGCCGGAGGCTGTCGATCATTCACAGGCAACAGTAGCAGGAGGTATCCTGAATTATGATCTTCAGTACCGACAGCAAGCCAGTGAAATGGCCGGCAGTGGTCAGATCAAACTCGGTGTGTTCAATCACTGGGGTGTCGCCACGACGACATTTCGAGCGCAGGGTCTGGATGGCCGTGATCGTCTCACGCGCCAGAATACTACCTGGCGCTATGATTGGGCGCAGACAGACAAAAGTCTTGTAGTGGGAGATAGTGTGTCACGCACCGGCGCCTGGGGCCGCCGTGTTCACTTTGGCGGTTTGCAGTGGGGTTCCGATTTTGCAGGCCAGACCGATTTTCTGTCACTGCCATGGCCTGCGTTCGAAAACGATGGCGTCATACCGACTTCCATTCAGCGCTATGCTGATACGATGTCTGCCGGTGCAGACAGACAGTCACAGATGCCTTTTTCCGTGCATGGCGGGATGCCAATGGCCAACAGTGATCCGCTTCAGCGTATGAAGCAGGCGGTACTGAGCCGCACTGCCGGTACCGGTGAGCTGTTTAATCCCAATGGAGGCCTGTTACAGAATGGTCTGCATGATTATACCTATCAGGCAGGCTTTCTCCGTGAGCATCCTCTGCTTGAGAGCAATGATTACGGTCATGCCTTTGTCAGCGGTACGCACAGGCTTGGATTGACAGACTGGCTGACAGGGGAGGCCCGTGCCGAGGTTTTGCATACCCAGCAGACGTTCGGTCTCAACGGTGTCATGGCATCAGTGCCATGGCTGGACCGGGTGAGCGGCTCGATCGTCGGCAGTCATGCCGCCGCGGCGGGTATAGGTGCTCTGACGAATATTGGAGTCAGTCATCAGACCGGGCGCTTTGACTATGAATTCAGGTACACCGCGGCAACAGGGGATTTCCGTCAGGTTGGTCTGAGTGCCGAAGAGCCCGTTCCCGGGCACAGACTGCTGGCGGGTTTCGGCATGCAGTTGCTGGATGACAGTTCACTCTCGCTGAGCTATGTCGATGTCGACAGGCGAGTGGGTCGGAACAGCCGCTTTATCAATGCCAATTACCAGAGGAATTTATATCAAGGTATCAATTTGAATACCTTTGTCTCCCCGGATCTGCAGCATAATGACACCCTGATTGGTGTGGTTGTGACGATGGCATTTGGCGCTCAAAAAGTGCCGGCATCCGATGTCCGTCCCGCCGAGGCTGATGATATCTACCATCACCGGTTCGGACCGTATAATGCGCGATTAACCGCCCGGGGCTACCGCCGGCGATTGAGCTCTGAGGGCGAGCGTCAGTATCTGAATAGAACACCACCGGAGGTGGTCGCCAGTACCCGTCACGGGCGTTATCATGCCAGGGTGGAACCGCTGGGCGACCAGATGGCACAGCAGGTGCATATCAGTGGCAGTGCCGCCATGGTAAACGGCGACTTCTACTTCGCGCACTGACCGACCCGTTGCTGGAAACAGGCAGAGCACTCGCGGTCGTTCATTAATCCGGGCTGGAACGTCTCGGTCCGTCAGGGGACTAAACTCTATAATCGGTCATGGAGATCCGAGATGGACTATACCGTTACGCTGTTGATGAGCGAGTTCGTCACGCACGATGTGAAACGGTTTATGGTATCGAAGCCGGATGGTTTCGAATTCGCGCCGGGACAGGGCGTGGAACTGGCCATCGATACACCGGACTGGAAGGACGAAGGCCACCCTTTCACGCCGACGTCACTGACGGATGACCGGATTATCGAGTTCACCATCAAGAGCTATCCTGAGCACAAGGGTGTCACGCAGCAGTTGCATCGACTCAGGGCCGGTGCGCAGCTATTGATGTCGGATCCCTTCGGCACCATCAGCTATCAGGGCCCCGGCGTGTTCATTGCCGGTGGTGCCGGCCTGACGCCATTTCTGGCGATCCTGCGCGAGCTGGCGGCCAGGGGTCAGATCGATGACCATGCGTTGATTTTCGCCAACAAGACACCGGCCGATGTCATCTGTGAAAAAGAGCTGCGCCACTACCTGGGAGAACGCTGCGTGTTGCTGTGTAGCGATACCAGGGCTTCAGGTTATGAATATGGCCGGATTGACCAGGAATTCCTCGCCGACCGGATCGATGATTTCGACCAGCATTTCTATGTCTGCGGACCGGATGGCTTCATGGATGTCGTCAATGCTTCACTCAAGGAGCTGGGGGCGGACCCGCAGGCCCTGGTCTTCGAGCAGTAACGCCTGTCAGGCAGCATCAGCCCGCCCGTTCCGGTATTGAATTGGCGCCACACGGTCACCATGTAGGGTTCATATCGCCCGCGTGAGCCAATCTCGTGACCAACCAGCTGCAACTTGTCTGCCCGCATTGCCGGGCGCTCAACCGTCTGCCCGCCGAACGTCTCCGGAACAAACCGCGTTGCGGGAAGTGTCACAAATCTCTGTTTGACAGCGGCCCGATCGAACTCGATACGGCCGGCTTCGAGCGGCATGTCGGGAAAGACGGTATTCCGGTCGTGGTGGATTTCTGGGCGCCCTGGTGCGGTCCCTGCAAGGCGATGGCACCGGCATACGAAAAAGCGACAGCATTGCTGGAACCTGATGTACGGCTGGCCAAACTGAATGCTGAACAGGCGCAGCCCATTGCCCAGCGTTTCCGGATACGCAGCATCCCCACGCTCGCCGTATTCAATGCAGGTCGGGAAGTGGCGCGCCAGGCCGGTGCGATGCAGGCAGCGGCAATCGTGGACTGGGTGCGTTCGAATATCTGAAAGTCAAGCGGGTTTACTTTCAGTAAGAGAGGGACTGACTGGCAATTCGTGACCGGTCTGATAATACCATCCCTCCGGCACATGCGCGCCGGGATGTCAGTCTGCAGGATGCGCATTATGATGCCGGCCATGCAAACCCCTGTCTATCTGCTGCCAGTCGGTGCGTTGCTGATCAGCGTGGTGGCCTGTCTGGCACCAGAACTGCTGATTCACCTGAAACCGGCCATCCCGCCGTTGCTCGGTCTGGTGATGTTCGGCATGGGCATGACACTGCGCCCGGATAGCTTTCTGGCTATCTTCAAACGGCCGGCGGTTATCGCTGTCGGTTTGCTCATGCAATACGGTCTAATGCCGCTGACCGCCTGGCTGCTGACTATGTTGCTGGAATTGCCACTTGCCATAGGCATCGGACTGGTGCTGGTCGGCGCCTGCCCGGGCGGTACGGCCTCGAACGTGATCTGTTATCTGGCGCGTGCCGACGTAGCCCTGTCGATCACACTGACGACGGTTTCAACCCTGTGCGCCGTAGTACTGACGCCGCTGTTGGCCTGGGCTTATATCGGCCAGCAGGTAGCGGTGCCGATTGTGGCGATGATCGTTGATGTTCTGCTGATCATCGTTTTGCCGGTGGTTGCCGGGCTGGTGCTGAGACACTGGCTCGGGCACGGACTGCAACGTGTGGAGCGTGTATTTCCGTACGTGTCCATGCTGGCGATCGTGTTGATCATTGGCATCATCGTGGCCCTGAATCAGGCACAGCTGGAAAATCTGGCCACCGCGACAGCAATCGCGGTAATCATCCATAATGCGCTGGGACTGGCAGGCGGTTACAGTCTGGCCCGGCTGCTCGGTTATGACGTCAAAGTCGCGCAGACGCTGGCAATCGAAGTGGGCATGCAGAATTCCGGCCTGGGGGTAGCGCTGGCGTTGAAATATTTTTCCGCTCTGAGCGCACTGCCCGGTGCATTATTCAGCGTTTGGCATAATGTTACGGGTGCACTCCTTGCCGCCTGGTGGGGGCGGTCGGCACCCGCAACCGTTGAACAACAGGACAATCAATCCGCATGATGCAATGGATTAAACGCTGCCGGCCAATAGGTGCAATTACGTTACTCCTGTTCCTGTTGTCCGGTGGCTGCGATCGTTCGCCATCCGCGTACTATCCCCTGGAACCCGGACTGCGCTGGTTTTACACGTTGCACGTCACCACCATGGACAGTACCGAGGAGCAGAAATTGTTGCTGGCCAGTGCCCGGTCGGTTGACTGGCGGGGCAAGCCGGTACACGCTCGCCGTTCGCTGGATGGCACGACGCTGTTTTATCTGGAGAACGCAGAAGGAATACATCATGTCGCCAGCCGGCGGCCGAATGCCGTCGAGCCGCAGCCGGTTGAAAAAGGCGAACGCATAATCCTGCAATACCCGCTCGAACCGGGGACGACGTGGTATGCCGACAGCAAGACCCTTGTGCTCTACCGGACCGGTCCGCCCCAGCGCAGTGAGTTTCATATTATCGCGCCGGTGAGATTGAAATATACAATCGAAGCCCTGGATGACACGGTTGCCGTACCGGCGGGCAAATTCCGCGACTGCCTGCGGGTCCGGGCTATCGGCAAGACCAAATACGATGCGCGCAACTACGTGGGATTAACCAATATCACGGTGGAAAAAACGGACTGGTATGCGCCCGGTATCGGCCTGATCAAATCGGTGCGCGAGGAGATAACGAGCAGCAAGGTGCTGAATCATGGCAGAATGCAAACCTTCGCCGGCCGGATAGTGATGGAGCTGGAAAGCTTCACGCCTTAATGAAGCACGGTTCAGATCTTTGCCCGGGGCCGGATGACGCGTTTCTCGGTGACGATCAGGTCGACCGGCTGGTCAGAGGCATCGGTCGGCAGGGATTCGACGATCTGTGTCTCAAAGGCGAGCGCTATTTTGGTACTTACCGTGTGGCTGGCAAACCAGCGATCATAGTAACCCCGGCCGTAACCCAGTCGATCGCCGCGCTCGGTGAAAGCGACGCCCGGCGTAATGACTACATCGAACGGCCCTTCGTCATGCTCGGCTGTCGACGGGCTGAGTATTCCCAGGGTTTCCGGCTGCAGCTGCTCCCAGCTACGCAGCGGCACCGACAGCATGGTGGTTTTATCGACAATCTTGGGAACCGCCAATCGCCGCCGGGTTTCCAGCAGAGTGTCGAGGAGCGGATGTGTGTCGACCTCGCTGGCGTAGGAAATGAAAACAAACAGCGATTCGGCCGCCTGAACCACGGGCAGCGCCAGCAAACGCGCCCGGATCAGACGGCTGGCCTCGTTGCGGACCGCTTCCGCCAGCGCTTCTCGCCGGGCAATGATGCTCTGGCGCAGCTCACGTTTGGCTTGTACCAAGGTGTCCATAGTAACTCCGGGTCAAGCACGAAAACCTGGATAGCCAGGTGTCGGCGCAGTCATGTTACCTTAAGCCGGCACGGATACCAGCGTATCAAGGGCGCAATGCAATCCACTCTTTTATTTTCAGCAAGATGCCGTAAAATAACCGGTTTTTCACCACCGGTACCCGATGCCGGGACTGGAACGGAAATGCAGCATGATTGAGAGGTCTGCAAACGCATGGTAACTATCAGACTGGCGCGCGGTGGCGCCAAAAAACGGCCCTTTTACCATATCGTGGTGACGGACAGCCGTAACAAGCGCGACGGTCGCAACATCGAACGGCTTGGGTTTTTCAATCCCATTGCCAAAGACAATGAACGGTCGCTGGTTATCGACACCGATCGGGTCGCTTACTGGACCGGCCTCGGTGCCAAACCTTCCGAGCGCGTGTACTCGCTATTGAAGCAGTATCAGAAGGCTTCCCCGCATAACGCCTGAAGCGACAAAGCCCGGCCGGGACGGGACGGCTGCTGTCGAAGCTGAGCGGCGTACCGGAACTGATTGTGAGCTCGACTCGGTGAATGCACAGCGTCCGAATTATGTTGTGCTCGGCCGAATTGCCGGGCTTTACGGGGTCAAGGGCTGGCTTAAGGTCATATCGTATACCCGGCCCCGTACCAATCTGCTGGCTTATGACAAATGGTGGCTGTACATGGCCGGTGACTGGCAGCCATTCATATGCCGTGCCAGCCGCGAGCATGGCAAGAGCTTGATTGCCTCTATTGAAGGTATTGATGATCGCGATCAGGCACGGACTGTCGTCGGAGCCGAAATCGGCGTCCCCCGGGACCGGCTGCCACCTTTATCCACCGGCGAATATTACTGGCACGATCTGATTGGGTTGAACGTGGTCACGCGCGAGGGCACACGGCTGGGACCGATTGTGCGGTTGGAGGAAACCGGGGGACATGATGTGCTGGTTGTGCGGGAAACCGGTGCTGTGGAACAAATGATCCCGTATGTGCCCGGTATTTACGTGCTGGAGGTTGATCCCGACAGAGGGACAGTAACGGTGGACTGGCCGGCAAGCGGCCCGGAGTGAGTGACCATGCTGCGTGTAGGGGTTGTGACCCTGTTTCCCGGCATGTTCGAAGCGATTACCGGCTACGGCGTGACCGGCCGGGCGGTGGAGGCCGGATTGCTGGAGCTGACCTGCTGGGATCCACGCCAGTACACGCGGGACCGCCATCGGAACGTGGACGACAAACCTTACGGTGGCGGACCGGGAATGGTAATGCTGGTACAGCCATTGCGGGATGCCATCCGTGCCGCGCGCGCGTCCCTGGGCGAGGCGACTGTCGTTATATACCTGTCACCACAGGGCCGGCGGCTGGACCAGGCCGGTGTGGAATCTCTGCTTGCCGAACAGTCGCTAATCCTGGTGGCGGGTCGCTACGAAGGTATCGACGAGAGGCTGATCGCGATGGAGGTCGATGCAGAATGGTCGATTGGTGATTACGTCCTGAGCGGCGGCGAATTGCCGGCCATGGTGATTATCGACGCCCTGGCGCGACGTCAGCCGGGGGTGGTAGGAGATGCCGACTCGGTGACAGCGGATTCGTTTGCCACCGGTCTGCTGGATTATCCGCATTACACGCGGCCGGAAGCAATCGATGGCCACCACGTACCGGCGGTACTATTGAGTGGCGATCATGAAAAGATCCGCCGCTGGCGCCTGAAACAGGCGCTTGGCCGGACCTGGCAGCGGCGACCGGACCTTGTTGATCGGAAGACGCTGGACGCGGAACAGCAGATATTACTGGATGAATTTTTGCGCGAACAAGGAGACCTCTGACTGGTTCAGAGGTCCCTGCAGGGAAGCACTGCCCCTTCTCGTAATTCAAGGGACAATCGTGTAAGGGATTGTAAAATAGAGAGAAAAATAAAAATCGTATTTTTATTTTTCGTGCTCTGATCACTCCAG
>CAZFUS010000079.1:0-12297 GCA_964522485.1 uncultured Enterobacteriaceae bacterium | reverse complement strand
GCGCCCTGAAGCCGGGACGGGACGTCTATCACTGCGCGACGGCGCCGGTCGGACTACTGTAGAAACAGTCATCTCGTTACGCGAGGAAATTGGACCAACGCCCATATGCCTGTTTCTCGGTCTGGACGCATTCCGGCAGCTGGCGGACTGGCATCGCTGGAATGAATTGCTCAATTACACGCACGTCGTGGTGGTTGATCGGACGGACATGACCCGCACAATGTCCGCCAGAGAGTTCAACCCGACGATCGCAACCCTCCTGAAGCACCACGCTGTCGATTCCATACAACCACTGCATGACCGGCCGGCCGGCTGCATACTGCACCAGTCAATTCCCGTGCTTGACATCAGCGCCACCCGTATACGCAGCATGGTGGCTGCAGAACATTCCATACGCTATCTCGTACCTGACGCGGTGCTTGACTACATCCGTAAACACAAACTCTACATCTCCGACGCATGATGCAATCCAAACAACTGGCCACTCTTATTATCAACGCACTCGATGATCTTAAAGCCATTGATATCCAGGTTCTGGATGTCAGTGAACTCACTTCGTTTACCGACACCATGATTATTGCCAGCGGTCGTTCCGGCCGTCAGGTCAGAGCACTCGCCGACGGTGTGATTCAAACGGCTCGCGAGCAGGGCATCAAGCCGCTCGGAGTCGAGGGTCTGCAGGAAAGCGAGTGGATACTGGTCGACCTCGGTGATGCCGTCGCTCACCTGATGCATCCCACGACGCGTGCCTATTATCAGCTCGAAAAGCTGTGGTCAGCGGACATGGCCATGCCGCATCATGAAGTGCACCAGTAAGCCCTTCGCAGAAACCGATTCATGCGTTTACATCTGCTGGCAACAGGTACGCGGCAACCGGAGTGGGTAGTCAATGCTTATGACGAATACGCCCGTCGCCTGCCGCCGCACTGCAGTCTGGAACTGATTGAAATACCGATTGCCAGGCGTGGTAAAACAGCCAGCGTAGAGAAGAACATGGAAGCAGAAGGCGAACGGCTGCTCAAGGCCATCCCGGATGGTGCCTACGTGGTCGCCCTGGACGAACACGGTCAGTCCGTCACCACGCGCATCCTGTCGAACAACCTTTCGGACTGGCTGCAGGTCGGCCGCGATGTCGCCCTGCTGATCGGTGGTCCCGATGGCCTGGCGGAGGGCTGTCTGCAACGCGCCGACTGGCGCTGGTCTTTATCGCCGCTGACACTTCCACATGGACTGGTTCGCGTGATGGTAGCGGAACAGCTTTACCGTGCACACAGCCTGCTGCAGGGGCATCCGTATCATAGGGAGTGATACATGAAGAGTGAAATGTGAGAAGTATAAAGTTTATTTGAATATTCGATTATCCTTTTCACATTCCACTTTTAACTTTTCACTTGCCAATGATTTATCTCGCCTCCAAATCCCCGCGCCGGCGCGAGCTTCTTGATCAGATCGGAGTAACCTATGAAATCATAGACGTTGAAGTCGATGAAACCTGGCAGGGCGATCCGGCGCGCCTTCATGTCCCCGAGCTGGCGTTGCGCAAGGCGCGCGCCGCGCGCGACACCCTGAATGGCGAAACCGACAAGCCAATCCTCGCCGCCGACACGGAAGTATTCCTCGATGACGAACCGCTTGGCAAACCGGCGAACGAAGACACTGCGCTGGAGATGCTCAGGCGTTTATCCGGACGCATGCATCATGTATATTCAGCCGTCGCCGTAATCGCAGATAATGAAATGGTAGAACTCAACATCAGTCGCGTGTGTCTGCGGCCGTTGACTGTCGATGAATGCCGAAGCTATATCGCCAGCGGCGAGGCACTCGACAAGGCCGGCGGCTACGGCATTCAGGGCAAAGCTGCAGCGTTTATCAACCGGCTGGAAGGCAGCTACTCGGCGGTGATGGGACTGCCGTTGTACGAAGCGGCGGAGCTATTGCGCAAAGCAGGCGTCGAGGTTCCGGGAAAAGCTATAATACAGTCCGCAAATGAACGCGAATGAAAAGAATAGTGGCTTATTAATATAGGCATTTTTGCCAGATATTAAGTAGTTCGATTATAAAGACAATATTTTTTACTCTATTAATATTGCTGTATTGAATGCTTGAAAGTGTATTTTTCGTTGGCCAGCTAGCTGCCCAATCATAATATTATTTATATTATATTATTTTATTTATTTACGTTTATTCGCGTTCATTTGCGGATAATTATTTTTTAACCAGATTTCTCCACAGACTGACAATCAATGTAATCACCGTCAGCGGTACCACGAAATAGATCATCGCCTGTTCGAAGCCCTGCAACGCGGGATCACGTGTCGCCGCCAGAATCAGATAAGTGACATAAGCGACGTAATAACCAAGAAACAGGCAGCCCTCCCAACGTGCGATGGTATGACCGGTCAGGAATATCGGCAGGCAGGCGACGGCCACCGCCAGCATAACCGGTATATCAAAGTACACAGCGGCGCTTGATACGTTGACACCGTCCGGCGCCACGATCGCGGCCAGACCGAGCACGGACAGAATATTGAAGATGTTGCTGCCAACAATGTTGCCGACGGCAATGTCACGCTCGCCCTTGAAACTGGCAATCACCGAGGTTGCGACTTCCGGCAGCGAAGTCCCTGCTGCCACAATGGTCAGGCCAATCACAAGCTCACCGACACCAAACCAGCGCGCCATGCTGATAGCGCCGTCAACCAGCCAGTTGGCGCCAAGCACCAGCAGCCCCAGACCGGCGGCAATAAAAACGCCATCAAGCAGCAGAGCCCTGATCCCGGTAGACTGTCGGGCGTATTCCCGAGAGTATTCAGCTTCGACGGAAGCGACTTCACGCCGCCCCTGGATCACGGCAAAGACCGTGTAGGCAATGATGCCGGCAAACAGAAGAATGCCGTTAGTACGACTGATATTGCCATCCAGCGAAAACAGCAACAACAGTACCGAAACACCGATCATGATCGGAACATCAACACGGATCAGTTGCTGCGCAACGAACAGCGGCGCAATCATGGCCGCCAGGCCGAGAATGAACAGTACGTTGAAAATATTACTGCCGACAACATTGCCGATCGCGATATCGGCGCCTGCCTGACCACTGAGCGCCGACTGAACGCTGACCGCCATTTCCGGCGCGCTGGTGCCGAATGCCACCACCGTCAGACCGATGACGAGCGGCGAAATCCCCACCGTGGCCGCCAGCTTCGAGGCGCCGCGCACCAGCATCTCCGCACCCGCAATCAGCAACAGCAAACCGGCGATGAACAACAGGAGAGTGAACAAAGTCATCGGGCGATTAATGAGAGTGGATAGTTAATAGTTAATAGTTGATAGTTAATAGTTAATAGTTGATAGTTGATAGAAGATAGTAAATAGCAGGTTGTCATAGTGAACACATATTGTCTGGATACAAGATTTTCATCCTATCCTCTATCCCCCGAGCCGGGGTCCCCGCAAACAATAACCGATGTAGTGATCCAGTATATGCACGTAGATGGTCTCCCAGTCCGGCGCACCATCGTCATCAGTCGGCCACCATAATTTCTGTCCCAGCCAGACATCGGCATAATGATTGGCACAGCTTTCCACCTGATGCGCTTCGGGTTCGGGCAGCGGTTCGTATTGTCCCGTCTTCTGATAATAATCCTCGACGACCAGCGGATACGCCTGGTCCAGCAGCGGCCGGTTGTCTTTGACCAGATCGTCGAGCTGCGGCCGTTCAGCGAAATCCCGCGCCGCCTGATCCAGATTACCTGACTGTTGCGCCATGGCCGCCAGACAGGCCATCAGCGTCAGGCCGGTTACGGAAACCGGCAGATACATGCGTCTCGCCATCAGTGCGTGTGGACGATATCTGCTGTCGTTTCCTTGCGCAGTGCCAGGCGCTGCATGCCAAGCACTTCCAGCAACCGTACTGTCTGCTGCAACAGTGTCAGGCAGATACGCGGGTCCTGTTCACCGCCGGGAGGCCCCAACATTGTCAGAAACTCACCCAGGTTGGGCGCACTGTGCATCGGCAGCGGCTGACGGCTGTCATTCTGCAGCAGTACACCGGCACCGGACGAATCCGTGACGACCGCGGTGATTGCGGTATAGCGATTAGCCAGCAGATTTTTCAGACCCGCCAGCGCCGTCTTCCGCAATACGTGGAAATACTCTTCCATATTGTAGATGCCGTTAACCAGCACCTGCGGATCGTCGCTGCTGAAAACCTGACCGCCGACCGCCTGACCAACATCGCGCGCGGTGTCCGCATCGGCATGCGTGTCGACAAACAGCATCCGGCTCGGCTCAGTCAGTTGTTCCTTGAGTGTATTCGTCTGCATGATTCAGCACCCTTAGGTTATTGTGTCAATCCGGGAATGGATCGTGACTTTGTGCTTAGAGTCCGCCCCCGTCAAATCATTCAGAGCCGATCGCTGTAAAGCAAACGGCCGGTCATTTCTGACCGGCCGCAGGCCGCTGACAACAAAAATGCCCTGTCAGGCTACAGCAGCGGCACCAGCAGCAGGGCGATGATGTTGATGATTTTGATCAGCGGGTTGATGGCCGGGCCTGCGGTATCCTTGTAGGGATCGCCGACCGTGTCGCCGGTCACCGCGGCCTTGTGCGCCTCGGAACCCTTGCCGCCGTGATGGCCGTCTTCGATGTATTTCTTGGCATTGTCCCAGGCACCGCCACCGGCTGTCATGGAAATGGCCACGAACAGACCAGTGACAATGGTACCGATCAGCAGACCGCCCAGCGCCCGGGTGCCGGCGTCGTCGCCCATGAGCCAGTTCATCAGCACTACCAGGACGATGGGCACCAGCACCGGCAGCAGCGATGGCACAATCATTTCCTTGATTGCGGCCTTGGTCAGCATATCCACCGCACGCGAATAGTCCGGCTTCTGGGTTCCTTCCATAATCCCCTTGATATCGCGGAACTGGCGCCGTACCTCGCCAACCACCGCGCCGGCGGCACGGCCTACCGCCTCCATGGCGATGGCGCCGAACAGGAACGGCACCAGACCGCCGATAAACAGACCGATGATGATGGCCGGGTCATCCAATGAGAATGCAGTCAGTTTACCGGCCGCCTTGAGGTTATGAGTGTAGTCGGCGAACAGCACCAGTGCAGCCAGACCGGCCGAACCGATGGCGTAACCCTTGGTCACCGCCTTGGTAGTGTTGCCGACTGCATCCAGCGGATCGGTGATATTGCGCACTTTGGAATCCAGCTCGGCCATCTCGGCAATGCCACCGGCGTTGTCAGTAATCGGCCCGAAGGCGTCCAGCGCCACGATCATGCCGGTCATCGACAGCATGGCGGTGGCCGCGATGGCGATTCCGTACAGACCGGCCAGTTCATGCGCGCTCCAGATTGACAGGCAGACCGCAATCACCGGCAGCGTGGTGGCCTTCATCGATACACCGAGACCGGCGATGATATTGGTCGCGTGGCCGTATTCGGACGCGGCGGCAATCCGCCTGACCGGGCCGTATTCTGTGGCGGTGTAGTATTCAGTGATCACCACCAGCGCCGCGGTCAGGACCAAACCAATGAGTGCGGCATAGAACAGGTTCGTGGCATTGTCACCCATCATCATATGGGTGATGGGATAAAACGCGATCGCCGCCAGTACGCCGGAAATGATGACGCCCTTGTAGAGGGCGCCCATGATCTTGCCGCCTTCCCTGGTCTTGACGAAGAAGGTGCCGATGATGGAGGCAATGATCGATGCGCCACCCAGTGCCAGCGGATAGAGCACGCCGTTGGCGCCGAGTTCACTGGCCATCAGGTGACCTAGCAGCATGGTCGCGATAACCGTAACCGCATAGGTCTCGAACAGATCGGCAGCCATGCCGGCGCAGTCACCGACGTTGTCACCGACGTTGTCGGCGATCACTGCCGGATTGCGCGGGTCATCCTCGGGAATCCCGGCTTCGACCTTGCCGACCAGGTCGGCACCGACGTCGGCACCCTTGGTAAAGATGCCGCCGCCTAGACGGGCGAAGATGGAAATCAGCGAACCGCCGAAGGCCAGACCGACCAGCGCATGCAGTGCCCGCTCCTCGCCAACCATGGGCAAGACGATGGCGTAATAACCGGCGACACCCAGCAGCCCAAGGCCGACCACCAGCATGCCGGTAATGGCACCGCCGCGAAAGGCGACCTTCATGGCCTCGTTGAGGCCGGTATGCGCGGCCTGCGCCGTGCGGACGTTGGCGCGTACCGAGATGTTCATGCCGATGTAGCCGGCTGCGCCGGAGAATACGGCGCCGATCAGGAAACCGACGGCGGTGGCCCAGTCCAGCGCGAAGCCAAGCACCAGAAACAGCACCACCCCGACGATGCTGATGGTGCTGTACTGGCGATTGAGATACGCGGCCGCGCCCTGCTGAATGGCGCCGGCAATCTCGCGCATGCGATCGTTGCCATCGGGCTGGCTGAGCACCCAGCGGACCGACCAGCCACCGTAGATGATGGCCAGCACCCCGCAGAGGATGGCAAACCCCAAAGAAGCGGAAACAGTTGACATAGCAGATCTCTCCTGAGCGTTACCTGAAAGTTGGTTATATAAATTGTCAGATCCGGATCGGACCGCAGGCCCATTGTTTGTTATCAGGGGATGGCCGCCCTGTGACCAAACCGTTAATCATAGACTGATCATCTGCAGCGGCTAACCACTGCCCGCTCCCTGCACGGCGGTCACAGGTTTCCAGGACTGCTGACTCAAACCTTGAAGCCCGTCTTCAACTTCCTGGGAACGGCCATGTTTTTCAGCAGCACGTAATCGGGTAACCCATTCTTGTAGGGTGGATAATCCTCCCCCTTGATCAGCGGCGCCAGGTAGCGTCTTGCGGCGGCGGTAATGCCGAATCCGTCTTTGGTGATATAGCTTTTCGGTATAGTGCGTTCGCGGTTGGCGACTTTGGCGAGATCCACCGCGCCGATCTTCCAGCGATACGGTTTATCCGATGTCCGCTCGATGTTGACCATGACCGCGTTATGTCCCTTGAGCGCGTATTCCACCGCCGCCCTGCCGACCGCATAGGACTGATCGGCATCGGTCTTCGAGGCGATGTGCCGGGCCGAACGCTGCAGGTAATCGGCCACCGCCCAGTGGTATTTGTAGCCCAGGTTATCTTTCACCATCTGGGCAATGAACGGGCCGACACCGCCGAGCTGGCTGTGGCCAAAGGCATCGGTCGTACCGGCCTCGGCCAGAAATCTTCCGTCCGGATTGCGGACGCCTTCAGATACCACCACCACGCAATAGTCGTACTTCTCAACCGTCTGTTTCACCTTCTTCAGGAAGGTTTCCTGATTGAATGTCACTTCAGGCAACAGAATGACGTGCGGTGGCTCTTCCGGCCTTTCACCGGCCAGACCCGCAGCGGCCGCGATCCAGCCGGCATGGCGGCCCATGACTTCCAGGATGAATACCTTGGTTGATGTGCGTGACATGGACATGACATCCAGTGCCGCCTCGCGTGTCGACACGGCGACATACTTGGCGACCGAACCGAAGCCGGGACAGGTATCGGTCAAGGCGAGGTCGTTATCCACGGTCTTGGGCACGTGAATCGCCTGCACGGGAAAGTCCATCTTTTTTGATAACTGTGAAACCTTGTGGCAGGTATCGGCCGAGTCGCCGCCGCCGTTATAAAAGAAGTAACCGATGTCGTGGGCCCGGAACACCTCGATCAGGCGCTCGTACTGTTCGCGATTTTCCTCCAGGCTCTTGAGCTTGTAACGACAGGAACCGAACGCGCCGCCGGGTGTGTGGCGCAGCGCCGCAATGGCCCTGGCCGACTCCCTGCTGGTATCGATCAAATCCTCGGTCAGCGCACCGATGATGCCGTTGCGGCCGGCGTACACTTTGCCGATCCTGTTCCTGTGTTTCCTGGCGGTTTCGATGACACCGCAGGCGGTGGCATTGATGACGGCGGTCACGCCACCGGACTGGGCATAAAATACGTTCCTGGGTCTTGCCATGGTTGACATTCCGTCCGGGCTATTGTTACTCAAAATTGGCGCCTATTATTCTTGTGATAGACTGCAAAGACAAATCCCCGTCGCCCGTCCCCTGCAGAACTTGCCCACTGGCAGAGGTCTTAGATCACGAAAGCATTACCTGAATAATTGACCCGCGGCATTTATGAGGTTCTCCAGTATCATTACAGCAATCGGCCTGGCGGTGCTGCTCAGCCCGGCGCCGGCGCGCGCCGACGTCAGTGCGCTCGACCTGCCCGACTTTGGCGATTCCGCCGGCAGTGTCATCTCGCCGCAGATGGAAAAGCGCATAGGCGAGGCGTTCATGCGTCACGTCCGCAAACAGGCGACCATCGTCGAAGACCCTGAGGTACAGTCCTACATCCGCTCGCTCGGCTACCGGCTGGTTTCCAACAGCGATGACAGTGGCGAAAGCTATACCTTCTTCATGGTGAAGGATCCGATGGTCAACGCCTTCGCCGCCCCCGGCGGCGTCATCGGTATCAACAGCGGCATTATTACCAATGCCCGGAGCGAGAGTGAACTGGCCGGCGTGGTGGCGCACGAAATCGCGCACGTCACCCAGCGTCACATGGCGCGCATGTTCGAAATGCAGGAAAAGCTCAGCATGCCCATGCTTGCCGCGATGATCGGTTCCATACTCCTGGGGATTGCCAACCCGCAGGCCGGCACGGCCGCCATGACCGCCATCGCGGGTGCCCAGGCCCAATACGGTATCAACTTCACCCGTGCCAACGAGCAGGAAGCCGACCGTGTCGGCATGCAGATACTCGCAAGATCGGATTTCGATCCGCGCGGCATGGCCAATTTCTTCGAGCGTCTGCAGCAGACCTCGCGCTACTATCAGGGCAACGCACCCGAATACCTGCGTACCCATCCCCTGACCACCTCGCGTATCGCCGAGGCGCGCTCCCGCGCCCAGAGTTATCCTGAAAAGGATCTCGAGCCGTCGGAGTCGTTCGAACTGATCCGCATGAAGCTGATGGCCCGCACGGCCAGAAGCGAAAGCGAAGCAGTGGAAACGCTGCGGGCGGCGCTTGAAGAAGCCCGTGTCGAAGAAAAGGACCTCATACCGCCACGCTATGGCTATGCGATAGCGCTGATGGATGCCGGTGAATACGCCGCCGCACGCGAGCAGGTCGACGTCCTGCTGGATCACGACAGCGACAAACCCGCGTTCATGCTTCTGGCCGCCGAACTCGAACGGGCGCAGCGCGATTTTCCGGCAGCGCTGCAGATGTATGAACGCATGGACAAGCTCTATCCCGACTACCGGCCGCTGGTGCTGGAATGGGCAAAGACACTGCTCGATGCCGGCAAGCCGGGCGAAGCCCGCGGCCTGCTGCGCCAGTACGCACGCAACAACCCGACCGACCATCAGTATTTTGAACTGATGGCCCAGGCCGAGGGCCAGATCGGTTCCGACATCGAGTCCGGCATCGCCCGGGCGGAATATTTCTATCTGATCGGCGATACCGGCCTGGCAATTGAACGCCTGCAACATACCCAGCGCCAGCCGGGCCTCGACTATTATCAGCAGCAACGTATCAGTGCGCGTCTGGATCATTACAAAGAGGAATTCAAACTGGAGCGGGAACTCAATCTCTGAACGGCGGCCGTCCGGGTAACCGGATTTCTGGCCGCGGCCGGCTGATCCGGTAAACTACAGCCGGGGAATCGCCCGCGCGCCACAGCCGTTACCAATCATGACCGACCGCCTGCTGACCGAAATCCTGCTGTTCCTTCTGCTTGTCGCGCTGGCGCTGACGGCCGGCGCGCTACTGGCCGGACCGCTGCATCTGCTGTTCCCGGCGCTGCCGCTGAGCAGCCTGGCCGAACGCGGTGCGCTGCTGTCCGGATTACTGTTCAGCCTGGTGTATGTGCGCCTGACCATGCCCCTGAGCGCCGGGGTCATCGGCTTCCGCCGCCCGGCCGAAGGCGTCACGCCCGCGCTGCTGAAAAACTACGCCGCCGGCATCGGCATCATGCTCGTGGCCACTATGCTGCTGGCGGGGCTTGGCCTCAGCCGGCTGGACACGGCGGAGGATTTCACACCGGCCTTTTTCGGCATGGCGCTGATCAAGGGTCTGGTTGCGGGGGTGGGCGCGAGCATCATCGAGGAGATCATCTTCCGTGGCGCGCTGTTTACCGGCGTGCAGCAGCGCATCAATGCGCTCTGGGCGGTGCTGCTGACGAGCGTTCTGTACGCAACCGTGCATTTTCTCGAATTTCCCGATCCCGACGGCGCGGCCCACTGGTACAGCGGTCTGATCCTGCTGCCTGCCGCGCTGGCGAAACTGGGCAACCCCCTGATTGTCGATCATTTCCTGACACTGTTTCTGCTTGGCGTGCTACTGTGCCTGGTACGACTGAAACAGGGTCACATCTTCGGCTGCATCGCCCTGCATGCCGGCATCATTCTGGTCATCAAGTTCGACGGCGAATTCACCGATCCAGCACCGGATAGCCACTACGGTTTTCTGGTCAATCAATTCGACAACCGGCTCGGCTGGCTGACAGCGGTCTGGCTGCTGATGGTGATCGCAATTTATTTCTACGGCTTTTACCGTTCACGCTCGGCATGAAAATACGCGACATTATCCGATCCGGACGTCTCGAACAGACCGACAGCCAGATTCTGGCCGGGGGCTTCTACCTGTTGCAGCCTGAGCGCTACTGCTAGGCGGACGATGTCGACAGTGCGTTTACTGCGTATCACCCTGGCGCTGACCTTTTGCCTGTTAACCGGATTTTCCGGTTGTGCCGATCCCATGAGCATGTATTTTCCGCTCGAGCCCGGTCTGCGCTGGGACTACCGAACGGTGACCGTCGGCCATGACGGCGAAGCCCGGCGCCAGCGCATTATCATCCAGAACACCGACATCATCGAACGCGAGGGGCAGCGCTATCTGGTTCAGCAGAGCGCGGACGGCAAACAGGTTTACTACCGTCTGCAGGAAGACGGCATTGTCCTGCTGGAAGATTCGCCGGAGGACGCGATGAAGGAAGAGATGTATCTCGGCCTGCCCGCGAAACCCGGCCGTTTCTGGTCGCATGGCACCGACCTGCTCACCCTCAACATATTCGGTCCGGCCTACCGCACCTCGGAACGGCTGGAAACCCGGCTTGACATGACCTTTCGCATCAAAAGCACCCGCTCGCAGGTCAAAACACCGGCCAATACGTATGAAAACTGTCTCGAAGTGCAGGGCAATGCTGAAACTCACGTCGACCGCAGCGAGTTTCTGGGTGTCGATACCATCCATGTTGAGGAAACCCGCTGGTATGCGCCAGGCGTCGGCCTGGTTAAACGCGAACGCCGCGAATATACCGAACCGAAGGAATTCAGCGGCCGCCTGACCCAGACACTGATCGACTTCGGCGCCCGTTAGCTCCGCATGAGCGGGACCAACCTGCTATGTTTATTCATAGTGTCTGAGGTATGCGGAATATGCTGACCATCAATCCCGACATCGTTTGCGCCATTATCCAGAAATGCCATGAATTCCATGCGCAGGAAGGCGTATCCATCCCGCACGAAAATGGTGCCGACGGCGATGACGACTGGGCCATGCAGGTGCTCGCCAACCATGCCGACGATACCACCTATCGCGAACTGAAATTCCTGATCACCGATCTCGATCCGGAAAGCCAAATGGAGCTGATGGCACTGCTCTGGCTCGGCCGCGGCGACTACGAAACAGACGAATGGGAAGACGCACTCATCGCCGCCCAGGAATACTGGAATGGCAAAACAGCGGAATACATCGTTTCAAAACCGATGGTGTCGGATTACTTACAGGAGGGCCTGTGGGCGCTGGGGTATGGGTGTGGGGAGTAGCAGTCTTTTTACATTACTTTCTATTAGCATATAACCAACTCTCGCAGCCCATTCTCCTCTCTCCGATATTAAGCATTGAATAATGCAAGTAAATAAAATTAACATCTCAAAAATCTCTCTCCTCAAAAACCCCGGACAAGGAGCGCACATTTTTAATTTAAATTGGCCACATATCTAACGAGTTAAGCTTTTTTAATAAACTGCTGTTATTTGTTAACGATGAAAAGGAATCCGAGATAGAAAAGCATGCCATGGTTAGTCAATCTCTCATGCTAACGAGGGTTTTTATAGGCAAAGTGTTTGAGGCCTGGGAGACGCTAAGGAAGGATTTTTTGGCACCAGGATTTCTAGAGATATAGAACCAATATTGGGTCATGAGGGAAAGAGGTGCTTAAAGGACTTAAAATCCTATTTCTCGAATAGAAACCTGATCTCGTCTATAAGAAATAATTATA
>CAZFUS010000078.1:0-12346 GCA_964522485.1 uncultured Enterobacteriaceae bacterium | reverse complement strand
CGTCCCGGTAAATTAATCAAACATTTAGAAACGTACCGATACCGGCAAAACACCGTCTATATTTTTCTTTCACATGTTGCAATACCTTTGCATGCGTCTGGCGTCCGCCGCCCTGGTTATCTTCGGCGTGTCCAGCCTTGTTTTCCTGCTGCTGCACCTGATCCCCGGCGATCCGGTCGAGGTCATGCTGGGGGAATCGGCCGGCGTGGCCGACCGCCAGGCCCTGCGGACTGCGCTCGGTCTCGACCAGCCCCTGTGGCTGCAATGGCTGGACTACCAGAAGAATCTGGTGCAGTTTGATCTCGGCATTTCACTGCATTCCCGCCAGCCTATCGCCGACATGCTGGCCGAACGGATCCCGGTGACCGCCCTGCTGGCCGCCGCCAGCCTGTTGCTGGCCCTGCTGCTGGCCTTTCCACTGGGCATTCTGTCAGCGCTGTATCACAACCGTGCCATGGACAAGGGCGCGATGGTATTCGCCCTGGCCGGCATCGCAATCCCGAATTTCTGGCTGGGTCCGATTCTGATCCTGGTGTTCTCCTACTGGCTCGGCTGGTTCCCGGTCAGCGGTTTGCAGGGACCGGCGTCGGTGCTGCTGCCGGCCCTGACGCTGGGTACCGCGCTGGCAGCGCTGCAGTCGCGCATGATCCGCACCGCCCTGCTGGAAGAGCTCGGCAAGGACTACGTGCGCGCCGCGCGCGCCCGTGGTTTTAACAATATGCGGGTGATCCTGCGGCACGCATTGCGCAATGCACTGCTGCCGGTTACTACCGTACTCGGCCTGCAACTCGGCGCGTTGCTGACCGGGGCCGTGGTCACCGAGCAGATTTTCAACTGGCCGGGTGTCGGCCAGCTGCTGATCGATTCCATTCAGAAGCGCGATTACCCGGTGGTGCAGGCCTGTATTCTGTTTATCAGCCTGACCTACGTCAGTGTCAATCTGCTGACCGATCTCACCTATGCGGTACTGGACCCGCGCGTGCGACTGGATAAAGCATGAAGGCACGCCTGCCCATGACGCGGAGTCTGCCGCTCGGCTTTCTGCTGGTCTGGTCGCTGGCGGCCCTGCTGGCACCATGGCTGCCACTGGCGCCGGATCAGATCGACCTCCGGCAGATTCTCGCGGTTCCGGGTGATAGTGCCTGGCTGGGTTACGATGACCTCGGCCGGCCGATTCTGGACCGGCTCATCGTCGGCGCCCGCACTTCCTTCATTGTGGCCGCTGCGGTGGTGGCGCTGTCCATACTGATCGGCACGAGCGTCGGCCTGTTCAGCGCCTGGTTCGGCGGCTGGTTTGATCGTGTCATCGTCTTTATTACTGATGTCTTTCTGGCCTTTCCCGGCATTCTGCTGGCGATCGCCCTGGCGGCGGTACTGGGACCGGGTATCAGCAATGCGGTGCTGGCGCTGGCGACAGTCGGCTGGGTGGGGTTCGCGCGCCTGGCGCGGGCCCAGGCCCTGTCGGTGAAAACCCTGGATCATGTCAGTGCTGCACGCGCGCTCGGCAGTGGTAATCTGACCATCGCCCGGCGCCATATTCTGCCGCTGGTATTGAGTCCGCTGATTGTGCAGGCCACGTTTGAACTGGCGGGTGTGGTGATTGCCGAAGCGACGCTGTCGTTTCTCGGGCTGGGTGTGCAGCCACCGGCGGCATCGCTGGGTGCCATGATTCGCGATGGTACCCGTTACATGCTGGTGGCACCGCATATGGTGATCGCGCCCGGTCTGGCCGTGTTTCTGATTGTTCTGAGCGTCAATCTGCTCGGCGATCAGCTGCGGGATCGGCTGGACGTACAACTGGATCAGGATCGTTGAAGGATCCTGTATCCAACGAGGATAGATAGCTATGGCACTTGGACCCGTCATGCTGGATCTGCGCGGATTGCGGATCGAACCGGATGAAGCGGAGCTGTTAACACATCCCGCGGCCGGTGGCGCGATCCTGTTTTCGCGCAACTTCGAGTCCATCAACCAGCTCCGGGAGCTGATCGCTGCCATTCACGATCTACGCGAACCGCGCCTGCTGGTTGCCGTGGATCAGGAAGGCGGCCGGGTGCAGCGTTTTCACGGTGACTTCACGCGTCTGCCGGCCTGCGCCCTGCTGGGCCGCGAGTATGACCGTGAGTCGCGCCACGGTCTGGCGCTGGCTGAAAGCGCCGGCTGGCTGATGGCGGTCGAACTGCGCGCCGTAGGGATCGATTTCAGTTTCGCGCCGGTACTCGATCTGGATCGCGGTATCAGTGAAGTGATCGGCGACCGCGCCTTTCACGGTGATCCGGATGCTGCCATGCAACTCGCATGGCGTTACATGGAGGGCATGCGACGCGCCGGCATGGCCGCGGTTGGCAAGCACTTTCCCGGCCATGGCACGGTGGCGGCCGATTCACATCTGGAGACACCGATCGATGATCGCCGCTATGAGGATATCCTGTTCGAGGATCTGCGCGTATTCGAGCATCTGATCAACCATCATCTGGCGGCTGTGATGCCGGCGCATGTGGTCTATCCACAGGTGGATGATCGGCCGGCGGGCTTTTCGCGTATCTGGCTGCAGGATGTGCTGCGCGGCCAGTTCGGATTTCAGGGGGCGATTTTCAGTGATGACCTCGGCATGAGCGGGGCGGCGGTGGCCGGCGATATGGAGGCACGTGCGTACGCCGCGCTGGACGCCGGTTGCGACATGCTGCTCGTCTGCAATAATCAGGCGGGTGCCGCGACAGTACTGGAAACGATCAAGACTGCAGCGGTGCCCGCGACGCAGGCCAGGCTGATGCGCATGCACGGCCGTGACCAGCCGTTGACATTCGAGGCACTCACACAAGAGACGAAATGGCGTGATACTGTCGCGGCCGTCACCCGGCTCGATACGCATCCCCAGCTGGATCTGGACAATGATCAGCTTGTCTAGCCGGTCACTGTGTCACGAGACACTTGCCGGGATCGCCGGCGGGCTGCTTCTCGTCCTGCTTGCTGCTGCAACACCGGCGGTTGCCGGCGACTGTCGGCCGCTTGAGCCGGCCGCAGCTCGGATCCAGGACCTTCATCATGACCAGGGCATGCTGTGGCAGGTGACCGGTCATGGCCATGAATCCAGTTACGTATTCGGCACCATGCATGTGTCGGACCCGGAAATCGTGACACTGCCGGACCCGGTCAGAAAAAGTCTCGAACAGGCGGACCGGTTTGTCATGGAAGCTGAACTCGATGGACCGGAAGCACTGCAGTTCGCACATGATATGTTCTACCAGGACGGTACGCGCCTGAGTAATCTGCTGTCGGCGACGCTCTACAGTCGCGTCGAAGATCTGCTTGCCGCCTACGGTATGCCGCCTGCCATGATTGAAAGCCTGAAACCATGGGCTGCGTTCATGACGCTGAACATGCCGCCTGCTAACGGGGTACCGCTGGATATTGTGTTGATGCAGGAGGCCGAGGCGAACGGTCTGCCGGTCAGCGGCCTGGAAAAACTCTCCGAGCAGGCCGCCGTGTTTGAAAATCTCCCCGAGGCGACCCAGGTGGAACTGCTGCGCGATAGCATCTGTCACTACGCCACACTGCAGCAGGACATGCAGGAAATGAAGCAACTCTATCTGCAACGCGATCTGCAGGCTTTGTTCAATTACCAGCATAAATACCGTCTGCATGAAACAGCACGCTATCAGGAACTGCTGGGCCGGCTGTTATGGGATCGCAATCACACCATGGTGGAACGCATGCAACCGTTCCTGAATAAAGGCAATGCCTTCATCGCGATCGGTGCCTTGCATCTGCCGGGTGAAGAAGGTGTGCTGAGTCTGCTGGAACAGGCGGGCTACCAAGTCGAGGCAATCTATTAGAGGTCAGAATGCCGGAACCGGAAACTCTTGGCCGTTTCATTGATAAAGTCAGCGGCTACCTGCATACCGAACCGTGGGTGCTGCAGGTATTCATTGTCGTACTGCTGACTGTTACAGCCGTCTTTGTAGCGGCCGCCCTGGTCAAGGGTCTGCGCAAGCGTGTCGGCCTTACCCGTACATTCTGGGACGATGCCTTGCTGGACGCGCTTTCCAAGCCACTGACAGTGCTGATTTATGTGGTGGGGCTCGCCTTTGCCATGCAGATCATTTTCACCGAGACCGGTGCCGTGATCTTCGAGGCCGTCGAGCCGATACGGGATGTCGCGGTCATCGCGATCATCACCTGGTTTCTGTCGCGTTTTATAACGCGGGCGGCTGATAATTACATCAACAGCCTGCATGCCCGCGGTGACAGTTATGATCGGACGGCGGTGGATGCCATCGCCAAACTGTTGCGGATCTCGGTGCTGATCACCGCCGCACTGGTTGCTTTGCAGACTCTCGGTTTTTCGATCACCGGCGTACTTGCCTTCGGCGGTGTCGGCGGCATTGCCGTCGGCTTTGCCGCCAAGGATATGCTGGCCAATTTCTTCGGCGGTATGATGGTGTATCTGGACCGGCCATTCTCGATCGGTGACTGGGTTCGCTCGCCGGACCGCAATATCGAGGGCACGGTCGAGGAAATCGGCTGGCGGCTGACATGCATTCGTACTTTCGACAAGCGGCCACTGTATGTGCCGAATTATGTCTTCAACCAGATCGCGCTGGAAAATCCTTCGCGGATGACCAACCGGCGGATCAAGGAAATTGTTGGTGTGCGCTATGACGATGCTGCAAAGGTGGCGGCAATCGTGACTGATATCCGTGAAATGCTCAGCCATCACGACGACATCGACAATGACAAGACCACCATCGTCAACTTTGACACATTTGCACCCTCGTCACTGGATATCCTGATTTATACATTTACCAAAACACGTGACTGGGTGGAATATCACGCGATCAAGGAAAAGATTCTGCTGAAGGTGATCGAAATTATCGAGAGTTATGGAGCCGAATGTGCCTTCCCGACTTCAACCGTTCATATACCCGGCGGAGTTAACCTTGACCGCTCAGAAGACGAATCTGATCCTGCCATTGAAACGGATAGCAGAAGACCAGAACAAGGCACTACTTCTGCAAGGCAGGGCAGCGTTGACAGTCATGACGACGATGGCGGTTAATGCCATTATCCCTTTACGAAATGCGGAAGGCTTTGCCAGTTACCCACCGTGGCGGTAATCTGGCTGTATGCGTATCGAATTCACAAAAATGCAGGGCCTCGGCAACGACTTTGTCCTGGTCGACGCGCGTTCACGGCCTGTCGAGTTCACGAGCGAACAGATCCGGCGGCTGGCGGACAGGCGTTACGGGGTTGGCTGCGATCAGGTATTGCTGCTGGAACCGCCCGGTCGTTCCAATGCCCATGTCCATTACCGCATCTTCAATCATGATGGGCGCGAAGTGGAGCAGTGCGGTAATGGCGCTCGTTGTGTCGCGCGTTACCTGCATGAAAACGGTTTGGCGGATCATGCCGAGGTTGTGGTTGATACCGCGGCGGGTCTGATCAAATTATATCCGGAGTCGGGCCACCAGGTCCGCGTTAACATGGGGGTCCCCGAGTTCGAACCGGCGCGCATTCCGTTCAAGGCCGGGGACCGTATGCCGCTTTATTCCCTGTCACTGGAACAGGAGCCTGTTGAATTTCGTGCCGTATCGATGGGTAATCCGCATGCCGTTCTGGAAGTCGCGGATGTCGATCGCGCGCCGGTCGGCACACTCGGGCCCTTGATTCAGCAGCAGTCAGTGTTTCCGAAAGGCGTCAATGTCGGGTTCATGCAGATCATCGACCGCGGCCGCATCCGTCTGCGTGTGTATGAACGTGGTGTCGGTGAGACACTGGCCTGCGGCACAGGTGCCTGCGCCGCCGTGGTGACCGGCATACAGGCCGGCCGGCTGGATATCGAAGTCAGTGTCGATCTGCCGGGCGGAGGCCTGCAGGTTCGCTGGTCGGGTGAAGGCGAACCGGTATGGATGACCGGACCGGCCGAATTCGTGTATCAGGGCAGCATAGAATTATGAGTGACGACGATCCAAAAACAGCCGCACCAGCCAGCGCCGAATGGGTTATTGATTTTCTGCGCCGGAATCCGGAATTTTTTAATCAACATCCCGATCTCCTGACCCAGTTGCATATTCCGCATCCCAGCGGTGATGCCGTCTCGCTGGTGGAACGGCAGATGAGTCTGCTGCGCGAACAGAACGAACGCCACCGGCAGAAACTCGATGAACTGGTCGATATTGCGCGAGCCAACGAGGAGCTTGCACGGCGTATGCACATGCTGGCGCTGACGCTGATGGATGCGCAAACCCCTCAGGAGATTTTCGTTACGCTGTATAAAAATCTGCGCAAGAATTTCAATGCCGATTTCGCCGTTGTGAAGCTGTTTGCTGAGCCATCCGCGACAGTGACGGACAAGATCGATGAGTTCCAGGGTCAGGCAGCCGACGGCCGGTTGTTATTCGCTGAAATCATCAATCAGGCCAAACCGGTGTGCGGTCCGCTGAACGCTGAACAGCATGCGTACATTTTCGGTGATGAAGGCGCGGCCATGCAGTCATGGGTGATGGTGCCGTTACAGGGCGACGACTGGAGCGGGGTGATGGCAATCGGCAGTGTCGATGGCCGGCGCTTCCAGCCGGGGATGGGTGTTGACCTGTTGTCCAACCTCGGCGAAATCCTCAGTCTGATCCTGAAACCCTGGGTCATTCCGGCGCGATGATATATCGGTATTATGGATAACGAATCACAGGCACAGCTGCAATGCTACTATGATCGGCTCCAGCATTTATCCGCGCAGACCCGGCGCGACTACCGCCGCGATCTGGAGCGGTTCGTTCAGTATTGTGACAGTGCTGCCATCGACCATTGGCGCGATCTGGATTCACAGGCCGTACGCGGTTTTGTCACCTGGCGTCACCGTCAGGGTATCGGTGGCCGGACACTGCAGCGTAATCTGTCGGCTCTGCGATCCTTCCTGCGCTATCTGATCGAGGAACGTGTCATTGGTCATGATCCGACCCGCGGGCTACAGCTGCCGAAATCGCCGCGGCGTCTGCCCCGGGTACTGGATGCCGATCAGGCCAGGCAGCTGGTGGAAATCGATGGCGACGATCCGCTGGCGTTGCGTGATCGGGCCATGCTGGAGCTGTTCTATTCGTCCGGGCTGCGGCTATCCGAGCTTGCCGGACTGGACTGCGACCAGCTCGATCTGACCGATGCAGTAGTGACGGTGGTTGGCAAGGGCAGTAAGCAGCGCAGCGTGCCGCTGGGCCGATATGCCTGCCGCGCCCTGGGCGAGTGGTTCAAGACGCGTGCGCAGATGGCATCTGCCGCTGAGACTGCCGTGTTTATCGGCCGGCGCGGCCGGCGGCTGAGCCCCCGGGCCATTCAACAGCGGCTGCGTGGCTGGGCGATCCGCCAGGGTCTGCCGCTGCACGTTCATCCGCATATGCTGCGCCATTCATTTGCCAGTCATCTGCTGGAATCCAGCGGTGATCTGCGCGCCGTGCAGGAACTCCTGGGCCATGCGGATATCGGTACGACCCAGATCTACACCCATCTGGACTTCCAGCATCTGGCCCGGGTATATGATGCCGCGCATCCCCGTGCCCGTGCCCAGCGCCGTTCCGGGCGCAAGGAGACCGGCAAAGACTGAGTCCGGCCGCATCGTGTAAAATGCCGCGTTCAAGTCTGTAACTGGAAATCTCTGCCAAAGTGAAACAGCCCCACGCCACCACTATTCTCTCTGTGCGCCGGGACGATCGCGTTGCGCTGGGCGGTGACGGTCAGGTCTCGCTGGGCGACACCGTCATGAAAGGCAACGCCCGCAAGGTGCGGCGCCTCTATCACGAAAAGGTTCTCGCCGGTTTCGCCGGCGGCACCGCGGATGCCTTCACCCTGTTCGAACGCTTCGAGGGCAAACTGGAAAAGCACCAGGGCCAGCTGACCCGCGCGGCCGTGGAGCTCGCCAAGGACTGGCGTACCGATCGCATGCTGCGCCGACTGGAGGCGATGCTGTGTGTCGCCGATGCGCACAGTTCTTTACTGATTTCCGGCAACGGTGACGTCATCGAGCCCGAGGACAATATCATGGCTATCGGCTCCGGCAGCGGCTACGCACTGGCTGCGGCACGGGCCCTGCTCAGACATACCGAATTGACGGCACCGGCTATAGTCGAGACGGCACTGAATATCGCTGCCGATATCTGCATTTATACCAATCACCAGTTGACCATCGAGCAGCTGAGCAGCGAATAGCCCGTTATCGTCGATAACCGACTTGCCCGTCGACTCATTACATCAAAAAGCAGGATTGATTATCAGTTTATGAAGGAATTGACACCGCAACGCATTGTCAGCGAACTCGACAAACATATTATCGGCCAGGACGATGCCAAGCGTGCCGTTGCCATCGCGTTGCGGAATCGCTGGCGCCGCAGTCAGGTCGATGTGGCTCTGCGCAACGAGATCACACCCAAGAACATTTTGATGATCGGCCCGACTGGTGTTGGCAAGACCGAGATTGCCCGGCGTCTGGCGCGACTGGCTCAGGCACCGTTCATCAAGGTGGAGGCAAGCAAGTTTACCGAAGTCGGTTACGTCGGCCGTGACGTGGAATCGATCGTCCGCGATCTGGTGGACGCCGCCGCCAAGATGACGCGTGAAGATGAAATGGACAAGGTCCGCGACCGCGCCCGCGAGGCTGCCGAGGCGCGCGTGCTCGATATTCTGCTGCCGCGCGCCCGCAGTTACGGTAACGACATCGATAACACCCAGGTTGAAAGCGAGAACAGTCCGGCCCGGGAGAAATTCCGCAGCAAGCTGCGCGCCGGTGAACTCGACGACAAGGAGATCGATGCCGAGCTGAGCATGCCGCAGATGGGTGTGGAAATCATGGCGCCGCCCGGCATGGAGGAGATGACCAGCCAGCTTCAGCAGATGTTCCAGAATGTCGGTGGCGGCCACAAAAAGGTGCGGCGTCTCAAGGTCAAGGATGCCCTCAAGCTGCTGACCGAAGAAGAGGCAGCCAAGCTGGTTAATGAGGACGATATCAAGGCGCGCGCGATCGAAAAGGTCGAACAGAGCGGTCTGGTGTTTCTGGATGAGATCGACAAGATCACCGGCCGCTCCGAACAGAGCAGTCCGGACGTTTCGCGTGAAGGGGTACAGCGCGATTTGCTGCCACTCATCGAGGGCAGCACGGTCTCAACGAAGTACGGTATGGTGCGCACCGATCATATTCTGTTCATCGCCTCCGGCGCTTTCCATCTGGCCAAACCCTCGGATCTGATCCCGGAGCTGCAGGGCCGGTTACCGATCCGGGTGGAACTGCAGCCGCTCGGGGTGAATGAATTCGTGCGTATCCTGACCGAACCCAGTGCGTCCCTGACCGAACAGTATGCCGCGTTGCTGGCAACTGAAAGTGTTACCCTGGAATTCAAATCTGAGGCGATCGCCCGTATCGCCGAAATTGCCTGGCAGGTGAATGAGACAACCGAAAACATCGGGGCACGACGGCTGCATACTGTCATGGAGCGCCTGCTCGAGGATCTTTCCTACCATGCCAGCGAACACAGCGGCGAGACAGTCGTGGTCGATACCGACTATGTCAACGACCGCCTCGGCGAGCTGGCCAGCAACGAGGATCTGACCCGTTACATCCTGTAGCGGTTATCGGACACACAGTGGCGCAACCGACTCCGCATCCGGAACTGATCACGCTGCACCGGCGCTCGCGTGTGCTGGAAATCGTCTTCGACGACGGTGCGCATTTCGAATTAAGCTGCGAATATCTGCGCGTGTATTCACCCTCGGCCGATGTCAAAGGTCACGGTCCGGGACAGGGGACGCTGCAGGTTGGTAAAGAGCAGGTGAACATTGAACAGGTTGAGCCGGTCGGTAACTACGCCGTGAAACTGCATTTTGATGACGGCCATAATACCGGACTGTACAGCTGGTCGTATCTGTATGAACTCGGCCGCGACTATGAAACCAACTGGCAGGCGTATCTGACTGCCCTGCAGCGGGCGGGTCAGACGAGACGCAACGATGACTGATTCACGGCATAAGGATTTCGGGTTCGAAAAGGTTACCCCCCAGGAGAAAACCCGGCGCGTGCGCGCTGTGTTCGAGTCGGTGGCGCCCAGTTATGATTTGATGAATGATCTGATGTCATTCGGCCTGCACCGGCTATGGAAGCGTCATGCCATAACCCTGGCCAACATCCGCCCGGGCCAGCGGGTGCTCGACCTGGCCGCTGGTACCGGTGACCTGACCCGGTTGATCCACACCCGGGTTGGTCACAGTGGTCGCGTGGTCATGAGTGATATCAACGCCGCGATGCTGGCGCGTGGCCGCGATCGGTTGATCGATGAGGGCCGGGTGCAGGGTATCGACTATGTTCAGGCGAGCGCTGAGTCGCTGCCGTTTGCCGCCGGCAGCTTTGACCGTGTCTGTATCGCGTTCGGGCTGCGGAATGTCACCGATCAGCCCGCAGCACTGAAATCAGCCTGGCAGTGCCTGCGCTATGGTGGTGTTTATGTCGTGCTCGAATTTTCCCGCCTGCTGCTGCACAGCCTGGAACCGCTGTACGACGCGTATTCCTTTCGCTGTTTACCGTGGCTCGGCCAGCGGGTTGCGACAGACGCCGACAGCTATCGTTATCTGGCCGAATCGATTCGCCGCCATCCCGATCAGGCGACACTGACGGCCATGCTGCAGACAGCCGGTTTCGGGCATGTGGACTGCAGCAACCTGGCGGGTGGTATCGTGGCACTGCATCGCGCCTACAAGATTTGATGATGCCGCGACCCTCCGTACAACAGGGCCTGAACCCGCTGCTCGCCGGCCTGCAATCGGCGCTCAATGCCGTGCTGCGCCATGATCCGGAGACGCTGGCGGCACTGGCCGAACTCCAGGGTCGGGTGATTGCGATCGAAGTGAAGCCACCCGGATTCAGGCTGTTCGTGCTGCCGCATGGCAATGGTCTGAAATTGACGCTGACCGAACCGGAAGCCGTTAATGTCACGGTCAGTGGTCATGCCGGCGCACTGCTGGGCATGCTGGCGCCGGGTTCCGGCAGCCCGGCCAGTCAGGGCCATGTCGAGGTGCGCGGCGACATCCACCTGGCCCAGCATGTGCAGGCCGTATTGCGCCGGGTCGATATCGACTGGGAAGAATGGCTGGCCCGCTACCTCGGCGATACGCCGGCGCGCAAGCTGGGACGCCTGGGCCGTGACCTGCAGCGGTATCTGCTGGCGACCGGCCGCGGCCTGGCGATGGATGTTAGTGACTACCTGCGTTACGAAAAGCGGCTGTTGCCCGTGCACGATGAAATCGAGACTTTCGTCCACGACGTCAGCCGGTTGCGGGATGACGTCGAACGTGCTCGTCAGCGTCTGCAGCGACTGGAGCGACGACAGGGGTTCGAATCGTGAGACTGGTAACGCCGGGTCAGGCGTTACGGCTGCTGTCCATACAGGCGGTTTTGATCCGGCATGGGCTGGACGAACTTGTCTTCGCCATGCATCTGTTCAGACCGTTCCGCTTTCTGTTTTACCTGTTGCCCTGGAACTGGGTGCGGCGTGCGCATGGCAGCCGTGCCGAGCGCATGCGCCAGACGCTTGAGGAACTGGGCCCAATCTATGTGAAATTCGGTCAGCTGCTGTCGACCCGGCGTGATCTGTTGCCGGTGGATGTCGCCCAGGAATTTTCCCGTCTGCAGGATCACGTACCGCCCTTTTCCGGCGTGCGTGCACGCATGATCGTCGAGACCACGCTGGGTGGCCGGCTCGAGGACCATTTCAGCGACTTTGATGAAACACCGCTGGCCTCGGCTTCCATCGCCCAGGTGCATGCGGCCACCCGGCTGGATGGCCGTCGCGTGATCGTGAAGGTCGTACGGCCGGGCATCGGCAAGACCATACGTCGCGATCTGGGACTGATCCGCACGCTTGCGGAAATGGCCGAGCGCTACTGGCCCGGTGGTCGCTTCATGCGTCCGACCAATGTCGTACGTGAATTCGAAAAAACCCTGAATGGCGAACTCGACCTGTTGCGCGAGGCTGCAAGCGCCTCGCAGTTGCGGCGCAACTTTCTTGGTTCGGATGTGTTGTACGTGCCGGAGATCCACTGGGATTTGAGCTATCATGACGTGCTGGTCATGGAGCGCATCTCCGGCATTCCGGTACGCGATACTGAAGCACTCAGGGCTGCGGGCATTGACCTGAAATGGCTGGCCGAGGCCGGCATCGAGGCGTTTTTTACCATGGTGTTCCGCGACAGTTTCTTTCACGCGGACATGCATCCGGGCAATATCTTTGTCAGTGAGCCAAAGCCTGGTACTCCACCACGTCTGATCGTGGTTGATTTCGGCATCATGAGTTCGCTGAGCGAATACGATCATCGC
>CAZFUS010000077.1:0-12681 GCA_964522485.1 uncultured Enterobacteriaceae bacterium | reverse complement strand
GCGGAAATCCGGGAAACCGATGCTTACTAAAAAACTGTTTGCTGTGTGTAGCGCACGATTCAGGTTCTTCTATGGGGGGTTAAGTCAGAATGGGGTTATACCGGTTAAAGCAGTGAGTTCTGTTAACGGTTATTTGCAGTTGCCTGTTCAGCTTGTCTGCTCTTTCGTCAGCGGCATAACGACCAGTAAAATCATCTATCGGCTTAAGCGATCCAGCGCACCGACAGCATCCGGGTTATTTATTACTCTCGCCGCTGGGCTGGGAATCTTCCCGTTAAAGCCCGAGGCAATTCTGATGAACATGATACATGGCAAATCAATCTTTATAATGGCCTTGCTGCTTGGTTTGAGCGGTTGTGCCAACCTGTCTGAGCAGGAGCGGAATACTGCAATTGGTGCCGGCGCTGGTGGCGTTGCAGGTGGTGTTCTTACCGGTGGCAGTACCCTTGGCATACTTGGTGGCGCAGCTGGTGGTGGTTATCTTGGTCATATCCTTACCGATGATGAAGACTAAGTAATAAGCAGTAACATGCCAGAACCGGATCTTGATGGTTTAGTTTGACGCGTACCTTGCGTCATATAATTCAAGTCTGATATGGCGATAATAGTCAGCTATAGATAAACCCGTTGCACTGGTTGATAATCCACGCAGCGGGCCATTTGTTTGTAATCTGTCCTTTACGATGGATTCCATGCTTGTATGTTGGCATCTATGCTGGCCATTATTTTGCGTAACATAATATTGCCGGGTAATTGACATCGTGACCGCAGAGCACCCGCCCATTGTACAGTCCGGCATCTCCGTCTTATCGCGGGTTAATGCAATCGTGAGAGGTTTTCGTTGAGTACAAGAAAAAGAAAACCCGCTTATGTGGTTTCCCATATCAGCGGGTCAAGTCTGAATATGCGCTGAGCGACATCATCAGGGATGGAGATGTGTGCTCAAGGGGGAAGATGCGCGTACTCAGTATGCTGAAGTATATCCAGCAGGCGAGGCCATCTCTGTGCGTTAGCGCACATGCGTGGTATATCTTCGTACTGAACCTGGTTTGTCGCGGCTTTGGACGATGGCTATGTCGCATCAATTATGCAGGCCCGTTGGCAATTGGATAACTGGAGTCAAGTGAAGGACCGCGTATAGTCATCTGCGATTGCCGCATAACAGCCGCAGGAAGCCGCCTCAAGCCCTTTGCGGTTGAGAATGGTTATTTGCCCACGGGCATAGCGGATGAGTTTTTTCCTTTGCAGTGCCCCCGCGGCAATGGTGACGCCGCTTCTGCGTACGCCGAGCATGTCGGCGAGCAATTTGTGGGTCAGACTGAAATCATCGGCATGGGCGCGGTCATGTGTCATGAGCAACCAGCGCGCCAGCCGTGTCTCGATCTCATGAAAATTCGTGCAGGAGGCAGAGTTGGAAAGCTGCGCGATCATGACATACAGATAACGGTCAAGCGTGCGCTGTAAAGCGACACTGTCGCGCAGTTCGCGCCTGAATTGTCGTGTGCTCATGCACAGTGCCGTACCGGAGCCCTGAACCACAGCGTGCTGGACGGCGGAATCGACGCCGAGCGCCAGCGTGGCACCGAGCATGCCTTCATTGCCGATCAGGCCGACCTCCAGGGGGTTATGGTCATCCATGACTTCCATTATCGATATGAAACCGCCCAGCGGGAAATATACATGGCGGATGGGTTCCTCCTGTTCATACAGGATCGTGCCGAGAACAAGATCGACCCGTCTGCAGCGTTCAACAAAGTCACTGCGTTGCCTTTTGGGCAACCGATTGATCAGTATGTTTTCGGTTTCTGATGGTATTGCAGCTGACATGAATCATCCTGTGCGCATCATGAAAACCAGGGGCTGACTCGGGAGAATGCTGCACCAGCCCGGTATTGGAGACTAACCAATGAGCGGATGATGATCTGTTCGCTGTGCCACAGATCGGTTCAGTCGTGCAGGGATGCCCGCCGGGCAGGCTGACCGGGATCCCTGCTGTCAGGCGCTGGTCGTGATCAAATTGGTCCCTTGCAAATAGGGCAGCAGGCGGTCGGATTCCTTCTTGACCACGGCATAACACTCGCAGCAAAGCTTTTCCAGATAGGGCCGGTCCAGCACCGTGATATGACCGCGACTGTAATTGATGGCGCCCATTCTCTGCAGCTTGCCGGCCGCCTGGGTCACGCCTTCACGGCGCACGCCCAGCATGTTGGCGATCAGCTCCTGGGTCATGGTTAACTGGTTGCCCGGCAGCCGGTCCAGCGACAGCAGCAGCCAGCGGCACAGCTGCTGGTCGATCGAATGATGCCGATTGCAAACCGCGGTCTGGGCCATTTGCGTAATCAGCGATTGCGTGTAACGCAGGAGCAAATGCATCATCTCGCCGTGGCGATTGAACTCCTCCTTGATCCATTGTCCCGGCAGCCGATAGGCGCTGCCCGCGCTTTGCACGATGGCGCGGCTGGTGGTGCTCTCGCCTCCCATGAACAGGGCGACACCGACAACCCCTTCATTGCCGACCACCGAGATTTCCGCCGACGAGCCATCCTCCATGACATAGAGCAGGGAGATGATCGAGTCGTTGGGGAAATAGATATCCCGCAAGGTATCGCCGGATTCATACAGGACCTTGCCGAGTGGCATGGTCACCTCTTCGAGATGCGGCAAAACACGCTGGCACACCTCGTCCGACAAGGCAGCCAGCAGGTGGTTTTGGTGTAGAGAGGCGTTCTTTGGCATACAGCTCCTTCTGGAGGCAGGCGATACTTCTGACCTATGCAGAGTATAGCAAAAGCCCATGCCCGGTGGGTACGCTGTCGCACATAGTGAGGGCGCCTTCGGCGTCGCGCGCCTCTCCTTGCGGACGACCAGGCGCCACTAAGACAAAAAGACAGAAAGAACCATTCTGTGTCTGCTGGCGTACAGACCCGATCGGGCGCTACGTTCAATCTGTCCCCATGCGGATTGGGCTTGGACAGCAATAGGAGATTGGAGCAATGCTGGAAACTCTCGTCGTCATTTTATTGGTCCTGTGGGCATTGGGACTGGTTACGTCCTATTCCATGGGCGGGCTTATTCACATTCTCCTGGTCATTGCGATCATTGTGATAGTGATTAGGGTCATCCAGGGTAGAAGGTTATGATTTTTTCTCTCCGCCTTGCAATCACCTGCTTGCGTTTCAGCTGAAGCCCTAAGGGAAGACAATATGGGTATTTCAAAAATAGCAGCACTACTACTGATTGTGGGTGGCGCATTGGCTCTCGGATATGGCGGATTCAGTTATACCCAAGAGACCCATCATGTGGATCTCGGTGCACTACACATGTCGATTGATGAAGATCGACGCATCAATATCCCTGTCTGGGCGGGAATCGGGGCTATAGTCATTGGCGGAGTGCTGTTGCTTGTTAGCAGGCAAAGATGATGGAGGAGCGATTCCCGCGCGCCGGCAATCGGAAATGAAGGATTCAGGGCTTTGCCCGAGTCTACTGCGACAACTGCGGGCACGATTATCTCCTGGCCTTCTCCTGCAAGGCGCGCTACGGTGGTCACGAGAAGTATATACAACATATCACCACCACCGCTGCGGCCTGTGCGAACTGGCATGCGCATGCACTTAAGAGGGGCGGCATCAATGATGACAGCTAACGGACTGGCTAAGCTGGTCGAGGAATGAGGAGAACTTATACAGGAAGCCGCAAAAAAGATGACACGCCCGGGTACCGATGAACACTGGGACGGCGCTGGCCTGTTATCTGAAAGGATGGAGAACGAGATCGCCGATGTCTGGGCCGCGTCCATGTTCGTTATGGAAACGCATACACTTGATAATGACGCAAATCTACCTCGACGGCGGCAAGATCACCGACGATATGTATCTGGAAGTCCGGGCCGAGCTGACGCTGCCCGGATAGACAAATTGCGTTAGCCGGCTAACGCAAAACGGCCCAGATGGAACAGTCGGGTGAGGGCTAGACTACAAAATGTATTTCTAGAAAATAATTTTGGGGCTTGTAAGTCTTTGAATCTGGAGCGGGAAACGAGACTCGAACTCGCGACCCCAACCTTGGCAAGGTTGTGCTCTACCAACTGAGCTATTCCCGCATATAAACCTTATAGCCTGAAGCGAACTGCATTTATCCGCCGGATAAACGATTTCAGTCTATCTGAACGGTTTCCACTACAGGACAGGCTATTCTAACGACGCCGGGGAAGCTGTCAATATCCTTTTCCAGTCATCAACTTAGGCCGGTTTTTCCGGGCCCGCCAGCGCTTACGGAGCACGGTCGCGGAGTTTCGGCCAGGCGGACAGCATATACTGACACATCGATATGAGCGTCAGAATCGCCGCTGCGTATAACAGGACCATGCCGATGCCGAACATGGGCAGACCAAGCAGCGGCACCTTATAAACCAGCATGAACAATGCGATCATCTGTGCAGTGGTTTTGAATTTGCCGTAAATAGAGACAGCAACGCTGCTGCTGGCGCCGAGTTCAGCCATCCATTCACGCAGCGCGGAAACTGTAATTTCCCGCCCGACGATGATCGCCGCCGGCAATGCCAGCCACGCGGAGGGGTCACGCTCCACCAGCAGGATGAGGACGACCGCGACCATGAGCTTGTCGGCCACCGGATCCAGAAACGCGCCCAGACTCGATATCTGATTGAGCCGCCGCGCCAGGTAACCGTCAAGCAGATCGGTAATGGCGGCAAAGCCGAAAACCAGTGCGGCCACAGGATACTGGTGCGGCAGGGGCAAATAAAAACAGAGTACAAAAACCGGTATCAGCGCAATCCGGATCAGGGTCAGGGTGTTGGGAATGTTTTTCGGCTCGATAGCCATGGCTTATTCTTATCGTCAGAGCCTGGAACAGTATATCAGCCGCCGCCATGCAGCGAATCATAGATACGCTGGGCCAGATTCCTGTTGATGCCCGGTACCCGCACCAGTTCCTCGATGCCGGCGCGGGAAACCTCCTGCAGACCGCCAAAATAGCGAATCAACTGCTGCCGGCGTTTCGCTCCGACGCCTTCGATCTGTTCCAGCTGCGATATCGTACGCGCCTTGCCGCGCGCGGCGCGGTGACCGGTGATGGCGAAACGGTGGGCCTCGTCGCGCATCTGCTGAATCAGATGCAGGGCGGGTGAATCCGGTGCCAGACGGCGGCTGGTTTCGCCGTCTTCCAGAATCAGGGTCTCCAGCCCGGGCCGCCGGCCGGGCCCCTTTGCCACCCCCAGTACATACAGACCGGTTACCTGCAGCTCCTCCAGCACTTCCAGCGCCCTGCTGACCTGGCCTTTGCCGCCGTCTATGAGCAGTACATCGGGCAGTCTGCCCTCCTCTTTTTTGATGCGCGTGTAACGTCGCTGTATAACCTGGGCCATGGCAGCGTAATCGTCTCCCGGCGTAATATTCCGGATATTGAAGCGCCGGTAATCGTCCTTGATCGGACCGGCCGGCCCCAGGACCACGCACGCAGCGACAGTCGCCTCGCCCTGGGTATGGCTGATATCGAAACATTCAAGCCTTTGCGGTACTTCCGGCAGATTCAAAGCCTGCTGCAGATCATATAGCCGGCGACTCAGATCTTTATCCTTGCCGACCTGTTGCGCCAGGGCAAGGACTGCATTGTCTTCAGCCATGCGCAGCCAGCGCGCCCGCTCACCGCGCGGCCTGGACACGATGTGGACCTGATGACCGGCGCGCTCGCCGAGCACCTGTGCCAGAACCGTGCTGTCATCAGGCTCATGACTGGTCAGAAAAGTCGCCGGAATCATTTTCTCGATACTGCTGCCCAGATAATACTGCTGCAGAAACGCACCCAGAATATGCCCGGCGGCGGCATCGCGGGCATGTTGCGGGAAATAGGTACGGTGACCGATGTTGATGCCGTTGCGAACAAACAGGACCTGCACACAGGCCATACCCTCGCGAATGGCGCAGGCGGTAACGTCCAGATCGGTATCAGGATCGCTGCGCTGATGCTCCGCCTGAACCTGACGCAGATTCTTGATCTGGTCGCGATACTGGGCGGCGCGTTCAAATTCCAGCTTCTCCGAAGCCTCCTGCATGGGCTGCATTAGCGCTTCAATGACCTCCTCGTTGCGCCCTTCCAGGAACATGACGGCATGCTGGACATCGCGGCGGTAATCCTGTTCGTTAATATAACCGACACAGGGCGCGGTACAGCGCTTGATCTGGTACTGCAGACAGGGCCGCGAGCGGTTGCGGTAGAAGCTGTCGCTGCACTGGCGGATCATAAACAGTTTCTGAATCAGATTCAGGGTGCGTCGCACCGCACCGGCGCTGGGATACGGACCGAAATAGCGTCCCTTCTGCCGGCGCGAACCACGATAGAAGCTGAGGCGTGGAAACTCATGTTCGCTGAGCTGAATAAACGGGTAACTTTTGTCGTCCCGGAACAGTACATTGTAACGGGGTTTGAGTTCCTTGATCAGCGTGCTTTCGAGAATCAGGGCCTCGGCTTCATTTCGCGTGACAGTCACTTCAATGTCGCGGATCTGGCGCACCATGCTGCGGATACGCGGACTTTCGTCGGCCTTGCTGGTGAAGTAGCTGCTGACACGCTTCCTGAGATTGCCGGCCTTGCCCACGTAGAGTACCGTGCCATCGGCATCGAGCATGCGGTAGATGCCCGGTTTTGAGGTCATGCCGTGCACTACCTTGACGGGAACAAATGACTGTTGTGACTGCCCTGGCATTAGTTACTATCGAACAAGGTTGCGCGCCTGCTTGAGAACATCGATAAACATTTGTTCGGTCAAGCGGCCGGTCTGGGTGTTGTAACGGCTGCAGTGATAGGAATCAACCAGCCAGTGGCCATTATCGAGCGCGTGCTGCCGACCGTGGCCAAACCCGTAAGCCGACTGTTTGAGGTTTAGCGCCTTGAGTATGGCATTGTGGGCAATCCGCCCCAGGGCCAGAATGACCGTATGCGCGGGTAACCCCTCCAGCTCCGTCCGCAGAAAACCGCTGCAGGTATTGATCTCCGCACCGGTAGGCTTGTTTGCCGGTGGTACGCATTTGACCGCGTTAGTGATACGGCAGTTTTTCAGTTTCAGTCCGTCATCCCGGCTCCTGGATACCGGGCGATTGCTGAAACCGAGCCGATACAGCGATTCGTAAAGAAGAATGCCGGCGTGGTCGCCCGTAAATGGCCGGCCACTGGCATTGGCACCGTGCAGTCCGGGTGCCAGACCCACGATCAGTAATTCCGGCCTGGCTACTCCGAATGGCGCAACCGGTGCCGCATGATAGTCCGGGAAACGCTTGCGGACGTCCTTCAGAAAGGTATCGAGCCGTGAGCAGCGACGGCAGTCAGGGTCAAACATCATAGTAGCGATCCAAGAGTAACATATACCCATTGTATCTGATCAGAACCCGATCCCGGGTCTGTTCCCGACCAGCCGGCAGTGTCTTTTATGGCCTCATACGGCCCTATCCGCTGTTGCAAATTCCGATCTCAGCAGCACCATCATAAAATACTGGTCATTTAACCGCAGGAGATATTTGGCAATACTGCTCTGAATGTGGTCTCCAGAGTTTGAAATCAAGCCGGTGTCTGAAAAGCACTATCATCAGTAAGTGATCCGCCATATGCGACCATCAGTGGAATCGCTGATATACAGTGCTCCTTCACTGCTTTGTGCCAGACCCATAGGCCGATGTTCAGCAGCACCCGGATCTATCAGCTTATCCGCACCGGTAAAACCATCGGCAAATGTATGCCATTCCGCAGAGGGTTTGCCGCTGTCAGACATCGGCACGAATACAACCCGGTAGCCTTCCTGAGGCTGTGGTGCCCGATTCCAGGAGCCGTGAAAAGCAATAAAAGCACCATTACGATAGCTTTCCGGGAACTGTTTGCCGGTATAGAAGAGCAAATCATTAGGTCCCCAGTGCGCCGGAAACCCGATCAGCGGATCCTGATAAGCCTTGTCTGTCGATGCGGTTTCGCCATCGCCACCATATTCCGGCATCACCATGCGCGCATCCCGCATCGGATCCCAGTATGTATAGGGCCAGCCCAGATCGCTGCCGCTCTCGACGCGATGAAATTCCTCGGCCGGCAATTGAACACGTTCGTCCAGCGTAAAAAGCTCCGGATACATCTCATCCAGCTGATCGCGGCCGTGCTGAACCAGATAGAGGGCATCATGTGGCTGACTCCATTCGACTGCCACGGCATTGCGAACGCCTGTCACATAACGTTCACCATCATCAGGATGTTGCTGACCGGTTTTATCCGCTGAATAGCGCCAGACCCCAGCGAATGTGTCCAGCAGCGGGCAGGGCTTTTGCCCCGGCGATCCTTTGGTCCGATCCTCAACCTGGCATGCGTTCGATGGTGCGCCTACACTGACATAAAGATTGCCTTCGCGGTCAAACGTGATGGCCTTGGCTGCGTGCTGATTGCGCGGCGGGAAGGCCGTGACAATGGTCTCACGCTCACCACTCGGGATCAGTTCCTCCGGCTGGCGTTGCCAGCGCACGATTTCCGTATCCGTACCGAAATACAAGTAGCCGTCATGTAATGCGATACCTGTGCCATTAACATCTCCGAAGTACTCTTTCTGATCGGCGACACCATCACCGTCCGTATCGCGTAATGCAACAATGCCCTTGCCCTGCTCGGGCTCATTCAGTGCCACATAGACATCACCATTACTGGCAACCGCCACGTGCCGTGCAATACCCACATTGTCGGCAAAAACTGTGGCACGAAAACCGTCAGGCAACTGAATACCGCTCTGCTGTTCGGCATTTGCCGAACTGAATGCTGTCATAACAAACAATGTAGAAAGACTGTATATTGTTAACTGCAATCGTTTTTTAAAAAACATAAGTTACCTTCCTGTATATCGAAAGCCGATAAAACTGTTTGGCAACTGCGCCGACATTTTAGTTTCGCTTGCATGCAAATCTGATATGTGACGTAGAGCCATTGCCCTGCAGTTTACACAGATACTACGCTATCCTGCGGTATTTCACGGGCCCGGAGTGGCATGGACTGCGGGCCAACGGGTTCCGGAGTACCTTCCCTCAGAATGGTGTCTATGACAGCAAAACTGGATTCATCCACATGCCAGCCAAATACCCCCTCGACCGTATTCAGTTGATCGGGCCGGCCCGCGCCCCGCAGGGCACGCTTGCACCCGGGTGGTCAAGCGGGCTGTGCACAGAGAACTCGAGTACGCTCCTGCCATATTTTTTCGCGAGCATGGCGATCCAGTGTACCGGGGGGCAATGAATGGGTCACGGGCGAAACTGCCATGCAGAGAGCTGAATGCTCAAATTTGTTTCACTGTGATATTTAAAGAGCGATCTTACTTAAATTCAGCCAGGCCTTGGCCGGCAAGCCCTTCCCGTACGCTTTTCCTACCTTAAACGCGACTGTGTCACTAAAAACTGTGCCAATGAGTGCCATGTGCCTGAACGGCACAGGCAATGCCCCGTTTTTATCCGTTTTGAGTTCCCCAACTGGTTGATTTTGCAAGCATCGAGGTTTACCTGCTGATTGGCATATTTGTTGAATTACTCATGGCAACAGCAAACAGTTGCTGTTCATGTTGTAACACTGGAATGGAGACTTTATGAACTTTACTGGTCTGAAAAACAGGTTAACTGCCTTGTTCATGATTCTGGGGCTATCCATGGGTAGCATTGCCATAGCAGGTGATGATTATGGTAGCCCTGATGAACGTGACAATGAAACCGGCACCCAGCAGACCCTGAATGCGGGAGCTGAGGAAGGCCAGGATGACAAAAAGGGTGACAGCGGCAGCGATTACTGATTAATCGCTGATCCATTCCCTATCACCCGCCGCCGGCCAAATCTGGCCGGCGGTTTTTTACTATGTAATTGCAACATCGGCATGTTACAACCGCAAAATCATATAGATGATTGCAAATAATCTGCAATGCCCTGAACGACCACCTTTTGCCAGCCTCAGGGCGCTCTTTGCATAGTCCGTCCACAAAAGTTATCTTCATAATCTCAATGATGATATCCAAGATTTGGACACAGGACTTATGCCAGCCAGGATTCAAATAAAACCTTTCTTCCTGCTGTCAGTCTTGATCCTGTTGACCGCCGCAGCGCCTGTTCAGGGTCAGGACAATCGATCCATGTATGAAGCCTGGACCGAAGACGAGCAGCAGTTCGAATCGCTTTCTTCCGACTATGGCTATGATAGCTACGATTCAGAACTTGGCTCAAGCGATCCCAGTGGGCTCCGGCGTGAAAGACCGCAATTCAATCAGTCGCGGCAAAGCGAGCGCGAAGCCGGGGACGCCGGCACGCGTGGAACATTGCCTGACCAAAGCGAGCCGGAGTTGCGTTAGAATGGAATAATGAAATCTGTTCCGGGTACCCGGTGAAAATTCAGGTCTGTTCATCCGGACAAACTGGCGGAAGAAACACAAAAGATTGAGTCAGATCAGAAACCATCTCCACTCAACGAATAGACTTGCATGAAATTCATTGGAGATTGAATGATGGCGCCAAAAATGAAGGCTGCTCAGTTTGTTGAACCCGGCCGCATCGAACTGGATGACAAAGCGATTCCCGATATCGGTCCGAATGATGCGTTGATTCGTATCACCACAACGACTATCTGCGGTACCGATGTGCATATTCTCAAAGGAGAATATCCAGTCGAAAAAGGCCTGACCATTGGGCACGAGCCGGTCGGTGTGATTGAAAAACTGGGATCTAACGTATCCGGCTATGAGGAAGGCCAGCGGATTATCGCAGGTGCCATCTGTCCCAGCGGTTATTCCAATGCCTGTCTTGATGGCCTGCACTCCCAGGATGGCCAGAGTGCAGTTCATGGTCTGAAACCGATGGGTGGCTGGCGTTTCGGTAACACCATTGATGGCAGTCAGGCTGAATACCTGTGCGTGCCTGATGCCATGGCAAATCTGGCGCCGGTGCCTGGAAGCCTGAGCGATGAGCAGGTGCTCATGTGTCCGGATATTATGTCCACAGGATTTGCCGGAGCCGAAGCCGCCAATATCAAAATTGGCGATACAGTTGCCGTGTTCGCTCAGGGACCCATTGGTCTGTGTGCTACAGCCGGTGCACGGCTGCGCGGGGCCTCGTTGATTATCGCGGTTGAGAAGATACCGGAGCGTATAGCGGTCGCTCAGCGGTTAGGTGCTGATCTCGTGGTTAACTTCAGCAAAGTGGACCCGGTCGATGAGATTCTGCGTCTGACCAATGGGCGTGGTGTGGACACCGCCATTGAAGCGCTGGGCCTGCAGTCGACGTTCGAGGCCTGTCTGCGTGTGCTTAAACCGGGTGGTACATTGTCGAGTCTTGGCGTTTATTCCAACGATCTGAAGATACCACTGGACGCCTTCCATGCCGGGCTGGGTGATAATCGCATCGTGACCTCACTTTGTCCAGGCGGCAAGGAGCGCATGCGGCGGCTGATGAATGTGATTGAATCGGAGCGTCTCGATCTGAAGCCGATGCTAACGCATCATTATAAACTTGATCAGATAGAAGAAGCCTATGATCTGTTTGCCAATCAGCGTGATGGTGTTCTTAAGGTGGCTATCACAAATTGATATGTTTTTCGGACATGCGAAGCAGAAAAACCCGCTTCAATAAGAGTTTTTCAGACGAAGAAATTTATCCGACGAAATCGTCGGAATTATGAATATTCTTGATACAAGCCATTATCGACCAATTTGTCGGCAAACAAACATAAATCATACGCCACCGGCCAGCTTTGGCTGGCGCTTTTTCTGTGTAACAGCCACACACCCGCCCTTGTACAGCTGAATCACATATTGCAGTGAATGCTGTCCGTTGTAACTCTGCCACCATTTGATGGTCCATAAGAACGGATAATATAAAGGATCTCTAATATGACAAACTGTCGAAGCGGCATTCTTGCGGGAATCACGGCATTTATATTTTATCTTTTATGGTCTGGCCTTGCGCATTCTGCGCCCAGCGCCAGCGAATCGTACCAGCGTGGTTATAAATTCGAGCAGGGAAAGGATGTCACGCAGGATTACGGGCGTGCGGCAGAGGCTTACCGTGAGGCCGCCGCACAAGGACATGCCCGGGCGCAGAATGCCCTGGCCCTGCTCTATTTGAAAGGACAGGGGGTTCCCGCTGATCCGGAACAGGCTTTTGAACTTTACCACCGGGCTGCCGAACAGGGACTCCCTGCAGCCCAGTTCAATCTCGCCCGCCTTTACAGCAAAGGCGAAGGCGTGGCCGCTGGGGCGGACAAGGCAGCATACTGGTATCAGCAGTCTGCGGCTCAGGGCCACGTCGGTGCCATGAAAGCACTGGGCGCTCTGTATAACAGTGATCAGCTGGGAAAACCTGACTATGTTCTCTCCTATGCCTGGTATCAGATAGCCGTTGAGTACGGTGCCTGGGTTTCCGAAGGTGTTGTTGCTTTGCTGGAAACCAAAATGCGTCCGCGTGATATGCAGCGCGCCGAGGAATTGATCAAAGAATTGCATCCCGACAAACCGCGCGGCTAGTCTGTCTGCTATCCAACTCGTATAAAAACTGCTCAGGCCTTTATTGAAGAGTCTTGAGCAATTTGGCGGAGAGGGAGGGATTATTCGGCGCTGCGCGCCTCACCCTGCGGGCCGCCGTCGCTGCGCTCCGGCGTTCACCCGCGCTGCG
>CAZFUS010000076.1:0-12754 GCA_964522485.1 uncultured Enterobacteriaceae bacterium | reverse complement strand
CAGCGATGACACGCTCGAACTGCTGCATGCACTGAAACAGCTCTGGCAACGGCGACCTTGCAATACACCGCCGTTATTGCGCGTCGGCGTGGTGCTCACCGAGCTGCTGGAAAAGCGCGGCCACAGCCTGTCGCTGTTCGGTGATGTGCACAATCGGGAGCAGCTGAATACGACGATGGATTCGATCAATGAGAAATTCGGCCGTAACAGCGTCTATTTCGGCGGCGCTCACCTGGCCCGCGACAGCGCGCCCATGCGCATTGCCTTCACCCATATTCCGAATCCCAATCTGGAAGGCGACGGCTGACAGCCGCCAAAATTGACCAGGATTCTGCAAATATGCATTTAAACACTTGTTTCTGAGATAGAAATCACGTATTTGTATAGCAAGATGCGTTTTCATTATTGTGTGGCGCATCACAGGGGGCGAACGGCGACTGGTCTATCTTTTATCTAATGACCGTCCCGCAAGGGTACAAACAGCGCATTCTTTTTGAATCCTTCGGCAGAGGCTGTGCAGCAGCATGGCGGAAACAACCGACTATAAGCTAGAACACGCAGAGGCCAGTTCGGCTACCGAAGTACTGGGACTGGACAGCGCCGAGTACGTAGCCAGCACCGAGGCTGCCAAGCAGCGCCAGCAGGTAAACATCCTGTTCCGCCAGGCACCGCTGGGCATCGCCGCCGTTCTGCTCCTGTCATTCGGCCTGACCGCCGCTCTCTGGAACCAGATCCCGCAATATCTGCTGCTGCCCTGGCTGGCCTTCATCAGCCTGAACAGTCTGCTTCATGTCATCCTGCTGCGGGAATATTCGCGCCAGGACAACCGCATCAACGCGATCACTTCCTGGACGCGTTACGAAACCATGCTCGCCGGTGCAAGCGCTCTGGCCTGGAGCGTCGGCTTCGTGCTGATGCTGCCGCATCTGACGATCAATCAGCAACTGCTGTATCTGATTCTGCTGTCGCTGCTCTGTACGCTGCACCTGCCGGTTCTGGGCAGCGTGTTCCAGAGTTACCTGAGCTTTGTGGCACTGGCCGCCGTTCCCGCCTTGCTGGCGCTTGCGTTCGCATCCGACCCTCTGCCCGTGGCATGGCTGGTTACCGGCCTGCTGATGGCAACGGCGTTACTGCTGGCAGCCCGCAATTACAATAACGTCCTGCTGCGCGCCTTCCACCTCGCCGATGAAAACCAGCAGCACATCGCCGAACTTTATCAAAACCATCAGAAAACCCGTGAGGACAATGCCAATCTCAAGAAGGCCGTTCACGATCATTTACAGAACGGTCAGCGGCTGAATGCGGAAAGGCTTTCCTCCGAACTCACCCTGCGATCCATCAAGGAAGCCGTTATTACGACCAATCTGCAGGGCCGGGTGATGTTCATGAATCCATTGGCCGAGGAATACACGGGCTGGACCTCCGACCTCGCCAGTGGCAAGCCGGCCGCCGACGTGGTCCGTATTATTGATGAACAAACCCGCGTCCATATCGATGATCCGGTGGTCCGCTGCCTGCACAACCGTACCGCCATCACCGAATCCGAGAATTCCGTGCTGGTGCGACGCGACGGGCTGGAATACGGCATTGAATTCGACGTCAGTCCCATCCGTGATGCGGAGGCCGAAGTCACGGGGGCGGTATTTGTTATCCGCGATATTACCCAGCGCCGGGATTTGCTCAGGACGCTCTCCTGGCAGGCCGCGCATGATCCGCTGACCGGGCTCATCAACCGGCGTGAATTCGAGCAGCGCCTGCAGCATGTCCTCCAGAATATCCCCGGCGAGAACCGCCAGCACATTCTGTGTTTTATCGATCTCGACAACTTCAAACAGATCAATGATACCTACGGTCACATGGCCGGAGATGCGCTGCTGAAACATATTGCGGTCTGTCTGCGCGAGAAGGTCCGCGAAACGGACACGCTGGCGCGCATCGGCGGCGACGAATTCGGACTCATTCTGTACAGCTGCGGTCTGGAACGTGCCCAGGTGATCGCCGAAGCGATGCGCAAGGCACTCACGGACATCGACTTCAAATGGGAACATGCCCGGTTTCAAATATCGGCCAGTATCGGCATCGTGACGGTCAATCATAAAACCACGGCAATCAACGATACCCTGCGCACGGCCGACCTGGCCTGTTACGAAGCCAAGGAGAACGGCGGCAATCAGGTTGTTTTACGCGAACCGAATGAGAGCACTGATTCGAATATCCGTAACGAGGCACGCTGGGCCGAAATCATTATCGATTCCATCCGCAACCGGAAATTCAAGCTGTTCATTCAGAGCATCAAACCGCTGGATGAGGAGAATCCGACGGAACTGCACGAAATTCTGCTGCGGGTTTCTGACGACAACGATCGTGTGGTCATGCCGCGGCGTTTTCTGACCATCGCCCAGCGCCATCACCTGCTGCCGCAGATTGATATCAGCGTGCTGGAATCGGTACTGAAGAATCTGGAGGACAGCCATCCGCATCTGCAGGACAGCGCCCGTCTTACGATGAGTCTGTCAGGGCAGACCGTCAGTGACGGACACAGCCTTGACCAGATAGCCGATCTGTTGCGCAAATATCATAAGGTCACCGAACGGCTCTGTTTCGAGTTCGATGAAAAATCGCTGGTGAGCGAGCCCGGTCGCAGTGAACAGCTGCTCGACCTGCTGAGGCGTTACGGCTGCCGTATCACGATCGATGATTTCGGCTTCAGTCTGGGGGCATTCCGCTACCTGCATTCCCTGAAACTCGATTACATCAGAATCGATGCACGGCATATACACGATCCGACATCACATTCTCTGGACTACACACTTGTTGAAGCGATCAACCTGCTCAGTCACCGCATCGGTGCCCAGACGATCGTCAAGAATGTCAGCTCCGGCGAAATCCTCGAGGCCCTGCAGGGTATCGGCGTCGATTATGTTCAGGGTCATCTGATTGAAAAACCCCGTCTGCTCGTCGAAACCATGGAAGACAAATCCCAGGGCCGCGCCCAGGCCGGTTGATTTGACGCGGCCATCCCCTGCTTCTGCTTCGCAATAACGATCAATAGCCGCCGGTCCGGATGCCCGGGCAGGCAAATACCCGTTCTTTAAAAGTGCTTTATGAAGCAGTACGAAACCGGCGCGCAATCCAGTCATCAAGACTGACATAACGGCCGCCGCCGATAAAAAAGAGCGTCAGCAGCATGATGAAATAGGTGGCGGCGAATTCGATGCCGTTATTCAGCACCACGAAACCGCCGTGTTCGGTCAGCCACTGATAATCACCATGCTCCCTGAGAATCGCCCTGGCCTGATCCAGACGTTCGACCGCGGCCTGCGTGCGTTCGGTGGCGAACAGGCCACTGCCCTCGGCGATCGCCAGCCAGCCGTTCTGCCAGTGCACCATCACCGCGGCAACCATCATCGTCATCATCAATGGTATCGCTATCCAGCGTACGGCGAGCCCCGCCAGCAGCAACACAGCACCCAGTAATTCCGTCCACGCCGCCAGGAACGCCATCAGAGCGGGCAGCGGCAGTCCCAGACCCCAGTCGGGATTGCCAAACCACTGGACCACGCTTTCCTTGGGCAGGAAACTGGAAAAATCGATCTTGTTGGCACCGGCCATCCAGAACACCGGTGCCAGATACAGCCGCAGCAACAGCGGTGCGAGAAAATCAAAAGCGCGGGTAGCATCCAGCAGATCCTGCAGGCGATTCAACAGTCGCATTCTGGCTGTCAGTCCTGTTGTTATTGTTGATTGGGGAAGTGTAGATAACGCTTCAGTTCATGCGACAGCCGAGTACGATGCTGCGCTCACGTAACTGTTCCAGCGTCTGCCGGCCGCCGTCCATGACAACCTGCGGATCCGGGTGCTGCAGCTCGGCGGCGATCTGTTCCAGCAGCGCCCGGCCCGTGGCAGTCTGCGTCCGGAGCAGCTCAAGCAGCCTGGCACTGACCGGATTGAGCTCCAGAGAGCCAACCCTGTCGTCGGGATCGCGATAGATAACCAGATAGCTGGCCTGCAACGGCGGCTCGTCAGGAATGAAGTCCGGACCCAGACGGTGTACCGGCCATTGATAGGCCACGGCATTGGCAAGCGGACTAACGGCCGGCACACCGGCCAGCAGATCGCCCCCGGCATCGATATCCCGCATGTCGATTTCACGCGGATCGATGGACGTCGCAATTTTCAGCCATTCGTAATGCGCCAGTTCCCGCTGCCACGGCGGATCGCCCGGATCCTCGCGTTCCTGTTCAAGGTATTTCAGAAACTCGGTCGGCATCTGCGGAAACAGCGGGTTGGTCGCATGGTGGTGCTTGAAATAGTCGCGCAGCATCGCTTCCCAGCGATCATCGGGCGTCAATTTGCGCAGGACAGGGAAAGCATCGGTGATTAGATTGGCAATGTTGTTGAATAACAGTCGCCGATAGATCGCCATACGCCGATCTTCAACATCGGCGGGCGCCGGCTCATTCTCGGGATCGCGAATATGCCGGGTAAAAGCGTATTGTGTGGCGCGAAAATGATCAGGCGCTGGCATGATGCACGGATCTGTCAGCCTGTTCTATCGCTGCATGACGCTGCTGAATCGAAACTATGGTCTCCACTTCGGCGAGTAACTTCTCCAGCGGCGGAATATTGAAATCACGTTCCAGCAGTGTCGGGAACACACCGAAGCGGGCGTAGGCTTTATCCAGCAGATCCCAGACCGGATCGATCACGTCCGCGCCATGAGTGTCGACACGCAGATCTTCAGCCTCTACGGCATGACCGGCGATATGCGCATAGGCAATACGATCGCCGGGCAGGGCATAAAGATACTCCACAGGATCGTAACTGTGATTGATGCTGTTGACATAGATATTGTTGACATCGAGCAGCAGCAGACAATCGGCGCGCTCGATGACGGCATTGATGAATTCGATTTCGGACATCGCCTGACCGGGGGCGGCGTAGTAGGACACGTTTTCCACCGCCAGACGCCGGCCGAGAATATCCTGGGCGCGCCGGATGCGTTCGGCGACGTAATCGACCGCCTCCTCCGTAAACGGAATCGGCATCAGGTCATAAAGGTGGGCATCGTCGCCGCAATAGCTCAGGTGTTCACTGTAGCAGCGGACATTGTGTTCATCGAGAAATTGTCTGACCCGGTGCAGAAACGCTTCGTCCAGCGGTGCGGGACCACCCAGATTCAGCGACAGGCCATGACAGACGAATGGACAACGCTCGGTAAACCGGCGTAACAAACGGCCATTGCGGCCGCCGATATCGATCCAGTTTTCCGGCGCGACTTCATAGAAATCGACCTCTGAAGACGGCCGGTCTGCCAGCGGGCCGATAAAAGCCCGCCGCAGACCCAGACCGGTACCCTGTACAGGGTAATTAACAGACATAAGCACGAATCAGCATCAACCGAATGCAGTCTCAGCTGTCGTATCCGGTTTAGCTTTCGCTATCACCTTTTTCACCGCACTTGCCTTCACCTTCCTCTTTGTCACCACACTTGCCTTCACCGCATTCACCCTCGGCGACCGTGTAGCTGGAACCATGCTCGGTCACCGAGAAGGGATTCTCAGCCGCATTGGCAAGCGGGCTGGCCGCCAGTGAAATAGCAAAAGTAGTACCCAGCGCAGCGGCAACAGGACCTAATTTACGTTTGTCAGACATAGGAGATTCCTCCGGTTATTACTTTAAGTAGACGGCCCCTAAGAGCCTCCGAATCAATATGATTCGCCATACCCAACAATGATCCGGCAGAATTCATACTGGAGTATATCCGGGAAAACCCTGAATGGTCTTGAAATTTTCCACCCCGAATATACTAGATCCTATGACTTGCCGCCGTCGGCAAAAGTTCGCCCACGTCACTGAAGAGTCTAATCCTGGCGCAATCTCAGCTGCGGAAACAGGATAACGTCCCGGATTGTGGCGCAATCGGTCAGCAGCATGACCAGCCGGTCGATACCGATGCCCTCGCCGGCAGTCGGCGGCAAGCCGTACTCCAGGGCGGTCACATAGTCTTCATCGTAATGCATGGCCTCGTCGTCGCCGGCCTGCTTGCGTGCCGCCTGTTCGCGAAACCGCGCCGCCTGGTCTTCCGGATCGTTAAGCTCGGAGAACCCGTTTGCCAGCTCGCGGCCTGTTACGAACAGCTCGAAACGATCGGTCACGGACAAATCCTTTTCATTGCGGCGCGCCAGTGGTGAAACCTCGGTAGGGAAAGCCGTGATGAAAGTCGGTTGCTGCAGCTTGTCCTCAACAGTCTGCTCGAAAATTTCAAATTCGATGACACCCGCACCGGGATTACCTTCGATTTTGATACCGAGCCGTTCGGCCAGTGCCCGCGCTGCTTCGACCGAGGCAAAATCCTCATCGGTCACGCGGTCGTTATACTGCTTGACCGCTTCACGTACCGTGAGGCGCGGATAAGGACCTTTCATGTCGTACTGCTGACCCTGGTATTCAATGACGGTCGTACCGAACAGGCTCTCTACGAGACCGCTCAGCATGGTCTCAGTGTGTACCATCAGATCATCATAGTCGGCGTAGGCCTGATAGAATTCGAGCATGGTGAATTCAGGATTGTGCCGTGGCGACAGACCCTCGTTGCGGAAGCTGCGGTTGATTTCAAAGACGCGTTCGAGCCCACCAACCACCAGCCGCTTAAGGTACAGTTCCGGCGCGACCCGCAAATACAGGTCCATGTCCAGGCTGTTGTGATGGGTAATGAAAGGTTTCGCCGTGGCACCACCCGGAATCGGATGCATCATCGGCGTTTCGACTTCGACAAAACCGGCATCGCGCAAATAACCGCGCAGGTAGTCGAGCACGCGGCTGCGAATATCGAACACCCGGCGGCTGTCGGCGTTCATGATCAGATCCAGGTAGCGCTGACGGTAACGCGTCTCCTGATCCGACAGACCATGGAATTTCTCAGGTAATGGCCGTAATGATTTAACAAGCAGCCGCAGTTCTTCAACATGAACCGACAGTTCACCGGTCCTGGTTTTAAACACTCTGCCACGTGCGGCAACTATGTCACCGAGGTCCCAATCCTTGAAACTTTTGTAACCACCTTCGGGCAGATCGTCACGGCGAATATAAAGCTGAATGCGGCCGCTGCGATCCTGAATATGCGCAAACGCCGCCTTGCCCATGACCCGGCGCGTGAGCATGCGCCCGGCAACAGCGACCGTGATCCCGGACTGTTCCAGCTCTTCGGCTGTTTTTGCGTCGTATTGCGCGTGAATCTCCGCCGCCGTCGTATCCGGCTTGAAGTCATTCGGATAGGCATCACCCTGCCCCCGCAGCTCCGTCAGCTTGGCGCGGCGCTGGGCGAGGAGATCATTGGAGTCATTATCGTGCATTTATATTTTCGCTTTTGTTCTTAACTCTTTGCCATTATGAGCAGTGAAACGTGATGCGTGAAAAGTCACGGCTCCGCTTTTCATTGTTCACTTTTCACATTTCACTTTTTAAAGTCCTGCCTTCAGGCTCGCTTCGATAAAATCATCCAGATCACCGTCGAGCACGGCCTGGGTATTACCGGTTTCAATACCGGTGCGCAGATCCTTGATGCGCGACTGATCCAGTACGTAGGAACGGATCTGGCTGCCCCAGCCGATATCGGACTTGCTGTCTTCCTGCGCCTGCTTGACCGCGTTGCGCTTCTGCACTTCCAGCTCGTATAACTTGGCTCGCAGCTGCTTCATGGCGTGATCGCGGTTCTGGTGCTGCGAGCGGCCACTCTGACACTGCACCACTATGCCGCTGGGTTCATGGGTCATGCGAATCGCCGAATCGGTTTTATTGACATGCTGGCCGCCGGCGCCGCTGGCACGGTAAGTATCGACCCGTACATCCGCCATGTTGATTTCGATATCGATATCTTCGTCAACTTCCGGAGATACGAATACGGAAGCAAACGATGTATGACGACGATTGCCGGAATCGAATGGCGACTTGCGCACCAGTCTGTGTACACCGGTCTCAGTACGCAGCCAGCCAAACGCGTGGTCCCCGGTGAAATGCACCGTCGCGCTCTTGATACCCGCGACTTCCCCTTCGGACACTTCAATAATTTCGGTATCAAAACCGCGCCGTTCGCCCCAGCGCAGATACATGCGCAGCAGCATCTCGGCCCAGTCCTGGGCCTCGGTACCGCCGGAGCCGGCCTGAATATCGACAAATGCATTGGCGCCGTCCATTTCGCCGGAGAACATGCGCTGGAACTCCAGCTTGCCGAGCTGACCTTCCAGGTTATCGAGATCAGTGTCGATCTCGTTCAGCGTACCCTCGTCATTTTCTTCGCTCGCCATCTCCAGCAGCGCTTCGGCGTCATCGATGCCGCGCTGCAGGTTATTCAGAGTCTCGACGATATTTTCCAGCGAGGCGCGTTCCCGGCCCAGCGCCTGTGCCCTGTCGGGATCACTCCAGACGTTCGGGTCCTCGAGTTCGCGCTGGACCTCGGTCAGGCGTTCAGCCTTGCGGTCGTAGTCAAAGATACCCCCTGAGCGCGCCGCTGCGCTCGCGCATATCCTTGATCTGGTGGCTCAGCTGATTGACTTCGACCATGGGCTTCGCTCTCATGAGTGCGTTAAAGGCCGCTATTGTATCGGTGCCGGCCAAGGCAATAAAGCCGACCGGGTTCACGGGTATCGGCAAAGTTTGTATCCCGACCGAACGTGAGGGATCCCAGGACTTTAAAAACAGGATTTCTCAACCACTTCGTGGTCTCGAAATGACAACGGGCTGGTTCGTTACCGCTTTATAAAGGCGCGAGGTAATCAACCATCAGTTGTAACTGACGGCGACCGGCAAAAGTATCGACATCGAGGCGGTACGCCGCCGTGACCCGTTCGACCCGCGCCGGCCACTGGCTGTCGTCGGTACCAAAAGCGATCGCCTTGACAGGCCGGTTGCCGGAAGCGGGTTTCAGCTTAAGGCTGAGATGCCGGCCGCCAACCACTTTGCGCTCGACGACTTCGAATTCTCCGTCGAATACCGGTTCCGGGAAGCCCTGGCCCCACGGACCGGCACCGGCGATCAATTCGGCCGTATGCAGCGACAGATCACCGTTGCCCAGTTCACCGTCACTGAGAATCTGGCCAACCGGTGTTTCGCCACCCAGGTGGCGATCAACTTCCTCGGCAAAGGCTTTGGCAAAGGCTTCATAGTCTTCAAGTGCCAGACTCAAGCCTGCGGCCATCGCGTGACCACCGAACTTGCTGACCAGACCGGGATGGCGCGTTGCGACGGCATCCAGCACATCGCGGACGTGCACACCGGGAATCGAACGCGCCGAACCTTTCAGGTTCCTGTCGTCGCCGGCGGGCGCGAATGCGATCACCGGCCGGTGAATCTGTTCTTTGACCCGCGAGGCGACCAGTCCGACCAGACCCTGATGCCAGTCCTCGCGATACAGGCACAGCCCGGCCGGCCACGCATGGTCTTCGCCCAGACTGAGATCGGCCAGATGCTGCTCGGCGTCGTCGTGCATGGTGTTCTGCAGTTCACGCCGCTCGCGATTGAGCGCGTCGAGCTGTTTCGCCATTGATTTGGCTGACTCATCGTTATTGGTCAGCAGGCATTCAATACCGAGCGTCATATCGGTCAGGCGGCCGGCGGCGTTCAATCGCGGCGCGATAAAAAACCCGAAATCAGTTGCCGTGGCCTTTTGCGGATCGCGGCCGGCTACACTCAGCAAGGCGCGGATACCGGCGCAACTGACACCATTGCGAATACGCTTTAACCCCTGTGCAACCAGAATGCGATTGTTATGATCCAGCGGCACAACGTCGGCGACCGTGCCGAGCGCTACCAGATCCAGCCATTGCGCCAGATTGGGCTCTTCCAGTAACTGATTCCTGAACCAGCCGTCATCGCGTAATGCCGTACGCAGCGCGATCAGCACATAAAACATGACACCGACCCCGGCCAGGTATTTGCTCGGGAACGGGTCGTTGTCCAGATTCGGATTGACGATTGCATCAGCTGCCGGCAACTGTTTCGGCGGCAGATGGTGATCCGTAATGAGCACGCGTATGCCGCGCTCGCAGGCAGCACCGACACCGTCAACGCTGGCGATACCGTTGTCCACGGTAACGATCAGGTCCGGCTGCTGCTCGGCAGCGACAGTAACAATCTCCGGTGACAGCCCATAGCCGTATTCAAACCGGTTCGGCACGACATAACGTACATCCCTTGCGCCCATCGCGGTCAGGCCACGCACGGCCAGCGCACAGGCAGTCGCACCATCAGCGTCAAAATCCGCCACGATCAGAATGCGCTGTCCGGCTTCGATGACTTCCTTTAATAAGGACACGGCCCCGGCAATGCCGTGCAGTTGGGAATAAGGCAGTAACGCGTTCAGGGAATAATCAAGTTCTTTAGCGTCACGAATATCGCGCGCTGCATAGAGGCGTTTGAGTAAGGGGGGCAGATCGCCGGGCAGATGATCGACGGATGGCTGGTTGCGACGAATGATCTGCATACGCATATTATGAAGATAATTATTATATTCACAATGCGTATTATCAAGCCGGCAGACCGAACAAACGGATGTGTAAGGCTGGCTTATTGCCATGCGTGCATGTCGGCGTCTCACTGCCCGATGGCGACTGGGTGATGGCCGGCTTTGATCTGACCATGCTGGTGTCTGGTCTGGTCATGGCGTGGATTGCCCATACATTGCAAAAACAGTATAGGAATCCGGGTATTGCCGACAGCAGCCAATCAAGTATGCCGGCTCAGAGTGGAACCGTTGGCAAAGAGTATGAACTGGGTAGCTAACAGTTAAATGCTGATCTACGATGCCATGGTATGCAGACTGCAATCGCAGTTACCAAGTACCTTGGTCGGGTCGAAGTAATTATCGATCTGCGGCAAATCGTGTTGCCGGGGGTATTGTTCCACGTCGACCTGCGTCCAGTCCAACAACGGTATGTTGAGAATAACCAGACTTACGCGTATCAAGGTTCAGAGTTTGACCAGCTGAACTGACCGGCGCCAGAACCGCCACAGGTGACGTGGTACGACACTGAAGCCATACCCCGGGACCAGAATATCGAGTTGTCGCAACCGGCCGCGCTGCAGTGCCTTATACAATGGAGCCATCCAGTCACGTTCGAGTGCTTCAATGAACGCCAGCCAGCCGCCGGCGTCGAGATAATCACTGAAAGCCCAGCCCCGATCATTGACGATCAATATTCGCTCTGCCCGATTTGCCTGTTGCAGCACATCGCTCACCCCGCCGGGTAATGCGTGTGTCGCAATGCCGTGCAAAGCGGCCAATCCGTGAACCACCACATCATCACTGAAGACCGTATCAATACGGCAATCGGATGCGGGTCGCGGCAGTTCCCCCGGTCCCCAGAACCACAGGCTGTTGACGGGAAGCACACCACGACGGGCACGTTCACTGTTTACCCCCGTTTCATGCAGCAGCATCTGGGTTTCGTTGAACAATTGTCGCCAGCGGGTCTGATCGCTGCCGTAAGGCAATCGTGTGCTGACATCACGTCCTCTCACTCCGGCAAGTGGGATGGTCTGAATGCCGGGAGGCTGATCCAGGCGCAGATACCAGCGGTGCGGATGCACCATTTCCAGCATCATACCTTCAAGCTCATCCAGCAGCGGTTTCAATGCAGCGGAAAGTTCTCTGGCCTCTTCCGGTTCAATGTGCAGCATGTGGCTGTCAAACAGCACCATGCCTTCACGGCCGGCCGATAAATGAACGGGATCGGCACGCAGCCATAAACCTTCCGCTTGCCCGGTGTCAGCCAGGTGGCTTAACGCGGCCAGAGGATAGTCCGGCTGTGGTTCGTCTGTCAGGCCGAACTGTTCAAAGAGCAACTGATAATAGTCTTCGGAGGCATCGAAACGATCGGCACGCGCCAGCAACCGATCCAGCGCTGATGTATCCGGCAGATGCTCCCGTTCCACACCGGGTGGCAGTGGCAACAGTCCGGGAATGATGAGAGTGATGCTATGCATCTGTATTCAGTGACTCGCCCGCCAGGCCGAGAGAAGAACTTGTGGGAGACGGCTTCAGCCGGCGATTCGATTAGCTGTTAGAGCAGGTCCATGTCGCCGCTTGAAAGCGCCTCCCACAGAAACTTAGAACTTTCCATGTTCCATTGCATTCAGGAGATATTATCCAGAATCGCCTTTTTCACGACTTCGAGTTCTGCCTGTATTTTGATCATCGGGCCGGTGCTCTGCTTGATGGCGGTATCCGGATCCTTCAGGCCATGACCAGTGAGTGTGCAGACGACGCAACTGTTCGGCGGCACCTTGCCACTCTTGATATCACGAATAGCGCCGGCGACGGAAATGGCAGAAGCCGGTTCGCAGAATACACCTTCCTTTTCCGCCAGCAGTTTCTGTATGGCAAGAATCTCGTCATCGCTACATTCATCAAACCAGCCGCCGGATTCCTTGTTGACCTTCCAGGCATAGTCCCAGGACTGCGGATGGCCGATGCGGATGGCCGTTGCTACCGTATCCGGGTCATCGACCATGGCGCCACGCATGAACGGTGCGGCACCGGTCGCCTGATATCCCACCATGACGGGTCTTGAGCCGACCACCGCACCGGCGAAACGGCAGTGACCCTCGCAGTAACTGCAGGCCTCGGTAACATTCTTGCCGTCCTTGGAGGAATATTCACTGTAACCGATCCAGTGCGCGGTGATGTTGCCGGCGTTGCCGACCGGCAGATAATGGTAATCCGGCGCCCTGCCCAGTTCCTCGATGATTTCGAAAG
>CAZFUS010000075.1:0-12914 GCA_964522485.1 uncultured Enterobacteriaceae bacterium | reverse complement strand
GCGGCCAGCGCCAGCGCCAGCAGGCTGACCAGCAGACTGCCGACGAGCATGGCCAGCAATCCGTACTGTCCGGCCTGCGGCTGCCAGTCGAGCGAACTCACTGCCTGCCACAGCACCGCAGGCTCCAGCAGTGGCAGGCTGCGCGCGATGAGCAGGGCGACGATCGGCACCAGCACCAATCCGGCACCGATACCGGCCATGGCCAGCAGCCACGTCAGCCAGCGGTCACGGCGTCGCGGGGACAAAGTGATGCTGCCTGATGATGTCGGCGGCGGCCGGAGTCTGCCAGAATTCCATGAACGCCTCCAGTTCGGGGTCCGGCGCACCTCGGGTGATCACGTTCAGTGGCCGGCTCATTGGATATTTGCCAGTACGCACATTGACGGTAGTGGCACGCTGCTTGGCCAACGGCAACAGTTTGATGGCGGCACCATTTTGCGCCTCATATTCGGCGGTACCGATTGAAACATAACCAACCGCAGCCCGATCCGAGGTTACAGCCTGGATCACCTGCTGATTTTCACCAGCAACCAAATGCGGCTGGATATCCCGGTTATCGAGTTCGAAATAATCAAGAAAAACTTCCAGTGTGGCGCGACCTGCGGACTTGTTAATCACTGTGATCTGTAACTCCCTTCCCCCGACTATCGACCAGTCAGTTATATCGCCCCTGTAAATCCGTCGAATTTCGGCATCGGTCAGCGATTGCACCGGATTACCTGCATTAACGATCAGAACAATGCCATCGTATGCCAGCCTGTGGGCTGTCAGATCCTGTTCATCCTCAGTCAGTTCGCGCGAGACCATACCGGCGTCTGCCAGCATCTGGCGGGCGTCATGTATGCCACGACTGGAACCGCCGCTTTGCACATCGATGCGCCAACCCGGGTGCTTCGCCTCATAAATGGCCGCCAGATCCGCCATAACCGGGGCGATGGTACTGGAACCGGTCAACACCAATTCATATTCATTTGCCTGGTTGCAACCAGCCAGCACCAGTAACAGCGCCGAGCTTACACAAAACCCGAATCTGGACATGTAAGGTATTTGATCCAATGAATAAACCCGTAATGGAGATTCCTACCCGGCTATATTGTTACAGCTACCTGTAACAATATTCTTTCCTATTCATCCAAGGTGGGTATATTTACAGGAAAGCCGGGAGAAAACATGTACAACGAAGTCCAGGATTACTACGGGAAAACCCTGACCGGCAGTGATGATCTGCAGACTAATGCCTGTTGCGACCAGGCACCACCGGACTGGCTCAAGCCCGGTCTGTCACTGCTGCATGAGGAAGTCGTCGATCATTATTACGGTTGTGGCCTGGTGGCCCCGCCAGTATTGGAGGGCGCTTCCATTCTCGATCTCGGCTGCGGCAGCGGTCGCGATTGTTATCTGTTGAGCTGGCTGACCGGCGAGAGCGGCCGTGTGGTCGGCGTCGACATGACGCCGGAGCAGCTGGCCATCGCCTGTCGCCATCAGGACTACCATCGCCGCCAATTTGGCTTCAGCCGCAATAATGTTGACTTTCTCGAAGGCTATATCGAACAGCTGGATCAGCTGAACCTGGCGGATAACAGTTTCGATATTGTCGTCTCCAACTGCGTTGTCAACCTCAGCCCGGACAAGGAAAAAGTGCTGAGCGAAGTCCACCGCGTATTGAAGCCTGGCGGCGAGTTTTATTTTTCCGATGTCTATGCCGACCGCCGCATAGATCCGGAGCTGCGCCAGGATCCGGTACTGTACGGCGAATGTCTCGCCGGTGCGCTGTACTGGAATGATTTTCTCAATCTCGCCAAACAGGCCGGCTTCGCCGATCCGCGGCTGGTGGATGACCGGCCGATTACGATCGACAACGACCAGATCGCCGCACGGCTGGCACCGACGAGATTTTATTCGGCGACCTACCGGCTGTTCAACATCGAAGGCCTGGAACCGGCCTGCGAGGATTATGGCCAGGCCGTGATTTATAAAGGTGGGATTGAGTACGCACCAGATGTTTTCGTACTTGATAACCACCACACAATAGAACGTGGCCGCGTGTTTCCCGTCTGCGGCAATACTTTCAGAATACTGGGCGAAAGCCGGTTCGCATCTTATTTCGAGTTTATCGGCGATTTCTCCACCCATTACGGTATTTTTCCGGGTTGTGGTACCACCCTGCCATTTAACATGACCAGTGACCCGGAACAAAACCAGTCTGGTTGTTGCTGACCATGGCCGCCGTGCTCGATAAACCCATAAGCTGGTGGCGAACACCGACCGGTAAACCGCGCGGCTATATCAAGACCGCGCGGCTCGACGAACTGTGGGTACACACCGGCACCGCCTGCAACCTCGCCTGCCCGTTCTGCCTGGAGGGCTCGAAACCGGGCGACAACCGCCTGCAGTTGGTGAAATTCGCCGATGTACAACCGTATATCGACGAGGCGCTAGCACTGGGCGTCAGGCAATTATCATTCACCGGCGGCGAACCGTTCCTGACCCGTGACTTTCCGACCATACTCGAATACGCCGCGCAGCGGGCATCGTGCCTGGTACTGACCAACGGCACCAAACCGTTACAACATCGTCTTCACCAGATTGAACCGCTGCTTGAGGCCGGATACCCGGTCCATTTCCGCATCAGCCTCGATTATCCCGATGCCACGCGTCATGATGCTGGCCGCGGCCGGGGCAACTTTGTCAGCGCCCTGCGTGGTATGGCCATGCTCCACAATATGGGATTCAGTATCGCGGTTGCCCGGCAATGGAATCCGGATGAAGACAGTGATGCGGTTGCCGCTGCATTCCGTTGCGTATTCCGTGAACACGGGCTGCCGGAAGATCTTGCCGTTACCTGGTTCCCGGATTTCGGTCTGCCCGGCGAACAGATCGAGACACCGGCCATCACCGAGCATTGCATGACCGCTTACCACACGGCAGATACGCGTGCCGATTTCATGTGTGCCTACAGCCGCATGCTGGTCAAGCAGAATGGGCGCATGCGCATTTATGCCTGTACGCTGGTTGACGACGATCCGGACTATGATCTCGGCACCAGCCTGGCCGACAGCCTTGATGAAACCGTGATGCTCCGACACCACCGCTGTTACAGCTGCTTCAGGTATGGCGCTTCATGCAGCGAGCGCCATTGAGCGATCAATTATCAGAAGCAGATGATATCTGCCCAATCGCCGTTATAACCGGCTTCCACAGGTTTAAAACATGAAAACCAGGAAACTGCTGTTACTGGGTGTTATCGCCCTGATCGTCATCACCTATTTCTATTTTGATCTCGGTCGATACCTGACGCTGGATTACCTGAAATCCGGTATCGACCAGTTCCGGGCTTACGCCGAGACCCGGCCACTACTGGTGTTTGGTGGTTTCTTTCTGTTCTATATCATCGTTACCGCCGTCTCGCTGCCTGGCGCGGCGATCATGACCATTGCCGCCGGGGCATTGTTCGGACTGTTCACCGGCGTGGTACTTGTATCTTTCGCTTCTTCCATCGGGGCGACGCTGGCGTTTCTGATCGCGCGTTACCTGCTGCGCGACAGCGTCCAGAAAAAATTTGGCCAGCGGCTGAAAAAGATCAATGAAGGCATCGAGAAGGACGGCGCCATGTACCTGTTCACGCTGCGGCTGGTACCGGCATTTCCCTTCTTCGTTATTAACATCGTCATGGCACTGACGCCGATCAGGACCTGGACTTTTTACTGGGTCAGCCAGGCCGGCATGCTGGCCGGCACCATTGTTTATGTCAATGCCGGTACCCAGATCGCGCAAATCGAGCGCACTGGCGATCTGCTGTCACCGGAACTCATCGGCGCATTTGTTCTACTCGGCCTGTTTCCCTGGATAGCCCGCGCAATCATGAATTTTATTCAGGCACGGCGCGTGTATCGCGGCTGGCAGAAACCGAAACGTTTCGATCACAATGTGATCGTCATTGGTGCCGGTTCCGCCGGACTGGTCAGTGCCTACATTGCTGCAGCTGTCAAAGCCAGTGTGACATTGATCGAACGCGGCAACATGGGCGGCGATTGCCTGAACACCGGCTGTGTGCCATCGAAAACGCTGATTCGAAGTGCCCGCCAGGCACATGAACTCAAACAGGCCGGGAAATACGGACTACAACCGACAGGCAATATCAGCACAGATTTTCCGGCAGTGATGCAGCGAATTAAAAGCGTCATCGCCCGAATCGCACCACATGACTCGGTCGAACGTTATAGTGAGCTCGGCGTGGACTGTCGCAGTGGTACGGCACGGCTGTTATCACCGTGGGAAGTCGAGATAAGTCACAAAGATCAGACAGAAACACTTTCAGCCAGAAGCATCATCATTGCCAGTGGCGGCAAGCCGGCTGTGCCGCCTATCCCGGGGCTTGAGTCGATTGATTATCTGACCTCGGACAATCTCTGGCGGTTACAGGAACAACCCCGGCGCCTGCTGGTACTCGGAGGCGGCCCCATCGGCTGTGAACTGGCGCAGAGCTTTGCCCGGCTTGGCTCGCAAGTCACGGTTGTCGAAATGCTGCCGCAACTGCTGCCGCGCGAGGATGAAGACGCGGCGAACGCAGTCCAGGCCGCCCTGCAACAGGATGGTGTGCAACTGTTGCTGGGTTATAAGGCCAGCCGTTTTGTGAACGAAAAAGGTCAGACCTGCCTGTACGCAGAAAGTGTAGAGAGTCAGCAACGAATTGAATTTGATCGGGCACTGGTCGCGGTAGGCCGCCGTGGTAACACCGAGGAATTAGAACTGGATAAACTCGGTATCGAAACCCGCAATAACGGCACACTAGTGACTAACGAATATTTACAGACACGGTTTCCGAATATTTACGCCTGCGGCGATGTCGCCGGCCCCTATCAGTTTACCCATACCGCTTCCCATCAGGCCTGGTTTGCGGCGGTAAATGCGCTGTTTGGGCTATTCAGGAAATTTCGCGCGGACTACAGCGTCATACCGGCAGCTACGTTTACAGAGCCGGAAGTCGCCCGCGTCGGACTCAACGAAAAGGAAGCCAGGGATCAGTCAATCGATTTCGAAGTTACCCGCTATGATATCAGCGAACTGGACCGCGCCATTACCGACGGTGACGACTTTGGCTTCGTTAAAGTCCTGACTCCACCGGGCTCAGATCGCATTCTGGGTGTGACGATCGTCGGCGCCCGTGCCGGTGATCTGATTGCCGAGTACATTCTTGCCATGCGCCACGGCCTCGGCCTGAACAAGATACTGGGCACCATTCACATCTATCCCACCATGGCCGAAGCCAACAAATACGCCGCCGGTAACTGGAAACGTGCCCATGCACCCGAAAAACTCCTTAGACTCATTGAACGCTTTCATCACTGGCGCCTGTCCTGATCGATCCATCACGGCCTGTTAAATCCAGGCTTTGGTGTATATCCGAACATGGAATATTGCCGTCGCTTAATAAAACCTGCATCCAACGCAGGGTTATGTGTCACGGTGTACGGTTTCCGGTGAAAACGCCGGCAGGCATACCGCGACATACTCCGCCCCTTCCGCTGCGGGTGTGCTGTAGCGGACCCACTCCCCGGCCGGTGTGATCACGGCCTGTCCAGCATGCACGTCGAATCCGCTATCTTGTGTTTCCACATGCAGTCTACCCTTCAGCACCAGGGTATATTCATCAAACCCCGGCGATTGACCGGGTTCCCCCCAGCCCGCGGGACTAACCATGCGCGCGATACTCAGCGCCTTCGTGCCCGTGTTGGCCTGACCGATATATTCCTCGATGACCTTGGGTTTGTTGCCCGCCGCCTGAACTGATGCCGGTTGCTCAATCAAAATTGCCATGATGCTTATCTCCGGTAATCGTGCGTTCAGTTCCTACCGCACCCCGTTCATGCCCCGGGGTGGCAGCCGGCAGCGATCTGCCCGATATGGTGGTGATCGGTGCCACAGCAACCACCCAGTATCATGAGATTGGGCAAGAGCTCACGCAGCGCGCGATATTCATTGCCGAGTTCCCGCGGATTGCCGGTATCCAGATCCTGACTATCATCCAGCTCGGTGTGGCTGCGTTTCGAAGCGTTAGCACGCAGGCCGTGAACGCGCCCGGTCCATGAACCACCCTGCCGCAGAATTTGCTTGAAGTGTGTGGGATGCGCGCAGTTGATCATATAATAAGCCGGGTAGCCGTCAGTAGCCTGATCAGTGCGAACGATTGCCTCTGAAAGCTCGGCACCATCAGGCAGATGTCCGTCAGTCTCCACAGTGAAGGAAATCACGACCGGCATATCGGCTTCACGGGCTGCCTGCACAATTCCGATCGCTTCCTCGACATAGTTTATGGTGAAAGCTGAAATCATGTCGGCATCGGTCTGAGCAAAGGTCTCAACCTGCGGCGAGTGGTAGACACGCGCTTCATCTATGCTCATACGCGTATCGACCCGATAGCCATCGCCGCGCGGACCGAGATTGCCACTGATCACCATCGGACTATCGTGTGTCTCATGGGCTGTACGTATCTCGAGTAACAGGCCGATAGCCTTGCGATTGACATCAGCAAGGGTCTCGGTACTGTAATTCAGCCTCGCCGCCCAATCAGGATTTGCTCGCCAGGTTGGCGCTTCCAACACGAAGCCCAGATTCCATTGCCGGGCGATCTCGATATAACGTTCAAAGTAGCGGCGCAGCATATCGATACCGGCATCGTCCTTGAGTAAATCAAATGCGGCAAAGTATGGCAAGTCCATACCATCATGGAATATCAGGGTTGTTTCCAGGCCGCCATCGGTCAAGAAGAGTTTGCCGTCAATTTGTGGCAGATTTTTACGGTATTTGCTCATAGCAGATTCCTCATTTAAAGCGGATATTCAACTGTTAGTGCACTTCAGTGTCAGGGTTTTCACAGTTTTGATATGATTGATTGGTTGTGGTTAATTCCTGGACATTTAAAGTAGCACCGTCATAACCGATAGACTAAAGTCATTTGTGCAAGGAATCGGACAAATCGACCATGACCACGACACCCACCAATATCGCGATTCTCATATTCCCCGAGACCAGCGGCTCGGTGGTCTATGGCATGTATGATCTGTTCCTCTCGGCCGGACGGGACTGGGATATCGTTACATCGGGTCGTCCCGGTCCGGAACTGATTCGACCGTTGTTGGTGGCCGGGAAGCCGGGCCCCTTGTCAATTTGTAACAAGGTCGTCGTTACACCCCATCTCTCCCTAGAGCAGTGCCCGGAGGTCGAAATTATTTGTGTCCCGGAGGTCAATCTGCCGCCAGGTGAACCACTCGCCGATCGGTACCGTACCGAGATCGCCTGGTTAAGAGCACGTTACAAAAAGGGAACCACACTGGCAGCAGCCTGTTCAGGGGCGATGCTGTTTGCCGAGGCGGGATTGTTAGATAACCACGAAGCAACAACACATTGGGCCTGGTGCGATGTCATGCGCGAGCGTTTTCCCAAGGTCACGGTACACGCCCAGCGCGCGCTGGTAGCGAGCGGTGAGGCACAGCGCCTGATTATGGCAGGTGGCGGGACTTCCTGGTTGGATCTCGCACTCTACCTGATCGCACGCACGGCGGGCGTCGAGGCTGCAATGCAGGTTGCGCGAATTAATCTCATCGACTGGCATCATATCGGCCAACAACCCTTCGCGTGCCTTGCCCGTACACGGCAGGTGGAGGATGCCATTATCGCCCGTTGCCAAGTCTGGATCGCTGAGAATTACGATAAAGCTAAGCCGGTTACTGCAATGATTCGATTGTCAGGCCTTGCGGAACGCAGTTTCAAGCACCGCTTCAAGCAGGCCACCGGTATGGCGCCATTGGAATACGTACATGCAATACGGCTTGAAGAAGCCAAACAAATGCTTGAAACCAGCGATTTGTCAATCGAGGCCATTGCAAACCAGGCAGGCTACGAGGATGCGGGATATTTCAGCCGCCTGTTCCGTCGCAAGGTGAACCTCACTCCGGCCCAATACCGCCGACGGTTCGGAGCATTACGCAAAACGCTTTCGTGTGCCAGCTAAACATCAGGACCAACGTCCTTAACCGCCTCCGCGGCGATAAGTTCGATCGAACTTTTCCAGAAATGCTGTAGCCTGGTTTTCCGAAAATCCTTCAAGACAGATAGTCACATCGGTTACCGGTGTGGCTAGCATGGCGATCCTGTGCTCATATTCAGGACCAAGCTCGATACGGATTCTGTAATGCTTCTCATCGACTTTAATAACGTCACGATTCACTGAATAATCATAACCGTCAAGTGCTCTCGGGAGCAGACGCATAAACTCGGCATGCGAGTAAGCCATGGCACGAGTGCGCTTCATGATCCGAGGGCAGAGAAATGAACACGATCAGCCGCCGGCAACAGGAGGCCAGACAGCGAGCGTATCACCATCCCTGAAAGCCGGTTCATCACGTTCATCCGGTTTTACATAAACTCCGTTTAACAGAATCAAATGGACTTCTTCACGCGGCACCCTGAAACGATCGATTGCCTGATGCGGGGTTACGTCGTCGGGCAATTCCACATCAACCTGATTGCCGTTTGCACCGGCGGGCAGGTAATCGGCAAGCGATGCGTAGAGCTTTAAGTTGATGCGGATGGTCATAAAAAAATAACCAGTCCGCGAATAAACGCAAATGCACGCAAATATTTATATGGACAAACAGCAATCACGTCGATAATAATTATCATCGTGCCGGACACTTGCGCCCCATCACAGGGCAATCGGCATATCAGGCATTTATTATCATTCGCGTTAATTCGCGTTCATTTGCGGACTGTTTTCATTAAAAAACACTTCAAGCCTTCAACATCACGCCGGCATTGTGGCCGATGGCCTGGGTGGCGCCCAGATAGGCTTCCATGATGCGAGTCGGATCGTTCATCAGCCGAACCTTCCATTTGCCCAGAGGCAACTGCGTCTGAATCAGGCCGCGCAGGACGCCCACGTGCTGCGTCAGGCCCAGAGCCTGGGCGCCGACCAGTACATCATCCTGGAATTGCAGACTCATGTAACGATAGCGATCGGGATCACTCAACTCGGCCGAGTCACCACCATCGACCCCCATCCATAGTCCATAAGAACTGGAAATCAGGCCCATGGTGTCGAGCACATTCATGTTCACGCAGCCTTGATGTTTTAAATCACGGCCGGCCATGTTCATGGCAGCAATGCGGCCGTGATCAGCAGCAGTCGGCTGAATCGCCTGAACCGTATATTCACCGGTGGAAAAATCCCGTCCCTGGCAGACGTCACCGGCCGCATATATATCAGATACACTGCTTTGCAGATGGTCGTTCACCAGAATGCCCTGATCGGTTTCGATACCACTGTCGTCGAGGAACTGGATATTGGACTTCACGCCGGTCGCTGCAATCACGACATTCGCTTTCAGCGTTTCACCGTTATCCAGATGCACCCGCAGGCCACCTCCGCTGAGCAGTCCGCGCTTTTCGATCGATTCGACCCTGGTTGACGTATGCACCCTGACCCCCTGCTCCTGGCACCAGCGTTTGATCAGATTACCGGAGGTCTGGTTCATCATGCGCGGTACCATTCGATCTTCCATTTCGATCACGGTCAGATCGACCCCGCGTTTGGCCAACGCCTCAAGCACGATACAACCGATAAAGCCGGCGCCCATGAGCACGACCCTGGAACCCTTTTTCGCCTTGCTGGCGATGTTGCGACCGTCTTCCAATGTCCAGCAGGCGTGAATACCGTCAAGGTCCATCCCTTCGATCGGCGGCCTGATTGGATGCGAACCGGTGGCCAGTAACAGTTTGTCGTAATTCAGGTGGCCAGCCTTGTCGAGCTGCAACGCTTTAGTCTTGCTGTCGATACTTGTGACACGATCCTGAACGACCTCGATACCCTGCTTTTCAAAATGATCCGAACCATGGCGCAGATGGGTACCGTACTCATCGATCTTTTCTATCAGATAATACGGCAGGGCCATGCGCGAATACGGTGGTTCCGGTTCATCCCCGATCAGCACCACTTCAGCATCCGGCTGTACCTTGCGCAGCGTCTCGGCAGCGATAACACCGGCCGGACCGGCGCCTACAATGACGTGTTTCATGTTCGTCCCTCTGGATTCGTCTACGATTATCGTCAGACCACAGCAGCGGGCCTGATTGGCCTCCGGAAGTGAAAAAGTGAAGTGTGAAAAGTGAACCGTATCCGGGCAATCTAAAGAGATCGCATTACCCTATCCGGACAGACGAAATCACTTTTCACGTTTTCACTAGCCTGCTTTTCACTTCCTTCAGGCCGAAAGCTCTTTCAGACCGAAGCGCTTGCGTGTTTCCGGCGTCACTTCACCCGCCGCCGTCCAGCCGCGAATTTCATAATACTTCGGCAACATGGTCGCCAGATCGTTGACCTTGCCCGTTGCCGGACCGGTCTTGGCGGCGTCCTTCAGCAAGCGTTTCGGCAGAGTGTCTTCCTTGCCAGAAACGCCGGCGGCAAGATTAAAGTCTCGTTCCAGATTCCAGATGCGCTCACCGACCTCCAGCAGTTTTTCGGGTGACCAGTCACCCGCGCAGGCCGCGTCGATCTGGGGGGCGATGTCATCGAGGGTCCAGGCAAAAGTGGTAAACACACACAGACCCGATGAATCCACCGCCGCGGTCATGTCCTGGAAAGCCTTGACCAGTTCCGGCTTGCCGTCGCTGGTCAACGGATCGGTCTTTTCCGGAATGCCCAGTATCTCGGAAGCCACGGTGTAACCCCGTAGATGACAGGCACCGCGATTGGAAGTGGCATAACCAAGTCCCATCCCCTGAATGCCGCGCGGATCGTATGCCGGGAATTCCTGACCACGGACGGTCATGGACAGATCCGGATGGCCATATTTCTCGCATAGCCGTTTGGAACCAAGACCGATGTCCAGACCAAAGCCTTCACCGCGGCAGGTAAGTTCGGTGATCCGGCACAGCGCTTCGGCATTACCGAATCTGAGGTCAATGCCGTCGGTAGTTTCCTTGTCGATCACACCCATCTCGTACAATTCCATGGCAGCGGCCACCGTGGAACCGAATGAGATCGGATCGATACCATCCTCGTTCGTGAGGAACTGGACGTAGGTCAGTGCATCGAGATCGTCGATCCCGGTGTCCGAACCCAGTGCCCAGGCGGCCTCGTATTCCAGACCACCGGAAGCGCCCCAGTATTCGGGCTTGTTCTCGACCGAGAAGTGGCCCCTATCGATCGTGGAGATGCGGCCGCAGGCGATGGTACAGCCGAAACAGCCGGCGTTGGTCACCAGGTTCGGCTTGCCGTCAGACTCGCGCGGTTCGTGCATGGCCTCGCCGGAGATCCTGCTGGCGCCCTCGAACTGCACTTCGCGCATGTTGCGCGTCGGCATGGCGCCGACCTCGTTGATCACATTCATCAACACCTGGGTGCCGTACTTGGGCAGACCCTGGCCGGTGACGGCGTTGTCGTGCAGCACTTTCTTGCCGTCGTTGACCGCCTGCATGAAGCGCGCCGGGTCCTTGATATTGCCGACGCCGCGGGTACCGCGGATAGCGACCGCCTTGAGGTTCTTCGACGCCATCACGGTGCCGACACCGGAACGGCCGGCGGCCCGGTGCAAGTCGTTGATCACACCGGCGTACAGGCAGCCCTTTTCAGCCGCACGGCCAATGGTGGCGACACGCATCAGCGGGTCCTGATGCTTTTTGTGAATCCACTCGTCGGCCGCCCACACCGAAGTGCCCATGATGTCATCAGCCGGCAGCAGCTCGGCTTTCTCGTTTTCCAGGTACAGGTAGACCGGTTTCGGCGACTTGCCCTCGAAAATGATCATGTCCCAGCCGGCGGCCTTCATTTCGGCGCCGAGAAAGCCACCCGAGTTGGAACAGGCGACACAGCCGGTCAGTGGACTCTTGGTGACGACCGAATAGCGCCCGCCGGTGGATGACATGGTGCCGGTCAGCGGGCCGGTGGTCATGATGAACTTGTTGTCCGGGCCAAGCGGATCGCATTTCGGATCGATCTCCTCGGCCAGGTACCTGGTGGCGAGACCGCGCTGACCGAGATAATCGCGCGCCCACTCCATGTTCAACGGCTCCTGTTTGATCGAACCGTCAGTCAGGTTGATGCGTAATAGTTTTTGAGTCCAAGCCATGGTTCACCTCCGGCCTCAGTGCTGTTGTGCGTCGAGCCCGGCGCTTTTCGCAGCGTGGGCGCGCATTCTGTCCAGACCGGTATGGTCGGCGTCGACATAAGTGATCGCCTCGGTCGGACAAGCCCTGGCACATTCCGGATCGCCCTGGCACAGATCGCATTTGTAGACAACACCACCGTCCTGATCGTAATTCACGGTGCCGAACGGGCAGGCAATGGTGCAGACCTTGCAACCGACACATTTATCGGCCAGCACGTCCTTGGAGCCTGTCGCTTCGTTGTAGACGATCGCTTCGACCGGACAGGCATGCATACACCAGGCCTCGGTACACTGCGTGCAGGTATAGGGAACGAAACGCCCTTCCTCGTGGAAAGTGAATATCTTGATGCGGGATTTGGCGGGATTAAATACGCCTTCGGCCCGATAGGAACAGGCCATCTCGCATTGCAGACAGCCCGTACACTTCTCCGGCTCTATCTGTAGTGCTTTTAACATAAGGGTTACCCCCTCCGGCAGTCTCAGGATATGACATAAATTTCATCTGCGGTTCGGGCATGGGTATGATGGCTTGTTGCGCCATTCTTGAAATATGTAGTGATTTACAACATTAGAGTACTGAACTGCCGTGGCGGGGACAAGCATTTAAATACAGCGGCTGCAGGCGGAATGCTGCAGTGCAACAACATAGAATTCTTTAATTTGTGTGAAGTGAAATTGAAAACGACCGGGAACTTTTCAGTTCCCTCTATTCAAGAATTCACTATTCACTATTCACTATTCACTATTCAC
>CAZFUS010000074.1:0-13175 GCA_964522485.1 uncultured Enterobacteriaceae bacterium | reverse complement strand
TCACTCGCTTTCTTAATCCATCCTTTATCAACCAGAACCGCTGCACGGTCAAATCTTCTGATCAGTTTGAACAATTCAGGAAGACGTGATAATTCAACGCCGATAGCCCCAAGTGTTGGAAAAGCAAAATCATCAATTCGATACAGCATTTTCCCGTGCTCGATGTCTTTCGTCTTGCTGACGAATTCATCAAGAGCGAGTTTCATATCATCACTGTTTAGTTTCCCACTAAATTCTATATCTACCCGATTGGGTCCGTTTGGTGTCACTTTAAACATAAGCACTCCTTACTCAGAACAGTTGAATGTATACGCGGCATAATAACGCGCGGGACGGATAACAATAAAATATTTCCTCAAAACCTCCGGCAAAGGCAAATGACTGCTAACGAATAGCCTCGGGAGCGGCGAACTTAAGGTGGGCAGTCTATAGGCGGCGCGCCTTGAGGATCACAACATCATTGACTGTGATTCCCTGATATACCTCACTGAATTTGTACAGAAGCCGCTGCCTCATGCACCGCCGCCTGGATATGGACTCTACCCCTTTTCAGGTTGCCGTTGCATCCCTGTCGATGGTCGAGGCAGGCGCGATGTTCTGGTTCACCCGGAACAGATTCGTCGGGTCGAATTTCGTCTTCAGTGCCGCAAGGCGCGCAAGCTTCGCGCCGTACGCCGCCTTGAGTCCGTCGACACCTTCGTCGCCACCGAGGTAGTTCACGTAGGCGCCCGGCGCCGCAACCGGGCGCAGCGCCTCGAAAAGCTCTCGCGTCCAGGCGATGTTCCGCTCCGTGTCCTTCGGATCGGACCAGGCGGATGTCACGAGGAAGTTGTACGGCCAGGCGCGATGACCAAACGCCGTGGCGGAGTCCGGCACACGGTCCCAGGCGCTGTCGCCGTTGTGTTCAAGCACGATCACCGTCCGCGGCGAGGGGACGCGCGCAAAGAAATCGACGATGACATCGACGGCGTCATCGGTGAGCGAAGTGAGGTAGCTCGATTTCCAATAATTGTGAAGGCCGGGCGGCCAGAGGAAATCCGCCATGCGCTGCGCGGCGCTGTACGGCATGGGCTGAAACATGTCGGCCAGCGGGGTACCGTACTGACGCAGCGGTCGGAGAACCTTTTCCCCTTCCTCCACCGGCCCCGCATAGACACCGCCGAGACCCGCGACCGCCAGCCCACGCAGCGGCGGCGATACCGCAGGATCGTCTGGAACATGGAACAGTAGCGCACCCTGGTTGGACTCGTCCGGTGCAGTAGCCTCGAGGTCACGCCAGTGGCGGAGGGCGCCGGCGGCGGCCGCCGCCGGATGGAGGACGGTGCCCGCGAGCACCGTGTCCAGGGGGTGCGCCTGGAACTCGAAGGAAGTGACTACGCCGAAGTTTCCGCCGCCGCCGCGTATCGCCCAGAACAGATCATCATTCTCCCGAGCGCTGGCTGTGACCTGGCGTCCGTCGGCAAGCACAACTTCAGCGGACAGTAGATTGTCAAGCGCCAGTCCGTGCTTGCGCACGAGCCAGCCGAGACCACCACCCAGGGTGAGGCCCGAAACGCCGGTTATGGAGACAAACCCGCCAGTAGCAGCGAGGCCATGGGGTTCGAGCACATCGTTCACCTCGCCCCAGTTACACCCTGCTTCCACACGCACGGTACGCGCCGAAGCGTCAACCGTGATGCCTTTCATGCGTGACAGATCGATCACTAAGCCGTCATCGCACACAGCAAAACCGGCGACATTGTGGCCGGTGCCCCGGACAGCAACAAGCAGGTTCTCCTCACGAGCGAAGCTTACCGCCTCGATCACATCGCAAGCGCCGGCACAGCGGACGATGAGTGCCGGCCGCCGGTCGATCGCGACATTAAACACCACGCGTGCAGTGTCGTACTGCTCGTCACCCGGGACTATCAGATCACCCTGAAAGCGAGACTTTAGCTGCTGGACCGTGGAAGAAGTGATCATCGCAACCGTCCTTTCTTCTGAACTGAAGTCATTTCACGGAGGTCGTCTGATGCAGTCTAACACCCGGATTAAGCGGCGCGCTTTAGCGCGTCCGGCCCCGCAGAGGCGAACTTGAATGAGTTGTTAGGCATCACCGACCACACTGAGTAACGAGGTAACACCACACCACGCTTCCAAACCAAAACAAACAATGCCTGCCAATACGAGAATTAGAGATGTATATAGCCAAGGCTGATGGTTCTTTAAGTATGCCTGCGTATTGCCTTTTCCTTCTATTGCGTACTCGCCAATATGGTGCTGTATGATCTGCCCCGCCAACTAAAATGGAGCTTCACAAGTCCAGCCCCAGCTCCTTGATCTTGCGTGTCAGTGTGTTTCGGCCCCAGCCGAGTAATTTGGCGGCGTCCTGACGACGACCACCTGTGATCTTCAGTGCGCATTCGATCAGAACCCGCTCGAACCGCGGCAGCGCATCATCCAATAAACCATGATTACCCTGATGCAGGTTGGATTCAGCCCAGGTGCGTAACTGTCCTTCCCAGTCTGCGGCCTGGTTTTCAACAGTAGCGGTTTCCTTGAGTTCCGGCGGCAGGTCATCGATATGAATCTGCTGGCCCGAGGCCATCACGGTCACCCAGCGGCAGAAATTCTCCAGCTGCCGGACATTACCGGGCCAGTCGAGCTTGCCGAGAAACACAGCCGTTTCCGGCAGTAACTGTTTTGGTTCGACATCGAGTTCCTGCGCGGCGCTCTTGAGGAAATACTCTGCCAGCAACACGACATCCTGACGGCGCTCGCGCAGGGACGGCACATGCACACGTATCACATTCAGCCGGTGCAGCAAATCTTCACGGAAACTGCCATCCTTGACCCGGTGTTCGAGATTCTGGTGGGTGGCAGCGATCACGCGCACATCGACCTTGATGGGCACATGGCCGCCAACGCGATAGAACTCACCATCGGCCAGTACACGCAACAGACGCGTCTGCAGTTCGGCCGGCATGTCGCCGATTTCGTCCAGAAACAGGGTGCCGCCGTTGGCCTGCTCGAAGCGGCCTATACGCTGGGCCGTGGCGCCGGTAAAAGCACCCTTTTCATGGCCGAACAGTTCCGACTCCAGCAGTTCGCGTGGTATGGCGGCCGTGTTCAATGCAATGAATGTCCTGTCGGCGCGCGGACTGTGACGATGCAGCGCGTGTGCGACAAGTTCTTTGCCGGTGCCCGATTCGCCCGTAATCAGCACAGTCAGATTGGAGCGTGACAGCCGGCCGATGGCACGAAACACTTCCTGCATCGCCGGCGCCGAACCGATGATTTCCGGGATGACGGTGCCGACATCGCCGTCGGCCGAAGTGGCGGGAATTTCCTGCTTGCGGATAGCGCGTTCGACCAGGCTGACGATCTCATCGACATCAAACGGCTTCGACAGATATTCGAAGGCGCCGCCGCGGAAAGCCGATACCGCCCGGTCAAGATCCGAGTAGGCGGTCATGATAATCACCGGTATGTCCGGTCGCCTGGCCTTGATCGTTTCCATCATCTTCAGGCCGTCGCCTTCCGGCATACGGATATCGGAAATGATCAGATCCGGGTTTTCGCGTTCCAGAGACGTCAGTACATCGCGGGGATTATCGAAGCTGCGAGTGTTCAGATCTTCACGCGCCAGCGCCTTTTCCAGCACCCAGCGGATGGAGCGATCGTCGTCGACGATCCAGACTTCCTTGTGCTCACTCATTGTCGGCCGGCTCCAGCGGGATTGAGATACTGAAAACGGTTTTGCCGTCGCGGCGTTCATACTCGATTAATCCTCCGTGTTCATGGATCAGGGACTGCGCGATCGACAGGCCGAGACCGGTCCCATCGGCGCGGCCGGTAATCAATGGATAAAAAGCACCGGTGCCGATTTCTGGCGGGATACCCGGACCGTTATCGATTACTTCAATACGCGCCACCAGCTTGTGCAGGCGCTGACCGATGGTGAACAGCCGATTCGGACGGGTGCGCAGCGCAATCTCGCCCGACTCTCCCGACGCCTGCCAGGCGTTGCGCACTATATTCAGTATCGCCTGGATCAGTTTGTCGCGATCCGCGCGTATAGCCGGAATACTCGGATCATAGTCGCGGCGGATTTCGAAACGCCCGTCGGTTTCAGCGTCCATCAGACTGCAGACATATTCCAGAACCTCATGCACGTTGAGACCCTGAAATTCAGGTTTACCGTTCGGTTCCAACATGCGATCGACCAGATTGCGCAAACGATCGGCCTCACTGATGATGATGCGGGTATATTCCTTGAGGCTGTCATCGTTCAGTTCACGCTCCAGCAGTTGCGCGGCACCGCGTAAGCCGCCGAGGGGATTCTTGACTTCATGCGCCACCGCGCGCGTTGATTCCTGGGCGGCATCGTGCAGTGCCTGCAGCGTTTCCTCGCGCACGATGCGTGCATGCATGTGTGTACTCACCAGCTCAACGAGAAGCCGGCAGTGCGCCTGGGCGTCGGACTCGATCACCGGGGTGATCATGCAATCGACTATCACCTGGCGGCCATCCGCCAGCTGCAGTTCCAGCCCCCATTCGGTAAAGGCATGATTGGACTGAAGCGCACGCGTCACGGCGTCGGCGAATCGCGGCGCCAGAGGCAGAATCTCGGCCGGTGTCTGGTTGCGGACCTTGCGCGCGCTGACCGACAGCAGATTTTCAGCCGCCGTATTGGCCAGCTTGAGGCGCGAATCCCGGTCAAAAACCATCACTGCCGTGGCGAGATTATCGAGCACGGTTTGTGCCGGTACGGTGCGACGACTCATACTTGAGAACATTTTGCACTAATCTGGTGCAGATTTTCTATCCACTCGATCAAGCGAATAAGGGACCAGACAAAATCATTCAAATAATCAAATGCTTATAAAATGAAGTGTCAGGACAATTTAAGTCTCTGGAATATACCAGCAAGATGCAGACCAACTCCCCGGTGCACCGTCAGCACAGGATTGTTTAACGGAAGATGGATAACAGGACAGCCGGGACAGGCTGTCGCCCGCTCAGGAACCCGGGTTTCCCCTCGGAGGATTGGTCGGCGTCGGACCGGGAAAACTCGGATTGACCGGGTTCTGGCCGGACGGAGTGACTTTGGGCGGATTGGTCGGCGTCGGACCGTCGGGAGCAGGTGGCTGCTGCGTGCCGGGAACGTCGGCGTCACGATGCAGTTCGGAGTGGCGCTGCATCGTGAAGGTTATCGTCGAGGAACGCTGCACTTCGTTACCTTCAGCATTGACGATAATAGCTGTCAACGTATGCGTTCCACGATCCAGATTCTGGAACTGGAACACCGGCGAGCGGCTGTTGGCGACTTCTTCACCATCCAGCGTGATCATAATGGAATGCGTCTCCTTGAGCGACGGCTGCAACGCCACGCTGACGGACAGGTTGCCGGCATTATCGCGTACCGAGCTTTCCGGTTCCGGATTGACGATCTCGATACTGCTGTAGAGCGCATCATCGTCCGCCTCTGTATCGGTATCGGATTCCAGATCCACTTCCGGAACGACAGACGGCATGGTCGGGATTTCCCGTTTCCTGATTTCGACCGCGCCCGGCGATGGCTCGTCTGAATAGCTGACGTTACCCTTGTCATCCACACTTTTGTAGATACCGCCAGTCGCCGTCAAAGGCAGGATAAAGACAGCCAGGAACAGGAACTTATGCATAAATTGAGCTTATCCCAGTCTGATGCGGTGTACAAGGTTGGACCGGACCGACATTGCCTTATTCTGGATGACAGCAACGGTTCTGTGAACTGCCGCACTCAATCCCTCCGTTGACCGCCCGATTGGGCAATAAAAAGCCCCCGCCTGGCCGGACGGGGGCCTGGAAGGCATGAGGAGATCCAGAGGTTACAGACTGTAATACATGTCGAACTCGACCGGGTGCGTGGTCATACGCAGGCGGGTGACTTCTTCGTATTTCAGTTCCAGGTAACCGTCGATCATGTCATCAGTAAACACACCCCCCGCGGTGAGAAAGGCGCGGTCTTTGTCGAGAGCGTCCAGTGCCATGTCCAGTGAAGTAGAAACTGTCGGGATATTGAGTTCTTCTTCCGGTGGCAGATCATAGAGATCCTTCTCCATTGCATTGCCCGGATCGATCTTGTTCTGAATACCATCCAGACCGGCCATCATCATGGCAGCAAAAGCGAGATAGGGATTGCCATTGGAATCCGGAAAGCGGATCTCGATGCGACGCGCTTTCGGGCTGGAGACCCACGGGATACGGCAGGAAGCCGAGCGGTTACGGGCCGAATACGCCAGCAGCACTGGTGCTTCGAAACCCGGTACCAGACGCTTGTAGCTGTTGGTGCTGGCATTGGTAAAGGCACACAGCGCCCGCGCGTGCTTGAAAATACCACCGATGTAATGCAACGCGGTTTCCGACAGGCCACCGTACTTTTCACCGGCAAACAGATTTTTGCCACCCTTTGCCAGCGACTGGTGTACGTGCATGCCATTGCCGTTGTCTCCGACCAGCGGCTTGGGCATGAAGGTCGCCGTCTTGCCGAAGCCATGGGCGACATTGTGCACGACATACTTCAATGCCAGCAGTTCGTCGGCCTTCTTCACCAGCGTGTTGAACTTGGTGCCGATCTCGCACTGACCGGCGGTCGCCACTTCGTGGTGATGCACTTCAACCGGCAGACCGATCTGTTCCATGGTCTGGCACATGGCAGCGCGGATGTTGTGGAGTGAATCGACCGGAGGTACCGGGAAGTAGCCACCCTTGATGCCGGGCCGGTGACCGATGTTGCCTTCCTCGAACACACGCTCGGAATTCCAGTTACCTTCATCGGAATCGATTTCGTAAAAAGATGCATTGATGCCCGACCCCCAGCGCACATCGTCGAAGACAAAGAATTCCGGCTCCGGGCCAAAAAAGGCGGTATCGGCAACGCCGGTGGACTCGAGATAGGCCTCGGCTCGCTTGGCCAGTGAACGTGGGTCGCGCTCGTAACCCTGCATGGTAGTCGGCTCAAGCACGTCACAACGGATATTCACGGTAGCATCGTCGAAGAACGGGTCCAGGAAAGCGGTTTCGGTATCCGGCATCAAAACCATGTCGGATTCATTGATACCTTTCCAGCCGGCGATGGATGAACCATCGAACATCTTGCCATTCTCAAAAAAATCCTCATCGACAGTGCCGGCGGGTATCGTGACATGCTGCTCTTTGCCCTTGGTATCCGCAAAGCGCAGATCGATAAACTTGGCCTCACTCTTTTTGATGAGTTCCTGGACTTTGGCTTTGGACATTTTCTTGCATCTCCTCAATCGGTGGTACAGCTTATTTATTGGCGTTCCCAGTGCCGTAACGCATGGGTTGGCTGTTCAGGTAAATTCTGGGTACTGTATTTTGCATTTTGTATGCCAGCTGTCAGGCACCATGATCGTACCGGATATTAGGGACTTACGTACTAACCCTCGGATATCGTATGCACTAAATATGTGCATACAAGCCTAAAATGCACAATAATAGTGCGTCCCTAGCGGCGGCCAGCCACCAGCCAGTGCAGATTCGAGACCACCTCTGCACTCAAATGAGACAGGCCGGCAGTCTGTAATTGTATTCGGATCTCGTCCGGACGGTAGGCCGCCAGCAGCGATCGGTAAAAATCCCGTCGTAATATAGCCGGCGCATCAGCGGCATGGGCCTCGACCAGTTGCGTTACAGTCTGCTCACTGTCCGGCCGCATCAAATCCATGATCGCTACCGGCGTACCCGGCTTCACGACCGCAGCAATGGTCTCCCACAGCACCGCGGGATCGCGCATATGATGCAGCAGGCTGTTGCTGATCACCGCCGTGTAGGCCACGTCCGGCAAGCCGGTTCCCGGCAGATAGCCTTCGACGAGCTGGATGCGCTCGGCCAGACCGGCCGCCGCCACGGCCCTCAGCCCCTCGTCCAGCATCGCGCGGGCGCCATCGACGCCTAAAATCCGGCACCCGGGATAGGCCCGGGCGAAACGGATGCTGACGTCGGCCGGGCCACAACCCAGGTCCAGCACCAGACCGTCCGGTGTATATCCGGGGAAGCGCTCGCCGAACAGTTCAACAAACCGATCATGAGGCTCACTGAAATCAGCGCTGGCATAGGCCCGGGCCTGTTCCGGGTCGGTCATCAGCTCCGGTTCCGGGATTCTTTCCATGTCGATATATCCCTTCTAATACCATTCCGACCGCTGCGCGGCTGTTGAATTGCGTCAAGCGGAGAAATCCTTCTTTAACCCGGCCGCCGGTTAAAACAACCTTCCCCGGAAATCAGAAACCATCGCCATCCTTCCGTGGGAGGGCGCTTGAGCGCGCGACGGCTACCGCCCGGGCATCATGATCCGGTTCAGCCTGTTCCTTCGTCCCATACCGGACCAGCAAGCAATTCAACCCGGCAGTGTACTTTCAGGCGCCAGCAGTTCGGTCAGGGTTTCACGCCGCCTGACTTCGTGACAGATCTCGCCGTCGACCATGATTTCACAGGCGCGCGGCCGGCTGTTGTAATTCGAACTCATACCGAAACCATAGGCACCCGCTTCACCAATCGCCAGCAGATCGCCGGCCTGGATCGCGAGTTCGCGCTCCCTGCCCAGCCAGTCACCACTCTCACAAACCGGCCCTACCACATCGTATGCGGCGCTTTGCGCTTCGGCGTGCTGCGTGACCGGCAGAATCCGCTGCCAGGCACCGTACAGCGCCGGCCGCATGAGATCATTCATGGCCGCATCGACAATCGCGAAATTGCGGTCTTCGCTGCGCTTGATATATTCGACCTGCGTCAGCAGTACGCCGGCCGCCGCAACGATGGAACGCCCCGGTTCCAGGATCAATTCATGATCGCTGCCGTCCAACCCTTCGATCAGGGCCGCGACCCAGTCGCTCGCCCCGGGTGGCTGTTCATCCTGGTAGCGCACACCAACTCCACCACCAGCGTCGATGTGCTGCAATTCGATACCGCGTTCACGCAGTGCGCCGACCAGAGTCATGATTCGGCGGGCCGCGTCACGAAACGGGGCCGTTCTGGTGATCTGTGAACCGATATGGCAGCCGATACCGACAATATCTATGTGTGCCATACTGGCAGCGCGTTCATAGACAGAAAGTGCCTGATGATGGGCAATACCGAACTTGTTTTCTTTCAGGCCGGTGGCGATATAGGGATGTGTGCCGGCATCCACATCGGGATTCACGCGCAGTGCGATCGGGGCCTTTCGGCCGACTGACCCGGCTACTTCATTGAGCCGGTCGAGTTCCGCCACCGATTCGATATTGAAACAGCGAATGCCGGCCTCCAGGGAGCGGTGCATCTCGTCTTCGCGCTTGCCGACACCGGAAAAAACAATGCGATCGGCACGACCGCCGACGGCGAGCACGCGTTCGAGTTCACCGACCGAGACGATGTCAAAACCGGAACCCAGCCGTGCCAGCACATCGAGCACCGCCAGATTGGAATTGGCCTTGACTGCGTAACAGATCAGATGCGCCCGCGTATCAAGCGCGGCATCCAGCGCCCGCCAGCTGGCCTCGATCGCCGCGCGTGAATAGACATAACAGGGCGTACCGTAGCGCCGGGCAATAGTTCTCAGCGGCACGGCTTCGGCCAGCAGCGTGCCGTCGCGGTAGGCAAACGCATCCGTCATGATGAATCCGAATCGCCGTCCGTTTGTTCAGATGGCGGTTCATCCGGCAGATACAGCGGGCCCTTCTGGCCGCAACCGCCGGCCAGCAGCATCAGGCTCACCAGTGCCAGCAGGCGAAGAGTTGCATTAAGACGGGACATGGCAGGAACTCCCTTTATTGAAAAGTCCGCGGTAACCGTCGGCGAGAATAGCAGATTCATCTGCCGCGACCTATGCCGGGACCGTCTTGCGGCCGCCTGTAGCAACTGCGACGATAACGCACTGCCTGAACTATCGGAGAACATGTGAACTCGCAGCCAGCCACTGTCAACGACGCCGTAATCATCGAACCACCGGGCGAACACCGGTCCAGTGTCATCTGGCTGCACGGCCTCGGCGCCGACGGCCATGATTTCGAACCTGTCGTGCCGGAGCTGGGACTGGATCCGGCGCTGGGTATACGCTTCATTTTTCCGCACGCGCCGCAGCGGCCGGTCACCATCAACGGCGGCATGGTGATGCGCGCCTGGTACGACGTTCAGAGCCCGGATCTGACGCAGCTTGAAGACGCCGATTCGATCGCTGCATCCGGTCGTTTTTTGCATGAACTCGTCGCTGCGGAAATCAGCAAGGGCATCGACAGTAAACGGATCGTCGTCGCCGGTTTCTCCCAGGGAGGCGCCATCGCCCTGCACGGTGGTCTGCGTTATAGCAAGCCTCTGGCCGGCATTCTCGCGCTGTCAGGCTATCTGCCGCTGCCGGATCGCCTGATGACCGAAGCGCACAGTGCCAATAGCGCCACACCGATCATGATGCTGCATGGCAGCAGCGATCCCATTATCCCGGTACAGCATGGCCGCAGCAGCCGCGACCGCCTCATGCAGGCCGGTTATGAAGTCACGTGGCAGGAATATCCGATGCCGCACTCAGTGTGCCTGGAAGAGATCCAGACCGTCGGCGAGTGGTTGCAAGCACGACTCTCGTCGTGATGTTAACGCCCTGAGGACGGCTTGCCGCTGTGGCGCCGGCGCGGCCGGTTTGCCGTTGGGCCTTTGCTACCGCCGCCGCCCGCACCACGCCGGGGGCGGCTGCGTTCACGCCGCACCGGTGCTGCCGGCTCCGCCAGCATGCCTTCTGTAACCTGCCCGGTTGGCAACTTGTGGCCGATATAGGCCTCGATGTCCATCAGCGAATAGACATACTCCTCGCACGCCAGGCTGACGGCATCGCCGGCGGCGCCCGCCCGTGCCGTCCGGCCGATGCGGTGCACATAGTCCTCGGCATTCTGCGGCAGATCGAAGTTGATTACATGGCTCACATTGGGAATGTGCAGGCCGCGGGAGGCAACATCCGTGGCGACCAGAACCGCCAGTTCACCTTCGGAAAAACGCTGAAACATTTTCTGACGCTTATTCTGTGGCACGTCACCGGACAGAATGGCGGCCTGATAACCGTTGCCCTCCAGATAACCCCAGACTTTCTCCGCCACATGCTTGGTGTTGACGAACACGATAGTGCGCTTGGGATCGATCTGGTTGAGGAGACCCAGCAGCAGCGGGATCTTTTCTTCCTTGGAAATGTGATACAGCACCTGTGTCACCTTGTCGGCGGTGACCTGGTCCGGATTGATCCGGATCAGCTCCGGGTTATTCATGTGCTCGTAGGCAAGCTCGGTGACTTTGTAAGGCAGCGTCGCTGAAAACAGCAGCCCCAGCCGTTTGTCGACCGGCGGCAGACGCCGCAACAGATAACGCACGTCCTTGATAAAGCCCAGATCGAACATGCGATCGGCCTCATCGAGCACCACGACCTCGGCTGCGCGCAGGTCGTAAATCTTCTGCTTGTAATAGTCAATCAGGCGGCCGGGGGTACCGATCAATATATCAACGCCGTCACGGAGCTGGTCGCGCTGCTTGTCATAGTCGATGCCGCCATAGACCAGAACGAGTTTGAATCCGGCGTATTTGTTCAGGGTGACAGCATCCTTGTGAATCTGGATGGCGAGTTCGCGCGTGGGTGCGATCATCAGCGCCCGTGGCTGCTCCGGACGCCGTTCAGCAGCCGGGCTGGCGCGCAGCAGGCGATTGTAGGCAGCCAGCAGAAAGGCGGCGGTCTTGCCGGTGCCGGTCTGGGCCTGGCCGGCGATATCCCGATCGGCCAGCATCAGCGGCAGGGCTTCGGCCTGGATCGGCGTGCAGTGGGTAAGGCCAGCGTCAGTCAGTGCCCTGATCAGGGATTCATGCAGCGGGAGTTGGGAAAATGCTTTGTCAGTCAGTAAGGTATTAGTCATTCAGTCTAATCGGTTGGAGCGGCCGACCGCCCTGTCTGTAATACCGAACGGTCGCTTGCATTCACGGGGTAATTCCGATGAAAATAGCCATGATACTTGATTTGTGAAGGATTGACGTTCCGAAAATGAGTGAAAATATAATAGCCGTTACCGATTCTACATTTGAAGATCAGGTACTTAAATCAGACAAGCCGGTTATAGTCGATTACTGGGCCGAATGGTGCGGTCCCTGCAAAATGATCGCCCCCATCCTGGATGAAATTGCCGAGGAGTATTCCGGCAAGGTTGCCATCGCCAAGCTGAACATCGACGAGAATCAGGATACCCCGCAGAAATATGCAGTCCGCGGTATACCAACGCTGATGATTTTTAAAAACGGCAATGTTGCCGCGACCAAGGTCGGCGCCATGTCGAAATCGCAGCTGTCCGCCTTTATCGACAGCAATATTTAGGCTTTTAAACTACTAGACGCATCCTGCATGACGTGCTAACTTAACTATTATTAAGAACAGTAATACCTGTCTTAACGCTTTATCCCTCTACTTACTTGATTAATATTTTTTGGTAACCCGTCCTGCAGGGGACACCTGCGCGTTCAATCTATCCTTTATCTAATTGCGTTCATGAGGACATGAACTTAACAGAACTTAAGCAACAGCCCGCCTCGGCGCTGGTCACACTGTCAGAATCCCTTGGGCTCGATGGCCTTGCCCGATCCCGCAAACAGGATGTCATCTTCGAAATCCTCAAGGCCCATGCCAAAAAGGGCGAGGATATCTATGGCGATGGCGTACTGGAGATACTCCAGGACGGCTTCGGCTTTCTGCGATCCGCGGACAGCTCATTCCTGGCCGGGCCGGACGATATCTACGTTTCACCCAGTCAGATCCGACGCTTCAACCTGCGCACCGGCGACAATATTTCCGGCAAGATCCGTCCACCCAAAGACGGCGAACGCTATTTCGCGCTGCTCAAGGTCAACGAGATCAACTTCGAACCGCCGGAGAAGGCCAAGAACAAGATCCTGTTCGAAAACCTGACGCCACTGTTTGCCCATGACCGGCTCAATCTGGAGCGCGGCAATGGCAGCACCGAGGACCTGACACCACGCATCATCGACCTGGTTGCCCCGATCGGCAAAGGCCAGCGCGGTCTGATCGTGTCTCCACCCAAGGCCGGCAAAACCATGCTCCTGCAGAGCATTGCCCAGTCGATCACCCACAACCATCCTGAGTGCTTTCTGATCGTGCTGCTGATCGACGAGCGGCC
>CAZFUS010000073.1:0-13288 GCA_964522485.1 uncultured Enterobacteriaceae bacterium | reverse complement strand
CCCCTCGACTGTGAAGGAAGGTGCTTCCAAGGAAGAGGCCGAGGATATCAAGAAGCAACTCGAAGAAGCTGGCGCCAAGGTCGAAGTCAAGTAATTGAATCAAACCCAAAGCGTGTTATTGGCTTTTCAATGCGTGTTTATCACGAAGGCTGGTGGCTCAGGCCACCGGCCTTTTCGTGCTTCAGGCGCTGGACGCAATTCGCTTAGAGATTTTTGCGAGGCATCGTAATGGCATATTCCTACACCGAAAAGAAGCGTATCCGCAAGGATTTCAGCAAGCGCCCGACAATTCTGTCGGTGCCGTATCTGCTGGCGACTCAGATCGAATCCTATCAGCAGTTTCTGCAGCTGGATATTGCGGCTGACGAGCGTGCGGAGTCCGGTTTACATGCTGCATTCCAGTCGGTGTTCCCGATAGAAAGCTATTCCGGCAATGCCGTGCTGGAATATGTCAGCTATGAACTCGGCAAGCCTGTTTTCGACGTCAAGGAATGCCAGTTACGAGGCATGACCTACGCTGCATCGTTGCGTGTCAAGGTACGTCTGGTCATTTACGATAAAGAGGCCAGCGGTGACAGCAAACCTGTCAAGGACATCAAGGAGCAGGAAGTGTACATGGGCGAACTGGCGCTCATGACCCGTAACGGCACCTTCGTCATTAACGGCACTGAGCGCGTGATCGTATCGCAGCTGCATCGTTCGCCGGGCGTGTTCTTCGAGCATGACAAGGGCAAAACGCATTCCTCGGGCAAGCTGCTGTATTCTGCTCGCGTCATTCCCTATCGGGGGTCGTGGCTGGACTTCGAATTCGATCCGAAAGATGCCGTTTACTGCCGCATCGATCGCCGCCGCAAGATTCCGGCAACGATACTGTTGCGTGCTCTGGGCTACACGACCCAGGATATCCTTGATACGTTTTTCGATGTCAATAATTTCCGGGTCAGCAAAGGGGTTTTTTACCTTGAACTGGTACCGGAGCGCCTGCGTGGAGAGACTGCGGCATTCGATATCAAAACCAAGCGCGGCAAGGTGATTGTCGAAAAAGACCGCCGTATTACCGCGCGTCATATCCGTGAGATGGAGCAGGCTGAGCTGACCGAACTCGAAGTACCAGCCGAATATCTCAGTGGCCGCATTATTTCCCGCGATATTATCGATGAGGAAACCGGAGAACTGCTGGCCGGCGCCAATGCCGAGATTACTGAAGACCTGATCGAGAAGCTGGTCAACGGACCGGACCGCACGATATCGACGCTGTTTATTAATGACCTGGATCGCGGGCCGTATATCTCCGACACCCTGCGGACGGATAATACCACCACGCCGTTCGAGGCCATGATCGAAATTTACCGCATGATGCGCCCCGGCGAGCCACCGACCAAGGATGCCGCCGAGAGCCTGTTCCGCAACCTGTTTTTCAGTCCGGATCGCTATGACCTCTCGGCGGTCGGCCGCATGAAATTTAACCGCCGTGTTGGCCGCAAGGCGGTCAATGGTCCCGGTGTACTTTACGACAGTGTCTACTTGGCCAGCCGCAGCGACGAGCCGGCCCAGCAACTGGTCGCCGAGCATGGTGAAGGTTCAGATATTGTCGATGTGCTGAAGGTGCTGATTGATATCCGCAATGGCAAGGGCACGGTCGACGACATCGATCACCTGGGCAATCGCCGCATCCGTTCCGTCGGCGAAATGGCTGAGAACCAGTTCCGCGTCGGTCTGGTCCGGGTTGAGCGCGCCGTCAAGGAGCGCCTGAGCCTGGCCGAGTCCGAGGGGTTGATGCCGCAGGAGATCATCAACGCCAAGCCGGTTTCGGCAGTGATGAAGGAGTTCTTTGGTTCGTCCCAGTTGTCGCAGTTTATGGATCAGAACAATCCGCTGTCCGAAGTTACGCACAAGCGCCGTATTTCCGCTCTTGGGCCAGGAGGCCTGACCCGGGAGCGTGCCGGTTTCGAGGTGCGCGACGTGCACCCGACGCATTACGGTCGCGTGTGCCCGATTGAAACGCCGGAAGGACCGAACATCGGCCTGATCAACTCACTGGCCGTGTATGCGCGCGCCAATGAATATGGCTTTCTGGAAACTCCCTATCGCAAGGTAATTGACGGCAAGGCGACCACGGATATCGAATACCTGTCGGCGATTGAGGAGAGCGAATACGTCATCGCGCAGGCCAATGCTGCCCTTGATAAAGACGGCAAGCTGGTCGACGAACTGGTGTCCTGCCGCTACCAGAATGAATTTACCCTGTCACGGCCCGAGCAGATCCAGTATATGGACGTCTCGCCACGCCAGATCGTCTCGGTCGCCGCGGCGCTGATCCCGTTCCTGGAACACGACGACGCCAACCGCGCGCTGATGGGATCAAACATGCAGCGCCAGGCCGTACCGACGCTACGGGCCGAGAAGCCGCTGGTCGGAACCGGTATTGAGCGTACCGTGGCAATCGATTCCGGCGTGGCCGTGACGGCCGAACGTGGTGGTGTGGTGGATTCAGTTGATGCCGCCCGTCTGGTTATCCGTGTCAATGATGATGAAGTTCCGGCCGGCGATCCGGGCGTTGATATCTACAATCTCACCAAGTACACGCGCTCCAATCAGAATACCTGCATCAATCAGCGGCCGCTGGTGCGTATCGGCGACATAGTGGCCAAGGGTGATGTGCTTGCCGATGGCCCCAGTACCGATATGGGCGAGCTGGCGCTGGGCCAGAATATGCTGATCGCGTTCATGCCCTGGAATGGTTACAACTTTGAGGATTCGATTCTGCTGTCCGAGCGTCTGGTGGAAGAAGATCGCTATACCTCGATTCATATCGAGGAACTGACCTGTGTGGCCCGCGATACCAAGCTCGGACCAGAGGAGATTTCCTCGGACATTCCGAATGTCAGCGAAGGTGCGCTCGGCAAGCTGGATGAATCCGGAATTGTCTACATCGGTGCCGAGGTGAACACCGGCGATATCCTGGTCGGCAAGGTGACACCGAAGGGTGAAACCCAGCTGACTCCGGAGGAGAAACTGCTGCGCGCAATCTTCGGTGAGAAGGCCTCCGACGTGAAGGATACCTCGCTGCGTGTGCCATCAGGTATGAATGGTACGGTGATCGACGTGCAGGTCTTTACCCGGGACGGTGTCGAGAAGGATGCCCGCGCCCAGCAGATCGAGGAAGCCGAGCTCGAATCGGTGAAGAAGGATCTGAATGATCAGCTGCGCATCATGGAAGATGGTGTCTATCAGCGTATCGAGAAAATGTTGACCGGCAAGGTGGTCGAGGGCGGCCCAGGATCACTCAAGGCCGGCGAGAAGATCAGCAAGGCCTATCTGGCCGAAATCGCGCGTGACAAGTGGTTCGAAATCCGCCTGCGCAATGAAGACGGCAACGTCCAGCTCGAGCAGGCGCATGCCCAGCTGGAGAAACTGCGCGAGGAATTCGACCAGCGCTTTGAGGAAAAGCGCGCCAAGCTTACCAGTGGCGACGATCTCGCGCCTGGTGTGCTGAAGATGGTCAAGGTCTATCTGGCAGTGAAGCGCCGCCTGCAGCCAGGTGACAAGTTCGCCGGCCGCCACGGTAACAAGGGCGTGATTTCCAATATTGTCGCCGTCGAGGACATGCCGTTTATGGATGACGGTACGCCGGTCGACGTTGTGCTCAATCCACTCGGCGTACCTTCGCGTATGAATATCGGCCAGGTGCTGGAAACGCACCTGGGCTGGGCCACCAAGGGTCTCGGTCGCAAGATCCAGCAGATGCTGGAGTCCGAGAAAGACAACCAGGTCAAGGAAATACGGGCTTTTCTCGACAAGGTCTACAACGCCAGTGGCAAGCGGGAGGATCTGGATTCGCTGACTGATGATGAAGTCATCAGTCTGGCACAGAATCTGAAGGAAGGTGTGCCGATGTCTACCCCGGTGTTCGATGGTGCCAGTGAGGCAGAGATCAAGGATCTGCTGGAACTGGCCGGCCTGCCGCGTTCCGGTCAGACGACACTGTATAACGGCCGCACCGGTGACGCCTTTGAGCGGCCGGTCACCGTCGGCTACATGTATATGCTCAAGCTGAATCATCTGGTCGATGACAAGATGCATGCCCGTTCAACCGGCCCGTACTCGCTCGTGACCCAGCAACCATTGGGCGGCAAGGCCCAGTTTGGTGGTCAGCGTTTCGGCGAGATGGAAGTCTGGGCACTGGAAGCCTATGGCGCGTCTTACACACTGCAGGAAATGCTCACCGTCAAGTCTGACGACGTCAACGGTCGCACCAAGATGTACAAGAGCATCGTCGATGGTGATCACACCATGAAGGCAGGTATGCCGGAATCCTTCAACGTGCTGATCAAGGAAATCCGTTCGCTCGGTATCGATATCGAACTGGAGCAGAACTGAGTGAGCGTCGTGCACATGAGTAACACTGTCAGTGATAAGAGCATGATGAAATTGAATGGCAACGTGCGGATAACCGCCGTCCGGAGGTAAGAGACCATGAAAGACCTGTTGAATCTGTTGAAGCAGCAGACCGAGGTGGAAGAGTTCGATGCCATAAGCATCGGCCTCGCGTCGCCGGAAAAAATCCGCTCATGGTCGTATGGCGAGGTCAAGAAACCGGAAACCATCAATTACCGGACGTTCAAGCCGGAGCGTGACGGGTTGTTCTGCGCCAAGATCTTCGGGCCGATCAAGGATTACGAATGTCTGTGTGGCAAGTACAAGCGCATGAAGCACCGTGGTGTTATTTGCGAGAAATGCGGCGTCGAGGTCACTCTGACCAAGGTCCGGCGGGAGCGCATGGGCCATATCGAACTCGCCTCGCCGGTCGCACATATCTGGTACCTGAAGTCCCTGCCCAGTCGCATGGGGCTGTTACTCGATATGACCCTGCGTGAGATCGAACGTATTTTGTATTTCGAAGCTTACGTCGTCATCGAACCGGGCATGACCGAGCTCGAACGCGGCAAGCTGATGACGGAGGAGCAGTATCTGGAAGCAATCGAGCAGTATGGTGATGAGTTCGATGCGCGCATGGGCGCTGAAGCAATCCACGAACTGATACATACAATCGATATCGACGCGGAAGTAACAAATCTGCGCGAAGAAATCCCGACCACCAATTCCGAGACCAAGCTGCGGAAACTGTCGAAGAGGCTCAAGCTGCTGGAGGCATTTCAGCGCTCGGGTAACAAGCCCGAGTGGATGGTACTGAAAGTGTTGCCCGTTCTGCCTCCGGAACTGCGGCCGCTGGTGCCGCTGGAAGGTGGCCGTTTTGCGACTTCGGATCTGAACGACCTGTACCGTCGTGTCATCAACCGCAACAATCGTCTGAAACGATTATTGGATCTGAGTGCGCCGGATATCATCATCCGTAACGAAAAGCGCATGCTGCAGGAATCCGTTGATGCCCTGCTGGACAACGGCCGTCGCGGCCGTGCCATCACCGGTACCAACAAATTACCTTTGAAGTCGCTGGCTGACATGATCAAGGGCAAACAGGGTCGTTTCCGCCAGAATCTGCTCGGCAAACGCGTCGACTATTCCGGCCGTTCCGTGATCGTCGTCGGGCCGACGCTGAAGCTGCATCAGTGCGGCCTGCCCAAGAAGATGGCCCTGGAACTGTTCAAGCCGTTTATTTTCTCGAAACTGGAGCGTCGCGGTCTGGCGACCACCATCAAGGCGGCGAAGAAGCTGGTCGAGCGTGAAGGTCCGGAAGTCTGGGATATTCTTGAGGAAGTGATCCGCGAGCACCCGGTCATGCTGAACCGGGCGCCGACGCTGCACCGTCTCGGTATCCAGGCGTTCGAGCCGGTTCTGATCGAAGGTAAGGCTATTCAGCTGCACCCGCTGGTATGCACTGCCTTCAACGCCGACTTCGACGGTGACCAGATGGCGGTGCACGTGCCGCTTTCAGTCGAAGCGCAGCTGGAAGCACGTACTTTGATGATGGCTTCCAATAACGTGCTGAACCCCTCCAATGGTGAGCCGATCATCGTGCCAACCCAGGACGTGGTACTGGGACTGTATTATATGACCCGTGAAGCCGTTGGCGCCAAGGGCGAAGGCATGATTTTTACTGATGTCGACGAGGTTCACCGGGCCTATGAAATCGGCATTGCGGGTCTGCATGCCAAGGTTACAGTGCGGATACACGAAGTCCTGATCGATGACGACGGCAATCGTCATGAACAACTGCGTCGTGTTGAGACCACAGTAGGTCGTGCGCTTCTGTCACGTCTACTGCCGGAAGGCATCAGCTTTGATCACATGAACAAAGCGCTGAGTAAAAAAGTTGTCTCCGGTTTGATCAATACCGTTTATCGTGAGTGTGGCCTTAAAGCCACGGTTGTATTTGCCGACCAGATTATGTATGCCGGTTTTGCCTATTCGACTCGTTCCGGTATTTCCATCGGCGTCGATGATATGGTGGTACCGCCGGAAAAACAAAATATCATCAGAAAAGCCGAGTCGCAGGTTAAGGGTTTTGAAGATCAGTACGCATCGGGCCTGATCACCAACGGCGAGCGTTACAACAAGGTCGTCGATATCTGGTCGCGTACCAACGATCAGGTCGCCAAGGCCATGATGGACAAGCTGGGTGTCGATATTGTCGTCGACAAGGACGGCAATGAGGTCCGGCAGACTTCGTTCAATTCGATTTTCATGATGGCCGATTCCGGTGCCCGTGGTTCGGCGGCACAGATACGGCAGCTTGCCGGTATGCGTGGTCTGATGGCCAAGCCGGACGGTTCGATTATCGAAACCCCGATTACTGCCAATTTCCGCGAAGGCCTGGACGTGCTGCAGTATTTCATCTCCACGCACGGAGCACGAAAGGGTCTGGCCGACACCGCCCTGAAGACCGCGAACTCAGGTTATCTTACCCGCCGTTTGGTCGACGTATCACAGGATCTGGTGGTCACTGAACCCGATTGCGGCACGAGCGGGGGATTGACCATCACGCCGCTGGTGGAAGGTGGCGATGTCGTCGAGGCACTGGGCGAGCGGGTGCTCGGTCGCGTCCTGGCGCAGGATGCCGTGCATCCGGGCACTGAGGAAGTTGTCTTTTCTGCAGGTACGTTGCTGGATGAGAAGATGGTCGACAAGCTGGAAGAACTCGGTATCGATGAGGTTGTGGCCCGCTCGCCGATCACCTGTGAAACGCGCTACGGCATCTGTTCCGCCTGTTACGGTCGCGATCTGGCTCGTGGTCATGAGGTGAATATCGGCGAGTCGGTCGGTGTGGTGGCCGCACAGTCGATTGGTGAGCCGGGCACGCAGCTGACGATGCGCACATTCCATATCGGCGGTGCTGCTTCGCGCGCGGCGACTGTCAGTAATATCGAGATCAAGAACGGTGGAACTGTACGTCTGCAGAATGTCAAGCTGCTACACCAGGAATCGGGTAACGATATCGTGATTTCCCGTTCCGGTGAACTGGTTGTGCAGGATGACATCGGCCGTGACCGCGAGCGCTACAAGATCCCTTACGGCGCCATTCTGACTGTGGCTGATGGCGATAAGGTTGATGCCCGCCAAGTGGTGGCGAACTGGGATCCGCATACCCATCCGGTGATTACCGAGGTGGCCGGCAGGGTGCAACTGTCCGATATTGTCGAGGGCGTGACCGTCAACCGCGAAACGGACGAAATCACCGGTCTGACCACCATGGTCATTACCGATCCGAAGCAGCGCGGCAGCAGCGCCAAGGATCTGCGGCCGATGGTGAAGCTGGTCGATAACAAGGGCAAGGAACTCAAGATTCCGGGCACCGATGTGCCAGCGCATTATATGCTGCCGCCGAAAGCAGTGATCACGGTCGAGGATGGCACCAGTGTCAACGTCGGTGACATCATCGCGCGTCTGCCGCAGGAGTCGGCCAAAACCCGTGATATTACCGGTGGTCTGCCACGCGTCGCCGATCTGTTCGAGGCCCGCAAGCCGAAAGAGCCGGCGGTTCTGGCCGAGATCAGCGGTACCATCAGCTCCGGCAAGGATACCAAGGGTAAGCAGCGCGTCATCATTACCGGTCAGGATGGAGAGACGTATGAGGAACTGATTCCGAAGTGGCGCAATGTGACGGTTTTCGAGGGAGAGCACGTCGAGAGGGGCGAGCCAATCGTCGACGGTCCACCCACCCCGCACGATATTCTGCGGCTGATGGGGATCCCGGCGCTGGCCTCATATATCGTCAACGAGGTTCAGGACGTTTACCGTCTGCAGGGTGTAAAGATCAATGACAAGCATATCGAGGTCATTGTCCGGCAGATGCTGCGCAAGGCCGAGGTCCTTGAGCCCGGTGATACCGAATTCCTCAAGGGTGAGCAGGTCGAGCGTGCCCGCGTACTGGACCAAAACGAGCGCATCGAGGCCGAGGGCAAGAAGCCTGCGACCTGGGAGCCGATACTGCTGGGCATTACCAAGGCCTCGCTGTCGACCGAGTCATTCATTTCGGCGGCTTCGTTCCAGGAGACCACCCGCGTGTTGACCGAGGCGAGTGTTTCCGGCAAACGCGACGAACTGCGGGGCCTCAAGGAGAATGTCATTGTCGGCCGCCTGATCCCGGCGGGCACCGGTCTGGCCCACCATCTCAAGCGTCAGCAGGCCGACGCCGCTGCGGAGGCGTTGCCACTGGCGGCTGTGGAGTCCGATACCGCCAATTCAGGGTCAGAGTCGGATAGTGAGGTGGAGGGTGCAACCGGCAGTTAGATGCACTTAATGTCTCGCGACAGCTTGACAGCTTCTCACGCAAGCACTTAAAATCCCGCTTCTTTTGACAGGCTGGAGTGGCCTCCAGCCTGTCATTCGTTTGAAGCGTCGGTTCGGCGCCGGCTGTTGAGATTAATTCCCGTATAACGGGTGCTTGGAGCCCGGTTCGAGAACCGGGGCGAAAGATACGGGCTACGACCCTGGATACTTCCCGAGGTGCTTTAAGGGAAAAGGTTCGGCGGCATAGGTACTCCCAACTCCACGAAACAGGATTGAATGACGGCTCCGCGCGTAACGCGCTGCGGTCAGCTGTGATTCGGATAACAGGGTTTCTATTTATTATGGCAACTGTCAATCAGCTGGTTCGCAAGCCGCGCAAGCGGCAACGGGTCAAAAGTAACGTCCCCGCGCTCGAGGGTTGTCCGCAAAAGCGTGGAGTCTGTACGCGCGTCTATACCACGACGCCGAAGAAGCCGAACTCGGCTCTGCGTAAAGTTGCCCGTGTGCGTCTGACCAACGGCATGGAAGTAACCACTTATATCGGTGGTGAGGGCCACAATCTGCAGGAACACTCGGTCATCCTGATCCGGGGCGGCCGTGTCAAGGACTTGCCGGGTGTTCGTTATCACACCGTACGCGGCACGTTGGATACCTCCGGTGTCAGCGCCCGTCGCCAGGGCCGTTCGAAATACGGTGCCAAGCGACCCAAGGGTTAACGGGACTTAATTCAGGAAACAACAGCCATGTCCAGACGCCGAGTTGCCACCAAACGCGAAATTCTGCCAGATCCGAAGTACGGTGAACGTACCATCGCCAAGTTCATCAATATGCTGATGCGCGGCGGCAAGAAGTCTGTGGCCGAGCGTACCGTTTACGGCGCACTTGGCAGCATTGAAAACAAGAAGAAATCCGAACCGGTCGAGTTTTTCAAGCAGGCACTGGACAATGTTCGACCCGTAGTGGAAGTCAAGTCACGCCGTGTCGGTGGCGCTACTTATCAGATTCCGGTCGAGGTGCGTCCCGAACGCAGCATGGCGCTGGCGATGCGCTGGATTGTCGATGCCTCGAAATCGCGCGGTGAAAAGAATATGGGCGCACGACTGGCAGGCGAATTGATGGATGCCGCTGAAAACCGCGGCAATGCCATCAAAAAACGTGAAGACACGCATCGCATGGCCGAGGCCAACAAGGCCTTCTCGCATTACCGCTGGTAAAACGACAGTAATTAACATGAATTCATTTTCATAAGACACGATACGACCAAGGATCAACCTCTGTGCCTCGCAAGACTCCAATCGAACGCTATCGGAACATCGGCATCTCCGCGCATATTGATGCCGGCAAGACGACGACGACCGAGCGCATCCTGTTCTATACCGGCGTGTCCCATAAAATGGGTGAAGTGCACGATGGTGCCGCCGTCATGGACTGGATGGAGCAGGAGCAGGAGCGTGGTATCACCATAACTTCGGCGGCGACGACCTGTTTCTGGCAGGGTATGGACAAGCAGTATCCCGAGTACCGTATCAACATCATCGATACGCCGGGGCACGTCGACTTCACCATCGAGGTGGAGCGTTCCCTGCGCGTACTCGACGGTGCCTGCATGGTGTTCTGTGCTGTCGGCGGTGTCGAGCCGCAGTCTGAAACGGTCTGGCGTCAGGCCAATAAATACCATGTCCCGCGACTGGCTTTCGTGAATAAAATGGACCGTGCCGGTGCCGATTTCTATCGCGTCGTCAAGCAGATCAAGGAACGTCTCGGCACTTTGCCGGTACCGGTGCAGATCCCGATCGGTGCCGAAGATCAGTTTGCCGGTATCGTCGATCTCATCCGCATGAAGGCGATCTACTGGGATGACTCCACCGCGGGCATGGTCTACGAACAGCGTGATATCCCTGACGAACTGAAGGAGACCGCGCAGGAATATTACGAGCATATGGTCGAAGCTGCGGCCGAGGCTTCGGAAGAGCTGATGGACAAATATCTCAACACTGGCGATCTTGACGCCGAGTCCGTCAAGCAGGGTCTGCGCATGCGTACCCTGGCCAATGAAATCGTGCCGGCGCTGTGCGGCTCCGCCTTCAAGAACAAGGGTGTACAGGCCATGCTCGATGCCGTCGTCGATTATATGCCGGCCCCGATTGACGTTCCGCCGATCAAGGGCGTACTCGATGACGGTAAAGATACCGAGGCCGTACGTCATGCCGATGACACTGAGCCTTTCGCAGCACTGGCTTTCAAGATCGCGACCGATCCGTTCGTCGGTTCGCTGACTTTCTTCCGTGTCTATTCCGGTGTGCTCAACTCCGGTGATTTCGTTTACAACCCGGTCAAGGGCAAGAAAGAGCGCATCGGCCGCATCCTGCAGATGCATTCCAACAGCCGCGAGGAAATCAAGGAAGTCCGTTCCGGCGAGATCGCCGCGGCCGTGGGTCTGAAAGACGTTACTACCGGCGACACGCTTTGCGATCAGAACAACATTATTACGCTGGAACGCATGGAGTTTCCGGATCCGGTGATTGCCGTGGCAGTCGAGCCCAAAACCAAGGCCGACCAGGAAAAGATGGGCATCGCCCTCAACAAGCTGGCGCAGGAGGATCCATCCTTCCGCGTGCGTACCGACGAAGAGTCCGGTCAGACGATCATCTCCGGCATGGGCGAATTACATCTGGAAATCATTGTCGACCGCATGAAGCGCGAATTCAAGGTCGAAGCCAACGTCGGCAAGCCCCAGGTCGCCTACCGCGAGACTATCCGCAAGGTCGTGGAAAAGGCCGAGGGCAAGTTCGTGCGTCAGTCAGGCGGTCGTGGTCAGTATGGCCATGTGGTTCTGAAAATCGAGCCCCAGGAAGCCGGAGCCGGTTATGAGTTCGCCAACGAAATCGTCGGCGGTGTGGTGCCCAAGGATTACATTCCGGCTGTCGACAAGGGTATCCAGGAACAGATGAAAAACGGCATTATCGCCGGTTATCCGGTGGTGGATGTAAAAGTGACCCTGCATGACGGTTCCTATCACGAGGTCGATTCCAGTGAAACCGCTTTCAAGATTGCCGGTTCCATGGGTTTCAAGGAAGGGGCCAAGCAGGGTAAGCCGGTGTTGCTTGAACCGGTCATGAAGGTCGAGGTGGTTACTCCCGAAGAATATCTCGGAACAGTGAACGGTGATCTCAACCGTCGCCGCGGTCTGGTGATGGGATCCGAAGATGCGCCCACCGGCAAGATCATCCGTGCCGAGGTGCCGCTGTCGGAAATGTTCGGTTATGCCACCGATCTGCGTTCCAACACCCAGGGGCGCGCGACCTATTCAATGGAATTTTCGAAGTACAACGAAGTGCCCTCGAACATTGCTGAAGGGCTTATCCAGAAGAACCAGTAACACCCTGAACTTAAGAAGAGGTATCAGCCGTGTCCAAGGAGAAATTCGAACGCAGCAAGCCGCATGTGAATGTTGGGACGATTGGTCATGTGGACCATGGCAAGACGACATTGACGGCGGCGCTGACGAAGGTGCTGAGCACGAAGTGGGGGGGCAGTTTTATCGCCTTTGACCAGATTGACAAGGCGCCGGAGGAGAAGGAGCGCGGCATAACGATTGCGACCTCGCATGTGGAATATGCGACGGAGTCGCGTCATTACGCGCACGTGGACTGTCCGGGTCATGCGGACTACGTGAAGAACATGATCACGGGGGCGGCGCAGATGGACGGCGCGATTCTGGTGGTGAGTGCGGCGGACGGTCCGATGCCGCAGACGCGCGAGCACATTTTGCTGGCACGGCAGGTAGGCGTGCCGTCGATTGTGGTGTTTTTGAACAAGGCCGACCAGGTAGACGACGCCGAGCTGCTGGAGCTGGTGGAGATGGAAGTGCGGGAGCTGCTGAGTTCGTACGATTTTCCGGGGGACGACACGCCGGTGATCACGGGTTCGGCGCTGAAGGCGCTGGAAGGCGACACCTCGGACATTGGCGAGGGGGCGATCTACAAGCTGGCCGAAGCGATGGACAGTTATATTCCGGTGCCGGACCGGCCGGTGGACCAGCCGTTTCTGATGCCGATTGAGGACGTATTCAGTATATCCGGTCGTGGCACGGTGGTGACCGGTCGTGTGGAGCGCGGCAAGGTGAAGGTGGGCGAAGAGATCGAGATTGTCGGCATCAAGGCGACGACCAAGACCACCTGTACCGGTGTCGAGATGTTCCGCAAGCTGCTGGACGAAGGCGAGGCGGGCGACAACATTGGCGTGCTGTTGCGCGGGACCAAGCGCGACGAAGTGGAGCGTGGTCAGGTATTGTGCAAGCCGGGCAGCATTACGCCGCACACGCATTTTGAGTGTGAGGTGTATGTGCTGAGCAAGGAAGAAGGCGGTCGTCACACGCCGTTTTTCAACAACTACCGGCCGCAGTTTTACTTTCGGACGACGGATGTGACCGGGGCGGTGACGTTGCCGGAGGGCACCGAGATGGTGATGCCTGGCGACAACGTGAAGATGACGGTGAAGCTGATTGCGCCGATTGCGATGGAAGAGGGGCTGCGGTTTGCCATCCGTGAGGGTGGCCGCACCGTGGGTGCCGGCGTCGTCGCCAAGGTGATTGAGT
>CAZFUS010000072.1:0-13412 GCA_964522485.1 uncultured Enterobacteriaceae bacterium | reverse complement strand
GTCATCGATCGGATTATCGCTGCGTTCGATCCACAGCCCGGCCAGCATATTATCGAGATCGGCCCCGGACACGGTGCACTGACCGCGCCGCTACTGCAGGCGGTGCGGCGACTGGAGGTCATCGAGCTGGATCGGGATCTGATCAGCGAACTGCCGAGGCAATTCGCCGGCCAGGGTGATCTGCGCGTCCACAGCGGCGACGCACTGCGCTTCGACTTCAGCCGCCTGACCGGAGACAGCCGCCTGCGCGTGATCGGCAACCTGCCCTACAATATTTCCAGTCCACTCATCTTCCATCTCCTGGACCAGGCCGCTGCCATTGACGACATGCTGTTCATGCTGCAGCGGGAGATGGTCGATCGCCTGACTGCGGCACCCGGCAGCAAAAACTATGGGCGACTGTCCGTTATGGTGCAGTTCGCCTGCGAGGTCACATCGCTGTTCAGAGTCCCGCCCGGCGCCTTCCGGCCACCGCCGGCAGTGGAGTCGGCCATGGTGCACCTGCGACCCTATCACCAGCCGATCTACCCTATCGAGGACCCGGCCACACTGGCCACGGTGGTTCGTCTGGCCTTTGCCCAGCGGCGCAAAACCCTGCGCAACACCCTGCGGGGTGTCATCAGCCCGGAGAAAATGGCCGTTCTGGGCATCGATCCCGGTGATCGGGCCGAGCGGCTGACACTCGCCGACTTCGCCACACTTGCAAATGAACTGAGTAAAAATCCACCACCCTCAAGCTGTGGATAAGTTAGTGGACAATTTATGTAGAGACAGCGATTAAAAAGCTTTTGATTCGCGACCGGTGGTCAGGACACTTTCTTTTCTGATGAAGAAACAATTACTTAGTCTGACTTTGCTGAAGAGGCCTTTAAACAAAGTCTAAATCAAGACCACCCACTCTGCTGTGCATAATTATAGTCACTCGAATACGCACAAGGGTTTGTTCAACCGGCGTTTTTAGTCCCCGCCCCGGCGCAGCATGCGCATAATCGGCGCCGTATCCGGCCGGATGCCGCGCCAGATGAAAAAGGATTCCGCTGCCTGCTCGACCAGCATACCGAGTCCGTCAGCCGTGCGCCCTGCACCCCGGGCTTCGGCCCAACGCATGAAACAGGTGGCTTCATCGCTATACATCATGTCATAGACCACACCACCGTCAGCCACAACATCCGTCGGCAGCGGCGGCACCTCGCCCTGCAGGCTCAGTGAAGTACCGTTGATGATGACCGGGAAGCGCTGACCGACAAGATCCTCATAGCCGTGTCCTTCTATCACGCCGCGATCGGCAAACGCCGCGGCTATCTCGCGGGCTTTTTCCGGTGTCCGGTTGGCGATAATGATGCGCGCCGGGAGTTCGTCAAACAAGGGATCGATGACACCACGCACGGCGCCACCTGCGCCAAGGATAAGCACACCGGCTCCATCCAGACGGCAGTGGAGGTTATCACACAGATCGCGCACCAAGCCGATACCGTCCGTATTATCGCCACTGATTCCGTCAGTCTGGCTGAAACTCAGCGTATTGACCGCCGCCGCCCGGTCAGCGCGGTCGGTGCGCCGATCGCACAATGCCCACGCTGCCTGTTTGAACGGCAGCGTGATATTGGCGCCCTGGCCACCGGCGGCACGGAAGGCGCGGACCATTGTCTCGAAACCATCGGTCGGGACGAGTATCGCCTGATAATCGATAGCTTCACCGGTCTGGTCGGCGAAAGCCTGATGAATCCGCGGTGACAGACTATGGGCGACGGGATTACCCATTACGCAGTAATGATCGCGACCGGAAGGAAAGTCAAAATACAAAGCCATATCGACTGCCTGGATTCTAGGGCTGCACACAAGGCGGGACAAATACCTGTGCAACAGCATGGTATCCGATATAAAGAACCCCGCCAGATGGCGGGGTTCCGGTTCGTACGGATGAATGCCTTAGAGGTCGTAACCGCGCTCGCCGTGGAGGGCAACGTCAAGACCCCCGGTCTCCTCCTCCGGCGATACGCGCAGTCCCACGATCTTATCGACAATTTTCAGCAGAATCAGCGTGATCACGCCACACCAGACTATCGTTGCGATAACGCCGAGCAGCTGAACCCCAAATTGGATACCCATGCTCCGTTCCAGGCCCAAACCACCCAGTGCCTCGCTGGCGAATACCGCCGTCAGCAGAGTCCCCAATATGCCGCCGACGCCATGTACCGGAAAAACATCCAGTGAATCATCGATGTGCAGGCGCCGCTTGAGATACTGGGTAGCCGTATAACAAATGGCACCCGCAGCGACGCCGATTATGAGCGCTCCCAAGGGGCCGACAAAACCGGAGGCAGGAGTGATTGTACCGAGTCCCGCAACCATGCCGGTAACGATACCCAGGACGCTGGGCTTGCCATATCGGACCCATTCACAGGTCATCCAGGTCAGTGAGCCCGCTGCGGCAGAGATGTGTGTCACCACCATGGCCATACCGGCGGAGCCATTCGCCGCCAGGGCGCTGCCGGCATTGAAGCCGAACCAGCCGACCCAGAGCATGGAGGCCCCGGCGACCGCGATAGCCAGATTATGGGGTGGCATGGGTGTTTCCGGAAAGCCGCTCCGGCGGCCGATCACGACTGCTGCTACCAGTGCGGCCACACCGGCATTGATATGAACGACGGTACCACCGGCAAAATCCATGAAACCGAGTTCGGCGAGCCAGCCACCGCCCCAGACCCAATGACAGACCGGCGCATAGACGAATATCAGCCAGAGTGCCGTGAACCACATGACAGCCGTGAACTTCGTGCGTTCGGCGAAGCCGCCAACGATCAGGGCCGGCGTAATGATGGCGAACGTCATCTGGAACATGAAAAAGACGGTTTCAGGTATATCGCCACTGAGGCTTTCAATGCCGACACCCTGCATGAACCATTTACCGGTTCCAACGAAGGCATTGACGCCGCCGCCGTCACCGAAGGCCAGACCGTAAACCAGGACAAGCCACAGAATAGAGGCCAGACAGGCAATGGAAAAGCACTGCATCAGTACTGACAGCGCGTGTTTGGCGCGGACCAGACCGGAGTAAAACAGAGCCAGGCCCGGCAAGGTCATGAACAGCACCAGGGCTGTGGCCGTGATCAGCCAGGCGGTATTACCGCCGTTCAGAGCAGTTTCCTGGGCCAGTACCGGTACCGGCAACAATAGCGACATCCAGGCTGCCGCACGGCCGGCGCGCCAGCAAAGTTTATTATTCATAAGTTATCTCTCCCCAGAGATCACCGCAAAACGGGCATGATTCGCGGTGTGATTAATTGTGATTTAAAGAGCTTCTGAGCCCGTCTCACCGGTACGAATACGTATAGCCTGCTCGAGATCAGTGACGAAGATTTTGCCGTCACCGATTTTGCCGGTATTGGCAGCCTTGATGATGGCTTCAACTGCAGCATCAACTCGATCATTGTCAATGGCCAGTTCAATTTTGACCTTGGGGAGAAAATCAACGACATACTCGGCGCCACGATAGAGTTCGGTATGACCCTTCTGACGGCCGAAACCTTTGACCTCGGTTACGGTCAGTCCCTTGATGCCGACTTCGGACAGGGCATCTCTGACGTCATCCAGCTTGAAAGGTTTGACGATTGCTGTAATCAACTTCATTGCAGATAACCTCCGCTCCCGTTGTTTTTATAGGTAACCGTCCTGATTGTAGTCGGCTTTACCGCCAGCGGGAACCGAATAACCTGAACCAATAAAAAAGGGCGCCGAAGCGCCCTTTGTAATCAAGCGGGAAGTACCGCTTACTTGGAAGATGGCTGGAAGTCCGGATAGGCCTCCAGACCGCATTCCGTCACGTCGAGGCCTTCCATTTCTTCTTCCTCGCTGACACGAATGCCCATGATCGCCTTGATGATAGCCCAGAAAATCAGACTCATGATAAAGACGAAGGCGAAGATCGAGATGATGCCAATAATTTGGCCCTTGAAGGTGGCGTCACCATTCGACAGCAGGACGGCCATTACTCCCCAGATACCCGCGGTACCGTGGACCGAGATGGCACCGACCGGATCGTCGATTTTCATCTTATCCAGCCCGACTATCGACAGCACCACGATGAACCCGCCAATTCCACCAACGATGACGGCGAGCCCCGGCGTCGGCGAGAGCGGATCGGCTGTAATCGACACCAAACCGGCCAGTGCGCCATTCAGCGCCATGGTCAGATCAGCCTTACCGTATAGTATCTTGGCCAGTATCAGGGCTGCGACACAGCCACCGGCCGCTGCCAGGTTGGTGTTAACAAACACTCTGGCGACGTTATTGGCCGAGTCGACACTGGCCATCGCCAGTTCGGAACCTCCGTTAAACCCGAACCAGCCCATCCACAGGATAAAGGTACCCAGAGTGGCCAGTGGCAGGTTGGCACCTGGCAGCGCATGCACCTTGCCGTCGGGCGTATATTTGCCCTTGCGTGGCCCCAGCAGAATGACTGCGGCCAGTGCCGCTACCCCGCCGGTCATATGCACGATACCGGAACCGGCATAGTCGGAGTAACCGACTTCGCTCAGGAAACCGCCGCCCCAACTCCAGTACCCTTGCCACGGATAGATGAGGCCGGTCATGACCACGGCAAACAGCAGGAATGACCAGAGTTTCATCCGTTCAGCCACGGCACCGGAGACAATCGACATGGCGGCGGCGACGAACACGACCTGGAACATGAAATCAGACAGATTGGAATAGTAGATATCCCCGTCACTGGCCATCACTTCTTCAACGGTATTATCACCACCGAGGAAAAAGCTGATGCCTGACCAGAACGAGTTGGCACCTTCGGCTGGATACATTACGTTGTAACCCATAAGCATATATACAATACAGGCTACTGAATACAGAACGATATTTTTGGTCAGAATTTCAGCGGTGTTCTTCGAACGGACCAGACCGGATTCAAGCATCGCGAACCCAGCAGCCATCCACATGACAAACCCCGCCATGACCAGAAAATAAAACGTATCGAGTGCGTATTTGACTTCGATAATTGAGTTGACTGCGTCCACTTTTAGATTCCTCCCGGGTTCCTAGATTGCAATCGACATACGATGACAAGCGGCATGGATATTAAAGTGCCGCATCGCCGGTCTCGCCGGTACGAATACGTACCGCCTGTTCGAGGTCGAATACAAAAATCTTGCCGTCCCCGATCTTGCCGGTCTTGGACGCCGCACTGATGGCCTCGAGCACTTCATCCAGTTTGGAATCCTCGATTGCGACCTCGAGCTTCATCTTGGGAAGAAAGTCGACGACATATTCGGCACCACGATATAACTCGGTATGCCCTTTCTGGCGGCCGAAACCCTTGGTTTCAGTCACCGTCATACCCTGCACCCCGATCTCGGACAAAGCCTCACGCACATCATCGAGCTTGAAGGGTTTAATGATCGCTGTGACCAGTTTCATGAATTACTCCTCCCGATTGCTTGGGTGGTAGCTCCCGCCCGCGTATTCAGCGTCGGCGGGGTCATAATCAATTCCCTGACGGGTCCGTTAGAAACTGCTGGACACACTGAATACGAATGTGTCATCACACAAATCGATACCGGTGCAGAAGTCATCATTGTCGAAAGTATCGGAGTAGGTCAGCCCCAGGCTGAATATGCCGATATCCTTCGACAGACCGACGTTCCAGTGTTGATAATCACCGATGTCATCCACATCCTGGTAGCCATAACCGAAGCTCAAGCCGAAGCCATGCGGCAGCGACAAATCCAGGGTCGGGGTGACATAGATGGCGTCACCGGTCTCCCCGAAAAAATCCGGGGAATAATAAAAATAGGTACTGATGGTCGGTTCCAAGGTTCCAGCAAACGTATAAGACAGGCCAGCGTAACCCTCGACGTAATCCGGGTCGCCGGCCAATTCATCGGAAGCAGGGTAGTGGTAATACAGAACACCGGCATCCCAACCCAGACCGCCACTGAATTCACCGGTGAAGCCGCCGTAGAAATCCATCTCGATGTTTTCGTCGTTATTACCGAAATCCACATTCGAGGCCCAGACACCTACATAAGGGTCCGCGAAGCTACCGGTATCATAGGAATAGTCAAAGCCACCCTGAACGGCCGGGTTGCCGTTGGTCTGTGAAATGCCACGGAAGAGGTAATCCGTGAACAAACCTACATTGGCACTGAAAGTGTGTGGCGACTGAGCGTGTACCACCAGAGGCGCTCCCAGTACCAGTGCACCCACCATCAGACTGCTGATAGAATTTTTCATGTGAATCCCTCTGAAAATGATTGCCAAAATTAAAACCAAGAATTCCTTCTTGATGGCCTGATGAATCGCACTTTCTGTGCCAGTTATATAAAAGCCATATTGATCAATAAGTAAGCCGGAAAAACACCATTCTGTGGTGGAAAAAAGACGTGGAGGGACGGATACAACGCACTGATCAGGTGCAGAATTGGCGCGCTCTGCCCTATTTAGATTCATGGTGTGATCGTATTAAGATTGCGGCCCTTCTGTTGTTTCACGGGGGCCTCGTTACAGTAGCAGGAACGAGCCCTGACTCGGTCGGCCACGCGGTCCTGCTCAAACACGCGCATTTTCAATTCACTTCAATCGCGCTAGAGTCATGGTTTTATAGCGCATGTAATCAATCATCATGAATGAGTCGAAACAGCCACCTATCGACGAACTGATCGAGCGCGTGATGTCCGCCCTGCCTGCCGACATGCGTCAGATCAAAGCCGATTTCGAGCAGCATCTGCGCCAGGCCATGAATTCGGCCTTCAGCAGAATGGATCTGGTGACGCGTGAAGAATTCGATGTGCAGGCCGCACTGCTGGCGCGCACACGCGAGCGTCTGGAACAGATGATCCAGCGGCTGGACGAGCTGGAATCCCAGTCGGATCGTCGGCAGGACAAAACGCCACCACAAACGTAAAACCGAACCAGCCGCCGGCGGGAAGCCGGCCCATAGCAAGACCACAGGGAATGAGTGTCGCCACCGTCTACAGCCGCGCCCAGAGCGGTATCAATGCACCGCTGGTCACGGTTGAAGTCCATCTGACCAGCGGGCTGCCGAGCCTCTCCATCGTCGGATTGCCGGAAACCGCGGTCCGCGAAAGCAAAGACCGGGTGCGCAGCGCGCTGTTGAACAACCGCTTTGAATTTCCGCTCAAGCGTATCACCATCAACCTCGCCCCCGCCGATCTGCCGAAGGAAGGCGGCCGCTTCGATCTGGCCATCGCTATCGGCATCCTGGCTGCTTCGCAGCAGATCCCGGCCAGCGCTCTGGAAGCCATTGAATTCCTGGGTGAACTGTCGCTGACCGGTGAACTCCGCAACATCCGTGGTGCGTTACCGGCAGCCTGGGCCGCCAGCCGCACTCAACGCGCGCTGATCCTTCCGCAAAGCGCCGCCAGCGAGGCCAGTCTGGTGCAGAACGCGGTAATATATCCCGCCCAGCATCTGCTCGCGGTATGCGCTCATTTGCAGGATACCGAGCGCCTCACCACGGCCAGTCATAATGCCACCGTCACGGCGGATACCCGGCTGGCCCTGCCCGATCTGGCCGACGTGCGCGGCCAGGCGCATGCCAAACGCGCCCTGACCATCGCCGCCGCCGGCCGGCACAATCTTCTTTTCATCGGACCACCGGGCACCGGCAAGACCATGCTGGCGGAGCGTCTGCCCGGTCTTCTGTCGGCATTGTCCGATGATGAAGCCCTGGAAACCGCGGCCGTGGCATCGATCAGTGCGCAGGGTTTCGAGCCGGGTACATGGAAACAGCGGCCGTTCCGCGCGCCGCATCACACCGCCTCGGCAGTTGCGCTGGTCGGCGGCGGCAGCCAGCCGCGGCCTGGCGAGATCTCGCTGGCACACAACGGCGTACTGTTTCTGGACGAGTTGCCGGAATTCGACCGGCGCGTGCTCGAGGTCCTGCGCGAACCGCTGGAATCGGGCCGCATCATGATCTCGCGTGCCGCGCAGCAGACTGTGTTCCCGGCCCGGTTCCAGTTGGTCGGCGCGATGAATCCCTGTCCCTGCGGTTATCTGGGCGACGTTTCCGGCCGCTGCCACTGTACCGAGGAACAGGTGCGCCGCTATCGGCAACGCCTCTCCGGGCCGCTGCTGGATCGCATCGACCTGTACATCGAAGTGCCGAACCTGAAAAGCGAACTGCTAACCGATCAGCCGGATCCCGGCACCATTGACAGCTGGACTGTCCAGCAACTGGTCAACCGGGCCCTGCAGCGGCAACTGCAACGGGCCGGCAAGACCAATAACGCGTTGAGCAACCGGGAAGTCGAGCGCGACTGCCGGCTGGATGCGGCAAGCCGTATGCTGCTGGAGACGGCACTGGAGCGATTCGGCCTGTCGGCTCGTGCCATGCACCGTATTCTCAAGGTCGCACGCACTATCGCTGATCTGGGAGAACAGGAAGCAATCGGCGAACATCATCTCGGCGAGGCAATCGGCTACCGAAGGCTGGAACGGCAGCAGGTGAAATCCTCATCGTGAAGCGGGAACAGACAAAAACGCCGGGACAAGTTTCCGGCCGCTTCAGGTAAGGAGTGGTCAGCCGGCAATGATCTGTATTTCCGTGGCATGCACGGAAGTACTTTCGCCCATGTCCGACTTCTCACCGGGATTGAGAATGTTCACATTGGCCATCGTCCCTTGTAACTCAGCGCCACGCCCGGCGGAACATTGGTGGAAAGGAGCAGATCCACTGCCAGTCTGCCTGTCTCATTGACCAGCAAAACCCGGCTATGCTCACTCAGACCCAGTCGTCGGGCATCATCCGGATGCAACAGAACATGCGCGGGACCGAGCTGTTTTTCTATCTTTTCCTCGTTCGCGAACGTATCGTTCAGTGTCCAGGAGGAAGCCGGCGATAACAATCTCAGACGGCCGCCGGCCGGCATCGAGCCGCAGACATGTGAACCATTGTGCAGCGACTTGACCCGGGCCGGCTTGCGTGCCCCGCGCGATTCGGTTACAAACGCGGCATGCACGGCGACCGGGACATCGACATCCACGTGGAAACGGTCTATATCGAGGATCAGTCCGAGCCCGAGAAGGATCGTTACGTCTTCGCCTACACGATCACCATCACCAATGCCGGCATGGAACCGGCGAAACTGCTCTCGCGTCACTGGATTATCACCGACGCCAACAGCAAGGTGCAGGAAGTCCGGGGCGAGGGCGTGGTCGGCGAACAGCCGCACATCAAGCCCGGCGAATCATTCCGCTATACCAGTGCCGCCATGCTGGAAACGCCGGTCGGCTGCATGGAAGGCAGCTATCAGATGATAACTGATGACGGGCGCCGGTTTGAGGCGCCTATTCCGGCCTTTAACCTGTCTACACCACACATCCTGCACTGACTCCCTGCTTTAATGACTTCGACGAGCAGTACCTTGAATTATCAACAGCGCAATTGATGACTGCGAGAACTTTCATTCTGACAGTTAATGCAACCGTCAGAACCTTGATCTGAACTTTCAGTCTGTCATTAGTCTCACGTCATACATGCCGGAATCCAGTTGGCATTGGCATGGTTTATGCCATCGTCAGCTATTTTGCGATTTCAATCATTACCTGTTGTTAAGGAGAAATGGCATGAATGTTGTTCAGATGATCAATAACCATCCCGATGTCCAGGGCAGTATGAATGAAACCCTGGTGCAGTGTATTGAAGATTGCTATGACTGCGCCCAGGCCAATACCAGCTGCGCGGATGCCTGCCTCGCGGAAGACAATGTCAACGAAATGAAGCAATGTATTCGTCTGAATCTGGATTGTGCTGACGTGTGCATGGCTACTGGCAAATTAGCAGCCCGGCGCACCGGCTCGGATGAACAACTATTGTTGCAAATGTTGCAGATCTGTGAAGCCGCCTGCAGGATATGCGCCGAAGAATGTGAGAAACATGCCGGCAGGCAGGAGCACTGCCGGATCTGCGCAGAGATCTGCCGTCATTGTGAGCAATCATGTCGTCAGACGGCAAGCACTATCAATCCAGATTAAATACAACCGGCTGAAGAAATCAGCGGCTTTTCAGACTGGAATCACATCCTGACCTTTGCCCTGCGGCAATAGGCCAGGATGTTTATCGCAGTGGAATAAAGTACAGTCAGATCCGCAATACCTCCCTGCCATATCAAGCTTATTAAACATAGCCAGAGCCAAGCCACGCAATCTTCTGCGCGTGTGGTAAAATCCGGTTAAAGAAATGCGGCTATACTTTCAGACCTGTTTACAATGACAGGCAGACTGATAACCGCCTGTTCAAATCCCCTCTATCTACAGTTCTCTCATGTCAACTTACGCTATCGGTGATATTCAGGGCTGTCAGCGGGAACTGCTTGACCTGCTGGATACCGTCAACTTCGATGAAACCAGAGATCGCCTCTGGTTCACCGGCGATCTGGTCAACCGCGGTCCAGAATCGCTGGCCACGCTGCGCTTCGTGCATAATCTTGCGGATCGTGCCGTCACAGTACTCGGGAACCATGACCTGCATCTGCTGGCCGTTGCGTTAGGCGACAGCGACAGACGCAAAAAGGATACACTCGACGAGATTCTTGAGGCCGAGGACCGTCACGAATTGCTCGACTGGCTGCGGCGGCAGCCGCTGCTGCACCACGACAATGCGCTGAACTACACGCTCGTGCACGCCGGCCTGCCACCCGAATGGGATCTGGCACTCGCCCGCGACTGTGCCAACGAAGTCCAGACCATACTGTCGGGCGACGACTATTACCGTTTCCTAAAACGCATCTACGGCAATCAGCCAGACCGCTGGAATTCGGCACGGGACAGCACCGAACGCTGGCGCTACACCGTCAACGCCCTGACCCGCATGCGCTACTGTGAGATCGATGGCCGCCTGGCACTGGAACAGAAAGGTACGCCCGGCAGTCAGGAAGGCACGCTAAAGCCCTGGTTTGAATTGAAAGACCGCAAAAACCGGCAACTGAAAATTGTCTTTGGCCATTGGTCGACGCTACGCCTGAACAGACAGGATTTCAGTGACTACAATGTTTTCCCGCTCGATACCGGCTGCATCTGGGGTGGTGCCCTGACCGCCATGCGACTGGAAGACAGGAAGGAATTCAGCGTGCCTTCACGTCAGCCCAGATTTAAAGGATCAACGGGGGACATCCAGTTTCCCTAGTGCATACCCCGATTAACTCCATACTAATCAGCAACACGTGGGCAAGATAAGCAGCTACAAGAGCCATAAGTCAGTGAAACGATTAGCGATAACCGGATTAACAGATCGTTTCTAATCGCGTTTTTCACCAGTAACAGGTGCCAGCGATCGTGACGAACTCCGTAGCGGTAATAGCGGCTGATTCCGTACAAGCGCCTGCGGCGCCTTCAGTTCTCCTGTAATTTGTGTCACAAGGGCTATAAGAGAATAAGCAATCAAGGTTATTGGACGCAGTAAGTGTTCGTTTTGCAGAATTGAGGCGGCTCTCCGGCATTGGCATGGGTATCTATTGGCAAGGCCAGCAGAAGCATACTAAACGGAAAAATTTCTGCTGCCTGCCGCAAATCTATAATGAGAGTGATACTTCCGCAGCATTTTCTCCACTCTTAAATGACTCATCCGTCCAATGGTATCCCCATTCTCCATATCGTCCGCAATAATAAACTTTTTGATCATCAAGGTAAGAGTGGATCAAAGAAACTGCTTCCATCCTGTCAAGATCGAATATGACATTCGCATAGGGAACTAATTTTACACTCGTATGCAGAATAGCATCGGAATCCTTAACAAGACCACATTTATGCAGATCTTTTATTACCGGTTCGACATATTCTCTAGGTGTTTTGTCGAGAGGTCTGTATTTATCCGAGTAGTATAATTCAGCCTGAATACTCCCCCCTCCATCAGGCACATTATTGGGGGAAAACATATGTGGATAACTCAAGCGGGTAAAAATGTAGTCATCATCGTAAAAATAGGACCAATGAGAATTGGAAACATCGTTTCTATCGATACCTACATTAACAAGCACACACTTTGTCCATGCCAGTTTTTTCACGGCATCTTTTACATCGTCCGGAACATTATCTATTATCGGAATTAACTCCGTCAGCGGCATCGACGATATCAGTGCGTCGTAAGCAACAGTGTGATTATCGGAAAGATACACTTCTTTTTTTTGAGTATTTATTCCCGTTACCTTAATACCCCGATGCAACTCTGCTAACGGCAAGAAACTGTTGAGAAATGACACGAATCCATTTTGGGTCGGATATCTGAAATGATCGACATAGTGCACATCAGGAGTGGCGAGATTCAGGGCGCCCTCAAGCACTTCAGATATTTCCGGGGTATAAATACGGTTACCCAGCCAATCCGTACTCATGTTATCAGCTGTCGTCGTATGATATTTTCGACCATACTGCATTGGAAATGTCTCGGCAAATGTCTTTCCAAACTGCGCATACAACCAGCTTTTATAGTTCGGCATCTCGACTTCACTCTGCTCACGATATTTATTTTCGATAAATTCGAGAATAATTTTTTTGACCAGGTCCTTAGGCAAGCCGTATAAGTTCACCTGAGCCGGATGTTTTATCCAGTATCCCTGCCAGTAATTATTGACGCGTGCCTGTAATATTTCGTATTCGCTGCCTACACTTTCTGCAAACAGTTTCTGAATCCTGGTGTCCTTGGTGAAGGATATGTGGGGCCCATCATCGAAAATAAATCCATCTTCGTACTTGAAGGAGGCAGCATGCCCACCGTGGTACGCCTTGGCTTCATACATGGTTGGTTTGATTTTAGCCTGGCTTAACCTGTATGCAGCTCCGAACCCTGCCATTCCCGAACCAATAATTATTGCTTTCATAATTAAATATCGATCCTACTTTATTAAATTTACAACGTGTCTCGCGGTCAACAATCAACAACTACCCGGATTGGATCTCTCGTCTGGATTATCCTCAGAACAATTTCCCGCCAACAAATACCAGACAAGCCTGATGTTCAGGATTGTCTGTTAAAGGGAGCATCCACCTGTATGGATATAGTCATCAAGGTTGCACCGGCCTTGCGCACATCTATTCAATAAGATTTAACTGAAAATGCCGCTGCCTCGGTAATAAGTATTACGCTTGCCAGTCAGATTCACACCGTTCCATTAAGTTCGAGTATCCGGTCTAAAAGCCGGCGGCCGGTGGCGCGCGCCGGCGGCAGGTTGAATTTCCAGATAGGATATGCAGCAAAGACGGCAATGGGCGAAATGCCCAACGGCAAATCCTGCAGCATCTCTCGTACAAGACTGAGCTGACCAGCTCGTATCTGCCGGATTAGACTCGTCGAGCGCCAGGAAAGATGATGGATGGTCCAGTGCCATTTCACCAATCTCAAATCAGCCAGATCATTCCTGGAAATTTCTGCCGCCCATGTTTTG
>CAZFUS010000071.1:0-13588 GCA_964522485.1 uncultured Enterobacteriaceae bacterium | reverse complement strand
GACGGCGTCTGGCAAGACGGCGGGGTGTTCGGGGCCTGAACGCCAGTCTCATGACGGGAACGGGTCTCGCAATGGATCTCGGTCGTCACCGTCATTCCGGGCGCCGACAGGAAGCGAGAAATCCGCCGCAGGCGTCCCGAGCATCGCGAGGGATCTCATCAAGATCTCTCCCTATGGTCGAGACAGGGATTTCTCCACTCGCTGCGCTCGGTCGAAATGACACGGGCGATGCGTCCGGTCGTCACTGTCATTTCGAGCGCCCGATAGGAAGCGAGAAATCCTGTTGATTGAGCGTGAAGACTTCTCCACTCGCTGCGCTCGGTCGAAATGACATGGGCACTTTTGAGATAGGTTTTAATAACAAACGTCCGCTGACTACTGACACTATCGTGTGATTTAAACAGGAATAGAAATGATTTGATTTTTTAAAATCTCGTAATCCAATAATTAACGTGCCGAGGCTGAGTGAGTCCGGCTGAGAGCCGTTTTCCACGATAATATCGTCAATCCAGGAGCTGTCCGCGAACAAGCCATATATGGCTGGTGTCACCTCTTTTGAAGGTGCTGTTGACGACAGCGGTGGTGCCGGTTTCGTTGACGGAGAGTTTTCTCATTAATGAACCCTGCAGACTGCCGTTGACGCCAAGCGCTGGATCGGAACTGCCGGGAATGACAGATGGTGCTGCAAATGTCTGTCCGCCATCATTCGAATGAGTGAAACCGAGCCCGAGCGAATGGCCGTTCAGTTCTTCCGGAAAGATTTCCCAGATCACATACAGGTTGTCCATGCCATCCAGGCTCAGGGCAGGGAAGTTCACACTGTAGTATTGTTGTGCCTGTGGGCCTGAAATATCTTTCGGCTGACTGAATGTGTGTCCCTGATCGTCGGAGCGGGAATACCGGATGTGATACCGTTTCAGAGGGCCGGCCGGACTCTCGCCGTAAACAACATGAATAATATCTTCGCTGTCGACGGCGAGCTTCGGGGCGTCGGCGTGGCCATTACTGTCGTGGATGATTCGTGAACTGCTGAATGACCGGCCCAGGTCTTTTGACTCTGCCAAACGAATGTCGGCGGCCGCGTCCTCACCGTTCGTCCAGGCAAGATAAACGGTGCCATCGGTACCGACTGCAAGAGACGGACCGCGCGCCGGCGTATGACTATCGCCGGCCACATGCACTGGTTCAGTAAAACTTGCACCCCTGTCCGCGGATCGGCTGAACAACAGACGGCCTTCGTATTCGGTCCACGCCGCATAGAGATTGCCTGCCGGGCCCATGACGAGATCCAGGCTGCCGTTATGCCAACGGATTGTGTTCAGACGGCCTTTGCCGTCGCCGGCGGTGGAATTCGAAAGATTGATTGGTTCATTAAAACTCTTGCCGCCGTCAGTGGAGCGCGCGAAAAAGGTTTCGCCACCATGAGAACCGCCGGAGAAGATGATCTCCTGCCAGAGAAGATAAATCTGACCGGGATCGTCGTCAGTGATCACCATCCTCGGCAACCAGGAAAAGATATCCGGGCTCCGGGACACGTTGACGGGTTCTTCGAGCTGCTTGTTACCATCGGCACCAAAGCGCTGAAAGAATATGTCCTGCCGGGTCTGATGGGCCCAGGCAACCCCGATAGTCCCCTGTTCGTTGACAGCAACAGTGGGATCGTCGACGTAATGAAATTCCGATTCGTTCATGCGCCAGGGACCGACGTAGGCATCACCCGTGGCGACTTTGTCGGGATCTTCCCACGTTATTTCAAGCTCGCCGGCTCCCAGAAGCGAGCCGGTGAGCGCGATGAAGGTCAACAGGATTAAACATGCAGCGATGATGTAACAGGTGTTTCGGATAGTCGCCATCATTGAAGATTCTGCCGCTGGTCCGGATATCCGCATTCAATGTTTACGGGAAGTTATCCATGGAGTCAGTCTTCCCGCTTTAGCAGATCCTTGAGATTGGCGAACGGACGATGGGTTGCTGCCGACTGGCTATTGTCTACTGAAAGTTCGCCGGCCTGGTGGTCAATGTAGCGGGAATGCTCATTGTCGTGACAGTAGACGCACAACAGTTCCCAGTTGCTGCCGTCCGGCGGATTATAGTCGTGATCATGATTGCGGTGATGCACCGTGAGTTCCTGCAGGTTGGCACGGGTGAATTCGCGCCCACAGCGGCCGCAGACCCAGGGATACATCTTGAGCGCCTGATCGCGGTAGCTGTGGCCGCGTGCTTCAGCGTGGCGCCGGGACTCGGCGACCAGCTTGTCGAGCTTGGATTTATCGGATGGTTTGTGCGCTGGCATGTGAAACACTCTGAATCGGAACTTACCCTATAAATATAGTGGGTTGTGGCTGCTGTCAAAGCCCTCGATTAGATGCTCCCCGCGAATTTTGTTATACTGAATATTAATTTAAATCAAATAGTTACAGACATGAAGATTTCGGACAAGGATCCCGATCGCCATAACAGTATCAAATATCCGATGGAGCTGTCGGCGCCGCCGTATGCGCCGGTACCGGTTGAAGACGAGAAAGATCAGCAGCGCAATGTGGCGCGCCATCACACCAATCAGAAGCTCACCGAGCTGAAAGAGCAGTATGACCTGGCGCGTGAACAGCTGGCCGCGATCGAGCGTCAGGTGAAAGGCACGGTCGAGCGTCTGCAGGTCACCGAGGCTGTACTGCAGGCACATTACCAGTTCACGCCGACGGTCATGAAGACCTATTATCTGTACTGGGACAACGAGAAGGAACACTATGTTCTGAATACACTCGGTCCCGATGACTGGAGCTGCGGCGTGCCCGAACACTGGGAGTATCAGTCGGCTGTGCGTCTGCTGGGTGATTCGACCTGGGAGCCGGTGGATGTTGCGCAGCCGCGGGATGCGGAAACGGTGGATACGACGGTTGTTGAACAGGAGCAGACTGGTTGATCAAATCCTGGCTCCTTACCGGAAAGCACTGACGTTGGTGTATTTGTCCACCGGATGCCATCCCTGGATTTGTAAACGGTATATTTCTGTACCACTTCTGCGGGAATGACTGCGGTCATGAGACTGAGCAGGATTTCCCGCTTCATTTTATCTCTCTAATCCATTACTGAACTCGTTCAATAATAATCTAAAGAAGAATTTCTATGACAGCTGCTGCACACCAGCCGAAATACCGCAAGGATTACACCGCGCCGGATTATTTCATCCGGCATATCGATCTCAATGTTGATATTGCCGACAAAACAGAAGTCGAGTCGGTGCTGCATCTTGAGCGCAATCCGGAGCGGCCTGCCGGCCAGCCCCTGAGACTGGATGGTGAGAATATGCGGCTGCTTGCGATAGAGCTGGATGGCGAAGCGCTGGCTGCGCAGGACTATGAAACGCATCAGGCCGGTCTGACTGTCCATAAAGCACTGCCGGACAGGTGTCAGATCAGGACGCAGGTTGAAATCGATCCGCACAACAATACGGCACTCGAAGGTTTATACCGCTCGGGTGACATCCTCTGCACACAGTGTGAAGCGGAAGGTTTCCGGCACATTACCTATTATCTCGACCGGCCCGATGTGATGGCGAGTTTCCGCACCACTATCCGGGCAGACAGGACGACCTATCCGGTGTTGCTCAGCAACGGCAATCCCGTCGCCGAAGGAAAAGCAGGCGGCCGGCACTGGATCATCTGGGAGGACCCGCATCCGAAACCCTGTTATCTGTTCGCGCTGGTCGCCGGTGATCTGGCCTGTGCTGAGGAGACCTACACGACGGGCAACGGCCGCGAGATAGCGCTGCGGTTTTACGTCGACCACGGTAACGAATCGCGGAGCGCGCATGCCATGCAATCACTGAAAGACGCCATGGCCTGGGACGAGCGGATCTACGGGCTGGAATACGATCTCGATGTCTACATGGTTGTGGCGGTGTCGGCGTTCAACATGGGGGCGATGGAAAACAAGGGCCTGAACCTGTTCAACGATCGTTTCGTACTCGCGGACAATGCTACTGCGACCGATGAGGATTATATCCATATCGAGGATGTCATTGGCCATGAGTATTTCCACAACTGGACCGGCAATCGAGTCACCCTGCGCGACTGGTTTCAGCTGAGTCTGAAAGAAAGCCTGACGGTGTTCCGCGAACAGTCGTTCAGCGCCGATCAGGGACTGGCGGCAGTCAAGCGTATCGGCAAGGTGCGGCAGCTGCGGCGTGTGCAGTTTCCGGAAGATGCGAGCCCGATGGCGCATCCGGTACGGCCCGAGTCCTATATTGAGATGAACAATTTCTATACGCCAACCGTGTACGAGAAAGGTGCCGAGGTCATCCGCATGATGCATGCCATTCTCGGCGATCAGGCGTTTGTTACCGCTGTGCAGGATTACCTTAGGAAATTCGACGGTCAGGCGGTAACGATCGAAGACTTTGTATCGACGCTGGAACAAAGTTCAGGCAGGGACCTGCAGCAGTTCCGGCTCTGGTACAGCCAGGCCGGTACACCGGAGCTGCACGTCAGCGAACATTACGACGCCGGCAGCCAGATGTATGAACTCCGGCTCAGACAGCATATCCCGCCGATGCCGGGACAGAAGGACCAGCATCAAAATGAAATTGCGCCCATGCATATTCCGCTGATTATGGGATTGCTGGATAACCTCGGCCGGCCGCTGCCGCTGACCATCGAGACCGATACCGATGTTACGCAACAGTCGCCGACCCAGATCCTGGTGCATTTACGCGCGGAGGAAACGACACTGCGTTTTCCGAACCGATCCACCAAGCCGGTGGCTTCGTTACTGCGCGGCTTTTCCGCACCGGTGACACTCGAGTCCCCGCATGCGGAACCGGAACTGCATTTTCTGGCACGCCATGACGAAGACGCATTCTGCCGCTGGGACGCCGGCCAGCAGTTGCTGCTGCGCGCCGCTTTGCGTGCCGAACAGGCTCTGCGCAATGGCCGGCCGGTAGCGTTCGCCGATGATCTCGGTACGACCTTTGCCGGTCTACTGGCGGGTCCGTTGGACGACAAGGCGCTGCTCGCCGAAATGCTGACGCTTCCCGGCGAGACCAACCTGGCGGAGCAGCTGGAAACGATTGACCCGGATACCGTGGTCGGTGCACACAAGGCATTGAAGCAGCACCTGGCGCAGACGATGGGCAACGACCTGGCAACGGCTTATGAAACCCTGCAACCGACGGGCGCCTATCGATTTGACAGCGAGAACGTCGGCCGCCGTCGGCTGCAGCGGCAGGTGATGGACTATCTCGCTGAATACGAACCGCAGGTCCTGATGCAATACTGCCGGACACAGTACGAGCGAGCCGATAATATGACCGATGCACTGGCTGCATTGGCAGCCGTTAACAACGTTCCTGGTGAAGTGCGCGAGACGCTGTTTGCTGATTTCGAACGGCGCTGGCGCGACAATGCACTGGTCATGGACAAATGGCTGAGGCTACAGGCGACCGCACGCCGCGATGACATTCTTGAACAGCTGGAAGCACTGATGCAGCATCCGGTATTCAGTCTGCGTAATCCAAACCGGGTGCGCGCTGTTATCGGTGCGTTCACAGTCGATAATATGCCCGGTCTGCATCGTATTGATGGCAGCGGCTACAAATTCATTGCCGATTACACACTGAAGATCGATCAGCTCAATGGTCAGCTGTCGGCACGGCTGGTGAGTTGTCTGGCTCGCTGGCGGCGGTATGAACCGATGCGCCAGCAGATGATGCGCACCGAGCTCGAACGGATTCAGCAGGCCGGGAATCTGAGCGGCAATCTATATGAGATTGTGAGCAAGAGCCTGGCTGAGAATTGAATTTTTCACTCCAATACAGCGGATATCGCTCGCTGATTTCGCTCATCAAGTAGAAAAAATAGTCTGTGTCGCCTCTTGTCGAAGGTGATGTTGCATTTTATTCGGTTCACTCAGGCGTTCGAAGTCGATCGGAAGCGCGATCCAGAGAGGCAGCTGAAACAGGTGTCACAGTCGCGAAGGCGCACTGTAACAGCGTGCACATTATTTGCCGCAGTCTGTTCACAATCGCTGCAATATCCTGGTATTAACTGTCAGTATGCGTGGTGAATTCTGCCATGCCAGTCAAGTTACCAGGAAAGAGGTGAACCATGAAAAAGCAACTGTTCGCGTTATTCGGCTTCTTGCTGCTGTCATCGGCGGCACAGGCCGAACATAACCGTCTGTCGCTGGATTCGGCCGTTGGCGGCGCACTCGGTGGAGCGTTGGGCGGTTTCCTCGGGGCCGAAGTCGGCGGCCGTGACGGGGCAATTATCGGCTCCGGTCTCGGTGCCGCTATGGGTACGGCTTACAATACCCAAAGTTATCAGCGCCGTTATACATCGCACGGGCACTACCAGCCGGCGCGGCACTATTATCAACCGCCACCGCGTTATCATCACAAGCATTACAAGCCGCGTCACTATTACGCGCCGCCACGCCATCACAGACATGGTTTCTGTCCGCCCGGTCTGGCCAGGCAGGGCCGTTGTCGGTAAGTTATCGTTCAGCAACACCCGGCCTGATCATTCAGGCCGGGTGTTGCTGAAACAGCCTGTCTGCATAACCAATCACTGCGTTGAAGCAGAATAGTACAGGTGTCCGGTTATTGTTCGTGAATAATCCTGGCTATCAACGATCGAGCCGCTTGTACTTCGGCCGATGCGGCTGGTCGGCATCGGCGCCGAGACGGCGCTTGCGGTCTTCTTCGTATTCGCTGTAACTCCCTTCAAAGAAGAATACTTCACCGCTTTCCTCGAACGCTAGAGTGTGGGTTGATATGCGATCCAGAAACCAGCGGTCATGGGAGATAACGACGGCGCCGCCGGGATAGTCGAGCAGGGCCTGCTCCAGCGCACGCAGCGTTTCGACATCGAGATCATTGGTCGGCTCGTCGAGCAGCAGCAGGTTGCCACCGCTTTTCAGTATCCTGGCCAGATGCAGGCGATTGCGTTCACCGCCGGAGAGGTCCCTGACCAGTTTCTGCTGATCCGGGCCCTTGAAGTTGAAGCGGCCAACGTAGGCCCGCGACTGTACCTGCCAGTTGCCGACTTCGATGATGTCCTGACCGTTGGAGATTTCCTCCCAAACTGTCCTGTCACCATCAAGTGCATCACGTGACTGATCGACATAGGCAACCTCCACGGTTTCACCCAGTTCGATGCTGCCGCCGTCAGGCGGTTCGGCACCGGTGATCATTCTTAACAATGTCGTCTTACCCGCACCGTTGGGGCCGATGACGCCGATCAGGGCGCCCTTGGGAACATGGAATGACAGGCCCTGGTAGAGCTCGCGGTCGCGGAAACTTTTGCGCAGGTCTTCCGCGACGATGACTTTGTCGCCGAGTCGCGGACCCGGCGGGATATAGATCTCGTTGGTTTCAGCGCGTTTCTGGTATTCGCTTTGCTGCATTTCCTCGATACGGTTGAGGCGTGCCTTGCTCTTGCTCTGACGGCCCTTCGGGTTGGTGCGCGCCCATTCCAGCTCCTGTGCCATGGCCTTGCGCCGTGCGCTCTCGGATTTCTCCTCGTTGGCGAGACGCTTTTCCTTGTAGTCGAGCCAGGCCGAGTAATTGCCCTCGAACGGGATACCGCGGCCGCGATCCAGCTCCAGGATCCAGCCGGCGACGTTGTCCAGGAAGTAGCGGTCGTGGGTGACGGCCACCACTGTACCGGTGAATTCACCCAGAAAACGCTCAAGCCAGGCCACCGATTCTGCGTCGAGATGATTGGTTGGCTCGTCGAGGATGAGCATGTCGTTGTCGGCGAGCAGTAGTTTGCACAGCGCCACACGACGGCGTTCACCACCCGACAATGTGGCTGTATCGGTGTCCCACGGCGGCAGACGCAGGGCATCCGAAGCGACCTCGAGCTTACGTTCGAGATCCCAGGCGCCGGCAGCCTCGATCTGGTCCTGGAGCCGGCCCTGTTCCTCCATGAGTTTCTCGAAATCCGCTTCCGGATCCGCAAATTCCTCGCTGATCTGGTTGAAGCGATCCAGTAATGCCTGGGTTTCGCCCACCCCTTCGAGCACATTGGCACGGACATCCTTGCTGTCGTCAAGCTGCGGTTCCTGCGGCAGGAAGCCGATCTTGAGACCCGGCTGCGGCCGCGCCTCGCCCTCGAACTCCTTATCGACACCGGCCATGATTCGCAGCAGCGTCGACTTGCCCGCGCCGTTGTAGCCGAGCACGCCGATCTTGGCGCCGTGGAAAAAATTCAGGTTGATGTTGTCAAGGATCTTCTTCTTCGGCGGCACGACCTTGCCGAGGCCGGCCATGCTGAATACATATTGCGCCATGGCTGTCAGTGTTGATTCATATAGAATATTGGGAGCCGCGCATTATCCGGCAAGCGGCGATAATGATCCAGGGGTGGACGAACTTATGGTACAAAACACCAGCCCGCGCGGAATGTAACGGCTTATTGTAATCTGCACAGCGCGTTGACTTGAATACAGAGTAAATGCAGGGGGACACTCCATGGGTAGGGAGATCGGCATCATATTAAAGGCACTGGCGGAGTTCATGCTGCTCGCCGTCATTACGCTGCTACCCGCAGCAACGGTGTATATTGACATCGTCGTGATGGGACATGCGCTGGCCGATCGCTCGGTCACTGAGGATATCCAGGAAATTCTGATACTGTTATCGGCCCTGATGCTCTTCTACGGCGCCTGGCGGTTGCCCGCCAGTAGAGGCTTTCTCATACTCGTGGCGGGATTCTTTGCCTGTATGCTGATTCGCGAGTTTGACGAACTGTTAAACTCAATATCCCACGGTTTCTGGATTTATCCGGCCCTGTTGATCGCGATCGTTTCAATAGGCTGGGCCATTGTCTGCCGCGACACCGTGCTGGTTCCGATGGCGGCTTTTATAGGTACCCGGGCCTATTACAATATACTGATCGGATTGCTGGTGGTGCTCATATTCAGCCGGGTATTCGGCAGTGGCAATCTGTTGTGGACTGACATCATGGGCGAGGATTATCACTGGGTTTACCGGAGCGCGATACAGGAAGGCCTTGAGCTGTTCGGCTATATCTTTATCGCCTATGGTTCCTATCGGCTTCTTCTGCAGCTTTCTGCAGCCAAGACTGATTGAGAGCGGCACAATTCAGCAGTGATTGTGTGACCGGATATGACCATGCAGCTCTCAGTTATAGTCTCTACCTACAACTCCCCTGTCTGGCTGGAAAAGGTCCTCTGGGGATACAGCCGGCAAACGCATCGCGATTTCGAACTCATCATTGCCGATGACGGCTCTACAGAAGAAACTGCTGAGCTGATTCAGCAGATGCGCAAGACAACCGCGTTGTCAATTCAGCATGTCTGGCAGGCGGACAGGGGTTTTCGCAAATGCCGGATTCTGAACAAGGCTATACTGCACGCCCGGTCAGATTATCTGGTTTTCACTGATGGAGACTGTATTCCGAGGCAGGATTTTCTGGCGGTGCATGCACAGCAGGCGAGACCGGGCATTTATCTGTCCGGCGGCTATTATAAGTTGCCGATGCCGACCAGCGAAGCCATCAGCAGGGAGGATATACTCGATGGTCGTTGTTTCAATCTGGACTGGCTGGTTGCCCGCGGCCTGCCGCGCAGCTACAAGAATCTGAAACTGACGGCGAGCTATGGTCAAGCCCGGATCCTGAATCGCATCACGCCTACCAGGTGCAATTTCAAGGGTTCAAACGGTTCCGCCTGGCGTAATGATGTATTGGCGGTCAACGGTTTTGACGAAAGAATGGCCTGGGGCGGTGAAGATCGGGAATTCGGGGTTCGCCTGCTGAATGCCGGCATCCGGGCAAGGCATGTGCGCTATAATGCGATCGTGCTCCATCTCGAGCATGACAGAAACTATCGTGTTCCTGAAGAAGTCGTCGCGAACAAGTTGCTACGCAGGCAGAGTGAAGAGCAAAGGCTGGCAACCACGCACTATGGCATCAAACAGTTGCAGAGATCCGGCTACGAACCTCGGTTTATTGAGTGATGCCGTCATGGTGTTCCCGAAAAGTGGCGGCGAGGTATCAGCGGTTTTGCTGACGTCGGACATGATGACGTGGAGCGGCCCGATTCTGCCGGGACAGCACTGCCAGAAACACGACCGGTATCCAGAACAGGACCCAGATCGGATCGGGAGAAATGACTATCGTGTGTCCCCTGGTGGTATTCAGCATCACAATCAGACCGAGTAGGCCCAGCAGCAGAGACTTGTACCGAATATCAGTATGCGTGCGCAGAATCCTCATGGTTAGCTGCACGAGTATCATTACGAACAGAAGGGCGCCGATAAGCCCAGAAAAGTAATAAACGCTTAACAGCAGATTATGGGGATGCCAGATTTGCTCACCAATGAGTTCGGATGCAACACGGCCTGCTGGAGTGTCTATAAAGAGGGTTGCATAGCCCTCGCCCAATAGGAGTGATTCGGGCGGGTGACTGATGGTCGCGAGCCAGATATCCGGCCGGAGTGAAGCGCCCCGATCGAACATGCTGTCGATCATGGATGAAGGCCCTCCCAGAAACGTGATCGACGGAAGAACCAGCATGAATACCAGCACGCCGAACAGTACTGCCATACGCTGTCTGCCGGGGACATTGAGATAGAGCGCCGTGCCGATAAACGCCACATAGATGAGCAGCGAGATAATTGGTCCCCGGCTCATGGTCATCAGGGTGACAGCGCCGATGATCACGAGAGAAAGGAGCGCCAGACCGTAATCGTGCAGTGTCATTGATGCCTCATGCATCAACAAACAGAGCCCCATGGCCCAGAGAACCATCAGAACGGCGGGCCCGATGATGGAATGATCCAGAAATCCATATCCGTAGAGACGCTCGATGCCGTCCACTCTCACGGCATAGCTGATCAGGGTCACGGTGCATGCGACCAGGACCGCGATCAGGAATAACCGCCCGTGCAAACGGGGCTGTTTCAGCCATTGCTGTACGCCAATATACATGGCGCCTGTCAGTATCAGTGTTTCGGCAGCCCAGCGTATCTGCTTGAGTTGCTGTGGCATGGCCGCGTCACTCATCATCAAGCTGCTGATGACTACATAGATGATGAGGGCGCATGACCACAGCATGATCCGATCACTGCCTGCATGACTGGTGTGATTGCTGAAGAAATGCAGCAGCACCAGAGGTGCGATGATCACATAGAACAATGTCTTATACAGCTCGTCCCAGGGGGAGACCAGAGCCACAAACAGAAATGTCAGCATGCCGGCACTGATGTACCAGGCCTGCCTGTCAGCATTCAGTGAGTGGTCCAGGACCTCACCGTATGAGCCAGAACGGATGCGGACGAAATTCATGGCTGGCTGGTGCCCTGCAGCCGCCGTCTCCAGCGACGCTTGAAGTGTTTGAACTGTTTGTTCAGGCGCTCTAAAACGGGTGAACGGTAGCGCTGTATCAATCGTTCACTCTCCAGCGTGTCGAATTCATAGCCGTAATGCGTCGCAAGCGCCATGACTTCCGGATACTCGTAAATCTGTGTCCATTCAAACTGCCGAAATGTGCCCTGCTGATGCGCATCCACCCGTTCATAGAGTTTCGTGTCCAGTGCCTGGCGGCGGGGCAGGCCGGCCATGTCTGTGATTTCATGCAGCACGGCAGCCCCGTGTGGTGAGAAGAGATCTTCCAATCGCACCGTGCGAATCCCGGCCTGCGGATAATCCCGCTTGAGTGTCTCTGCCCAGGTATGTATCTCCAGCCACTGAAACAGGCTCTTCTCATAGGCCGAAAGTCTGTCCCATCTGTCACGGTAATGCGGGTGCATGACGCCGGCATCGAACGGGTCGAGTTCGCATGGCAGCCACTGGTCACCGGGCTCCAGCTGGTAATGATTGACTGTCTGGTAAGAAAGCGCCGTATAAACCGGATGACGGACAAGATGGATGAGACGCAGCCGCGGTCCAAAGCGATCAATGAAGATCGGGACCGCCGCAAAGGCCGGCCAGCCGCATTCGATATAGGGGCTGTGTTCGAGTATCCCATCGATACGGGCCAGGTGCCTGGCTAATGGCGGGGTCGAGGCCAGTTCGGCGAGGCGCCCGGGCACACGGAGCGTCTCCTTGGGGCGATAGGCCGGTCCCAGGGGTTCATGCTCGATCACCGCCCGATCCGCATAGATCGCGCCCAGAACGCTGGCCAGCCACTGGGTACCACAGCGTCCTGTCGAGATAATGTAAAGAAAGCGTGGCTCGCTGGCGTCGACGGCCATTTCAACCTCTCATGCGTTTGAATTAACAGGCGGCTGTAGTCAGCTGTGAAGTCATCATGATGTCATACGGTCCTGCCAATCAGAGCTGTTATTACGCATGGAAGTTCGCAGGTTGGCAAGCTATCAAGCGAAATCAGGCACATAATCAGAATGTTAAAGGAAAGGCGGACCGCAAATAAAGCTCGACGCGATTCAGGTGTTTCAAGGCGGATGAATTCTGCAATGGATCGTATATCCAGGGCTTTTTAAGTTCGCCTCGCGTGGTCGACAGGAATTCTTCTGCGATTGGCAATGTCGGTGGAGATTGCGATCGCAAATAATCAACGTCACTGTCCTGCATGTATCGGAATGGATGGAAGCCACAGTGCCTGATTTTTTCCGCCAGCCGCAGAGCCAGCGTTTTCTGCTTGCCGCGGTAAGCGGTTCCGTAGGGCAGCCACATAATGAAGGGGCAGGGGAGATAGCCCATCCGGGAGAATATGGACTGCGCCTGTCTCTGGTTGGCAGGCTCACCAGCCTGAAACCGCCACTGACGTGATCGGAGACGTCGGGCCGTCGTCATGAAAATATCCGAATAATACACACCCGCGCTTCGCCGGGACTCACGCCAGTACAGCAGATTGACATCCGGATCATAGTCGAACTGCCTGGCGGACTGATTCTGCAAGGCTATTCCGCGTATGAAGGCGGGAGAAATAAAGCCCAGATCCGGTCTGTTATTGAATGCTTCGAGAATCGACTTCTGGTCGGGATCCGTCAGTTTCCGTACCAGCTGGGTGTCGTCCTGGATGAAGCAGAGGATGGTATCATCAGGGGCCGCCTCCAGTGCAAACTGCATGTTGGCATACAGACCGCCGTGTTTGTGTCCCGGATCGGACTGGCTGGATACGACACGATGCTTGCCAGCCAGCCGCTTCAGCGTGTCAACCGTATCCGGATCATTGCTCCGATCATCGAATATGACAATACTTGACTGCGGCGCGCAGTCCTCGATGGAGCGGACACAGTTTTCCAGAAACTGGCCTCTATTAAATGAAAATACATAAAAAATCATTGGGCGGCGGCTACACGGATCGAAACAGCGATTCGAGTTCATGCAGTTTTCTGAGCAGTCTGGATCTTCTCAGGGGGTGGTAGATCCAGGGTTGTTTGAGGCTCCTGTCGACCGTGCTCAGGAAATTCTCTGCGATCGGCCGTTCCTCCGGCGGCCTGCTTTTGAGCCGCTCAACACCCTGAACCGGCATGTATTCGAACGGATAGAAACCTGCCCTGTTTCTCTTTTCAGCGATGCGGTATGCAAGCGGTTTCTGTTTGTGCCTGTAGGCGGGGCCATTGGGGAGCCACATGATAAACGGCGCATACATATAG
>CAZFUS010000070.1:0-13619 GCA_964522485.1 uncultured Enterobacteriaceae bacterium | reverse complement strand
GTTCCGCCTTTGCCGGGCTTGCAGGCATTCGAAGCCACCGCGCGCCTCCTGAGTTTCCGCCGCGCCGCCGAGGAACTCTGTGTCACCAAATCGGCGGTGAGCCATCAGGTGCAGACATTGGAGAGCCACCTGGGCGTGCGGCTATTGAATCGAAGCACCCGCGAAGTCTCGCTGACCGAGGCCGGGCAAGATTTTTTACCAGAAGTCCAGGCGGCGCTGGATCGGCTGGCGGATGCGGCAGCGCAGTTACAGTCGCGGACCGGGTCGGCGCCGCTGACCATCACCATGCTGCCGACCTTCGCGGTGCGCTGGCTGATCCCGCGTCTGGGCGATTTTCGCCGCCGCCATCCCGATATCGAGGTGCGGCTGGATACCAGTCTCGAGGTCGTCGATTTCAAACGTTCGGATGTCGAACTGGCGATCCGTTACGGTCGCGGCGACTGGCCCGGCCTGCACTGTGAGCGCTTGATAGAGGAGTCGCTGATCCCGGTCTGCAGCCCGGCACTGCTGGAGGGCGATAAACCGCTGAAAGAACCGGCCGACCTGGCCCGGCATGTGCTGCTGCACAACAGCTCCCATCCGGAGGACTGGCGCATCTGGTTGACGGCGGCAGGCGTCGAGAGTATCGATCTGGAACGCGGGCCGCGGTTCGCTTATTCGGAGTTGTTACTGCGTGCCGCTGCCGAAGGCATGGGCGTAGCCCTGGCACGCAGACACTTGGTCGAGTCCGATCTGGCCGCCGGCAGCTTGGTGACGCCGTTTGATTTCGCCTACGGGCGCGGCTACCGCTACTGGCTGGTATGTCCCCCGGAGGCACTCGCCAACCCGCGCGTCACGGCCTTTCGCGAATGGATACTGAGTCAGGCCGCCACAGCGCCGGAGGCCCCTAAACCACGGCGGTTATTCCCGGGCATCGCCGGACGCCCCGCCTGCGGGCCACTCGCGCCAGCCGCCCAGTAGCGGAAAATACAAGCCCAGCCGAATCGGCCGTTGCTCGCGCGCCTGCATGAATTCAGCGTAGCGCTGCAGCTGCGGGCGGTAACGCTCGAGTTCCTGATCGAGAAACGCTTCCCGATCACTGCCGGCATGGGTGCCGGTCTTGTAATCAATAATCCAGCGTGTTCCCGATTCGTCGATAAAGGTTCGGTCGAGAATGACATTTTCCAGCCGGGCCGCACTGATGCGTGACAGCGCCAGTTCGGACTGGGCCTGGCTGTGGCTGTTATCCAGTATCCAGCGGCCGCGCTTATCCGCCAGTATCCGGGTGATAGCCAGGTGCACTTGTGCGGCTGCACTTTCATGGCGCTCGGCCGGCAGTCCGTGCTGCCTGAACAGGGCCTCAACTGTGGTCTGCAGTTTTTCGAGTCGCTCGACCGGCCACTCGGCCACTCCGTCACGGGCGATACGCTGCAATATCCGATGCACGACAATGCCGATTACCCGCGCCGTCTCACCGGCCCAGGAGAACTCAACCGGCGCCGGTGTCTCGGCCGCGGCGGTTAATACCGGCGCCAATGGTACGACGGTTGACAGTTCAGGCAGCGTCCAGTCAGCCGGTAACCGCCGTGGTGTATAAGCCGGAATAGCGGTCCCAGACACATCAAGGGTGTCAACCTGTGGCTGATATCCGGACAAAGCATTTTCAAAAGTCGCTGCCACCTGCGGCCAGAGCAAGGCCAGTGCGCTGCCGGCCTGCGGAGGTTTGAGGCTGATATCGCCATCGCTGTCTTCTTTCACAGTCACATGACCGAGCAGGTGCAGTGTCTGCCGGGCACGCGTACAGGCGACGTACAGCAACCGGCCGCGTTCGTATTCTCCACGTTCCTTTTCCAGCGCCCGCAGAAACCGGTACACGGCATCGTCGTCGGCACCGGCAGCAGTCAGCGGCGCGATCAGCAGATCCATGGACTGTCCCCGCTGGCGTATCTGCCATAACAGCAATTGCGGGTCATCATGGCGCGGCCGCCGTCCCAGTCCCGGCAGTATGACGCAATCGAATTCCAGCCCCTTGGCCTTGTGAATGGTCATGATCTGCAGCGTGTCCGGAGCCTCAGTATCCGGTGGTGCAAACAGCTGCTCCAGTTCGCGCAGCAACACACCACTGCCGGTCAGATCACCACCTTCTTCAATACGGCCGAGCAAATCAAAATAAACCGCCGCATCATCCAGCGCCGCCGCCGATGGCACACAACACGGCCCCCCCAGCGCATACCAGACGGACTCAACACTGTCGCGTAACGTCTGCCGCCTGCGCCTGGCCAGAGCTGGATTCAGGACATCGCGGACCCCGCCGAGGCGTTGCTGGCCATCGGCGCTGAGTGCGCCAATGTCACTGTTGATCAGCTCGGGGCCCGTGGCATCCGGCTGCGCTGATGCCAGCGCGTGCAGATCGTGGCGTGTCAGACCGCACCAGGGCGCGCGCAGCAGCGACAGCCAGGCGATGCGATCGGCCGGATGGACCAACGCCTGGGTCAACGCCAGCAGATCCAGTACGACCGGCTGACGCCCCAGCCGCTCGATTTCCATGGCGCGGTAAGGCCATCCTTTCTGCCTGAGCAAAGGCACCAGCGCAACGAGGTGGTTGCGCGTCTGTACCAGTACCGCGGTTGTTGCATGGTCTTCCGGGCGACTTTCGAGGATTGCCATGACCGTCTGCGCTTCGGTGGCTTCATCATTCTCAAACTGCGGATGGATCGCAACCGCCGGCCCACTGCCAGCCGGCTGCCAGGCGTCGCATCGCGCATAGGGCACCGCGCCGCTGGCGATATCCGGCTGCTGCGGTAAAGCCTGACTGAAACACTCATTAATCCAGTCGACGATACCCTGTTGTGAACGGAAGTTGACGCTTAACTGCAGCGGTGTGAGTTCGACATCACCGAGGCCATGCCGCCGGGTCTGCAGAAACAGACCGACTTCCGCTTCCCGGAAGCGATAGATCGACTGCATGGGATCGCCGACCAGAAACAGGCTGCGACCGTCACCGGGCTGCCAGCCGGCGGTCAACATTTTGAGCAGTTCATGCTGAATGACCGAGGTATCCTGAAACTCGTCGACGAGAATATGCTGTATGCGGTAATCCAGCCGCAGCCCGAGATCAGTCGGTGCATCAGCGCTGCCCAGTGCCTGCAGCGCACGTTCGGCCATTTCGGCAAAGTCCACCTCGCCATGTGCAGCAAATACCAGTTTCAACTGCGCTACTGTCAGCGGCAGGAGTTCGGTCAGTGCCTGCAACAACTGCCACTGGTTATCTTCATAAAACGGATCCGGCAACGTGCGAACGGCATGCAGCCGGATCCGGAAAACGTCATCATCAGCAAGCTGCAGCAGTAATTGTTCGATACGCGCCTTTTCCGCTTTTGCATCCGGCGGGAAACCCTGGTTCTTGTTGGGCTTCTTGCGCCATTCGCCTTTTCCGGTCAGCAACAGTTCGGCGATGCCCTGCCACTGTGGTAATGCATCCACAGACGCGGCCGGCACATCGTTCAGGTCGCGGCAGTGCGCAAGCACGCTATCCGTTGCTCCCAGATTGGCGGCGGCGAAAGCCGTCAGCGGAATCAGTTCTTCCCGTATTGGGTCCGCTATTGACGCACGCAGCTGTTCAAGCTGGTGCACGATTTCATTGGCCAATGCCTGTTCGGCATAATCGCGATCACCGCAATTCTGAATCTGCACCAGCCACTGCTCGCGCTTCGGCAGCATGGCCATGAGCAAGGCGTGGGTCTTGTGCCAGTCATTGTCGAGATGGCGCAGCAGTGTCTCGATCGACCCGGACCAGCCCGCGCCCGATTCCAGTTGCTCCAGTGTCTGCCGCACGGCTTCTTCATACAGTTCGGCGGGGGTTTCCGTGATCTGTGGCTGGGCACCGAACTTGGCGAGTAGCGGCAATTGTCGCGTCAGTTCGGCGTTGAAGGAATCAATCGTCTGGATGCGCAGCCGCGCTGGATAACGGCTCAGCTGCCAGTCTCTTTCATGGTCGCGATCACGTGCCGCCCGGGCGAGTTCACGCAGTTTTGCTTCGTTTTCATTGTCGGCCCCTGCATCGGCCTGACGCAGCGCATCGAGTACGCGCTGGCGCATCTCGGCCGCGGCCTTGCGGGTAAAGGTGATAGCGAGGATCGCCTCGGGCCGATCAACACTGGCCAGCAATCTTAAATAACGTTTGATCAGCAGATCCGTCTTGCCTGAACCGGCCGGCGCCTGAACAATATAAGAATGACCGGGATCCAATGCCTGATCGCGAACGGACTTGTCCGAAGGCTGACGTGACTCAGCCATCGTCCTCTCCCAGATCGTGTGCGCCCAGACTCAGCTCATCGATCCGGCACAGGGTGCTCTGCGGACAATAGCGGCAGGTCTGGCGCGGATCCTTGGGATCGACCTCACTGTCACCCTGCCCGAACGATCGTGCCAATGCACTCAACTGCCGCTGCCAGTAATCGATTAAATCGGGCAATGCCTGACAATCGGCGGGCGCGGCTTTCCAAGCGGCAACGGCTTCGATACCCGGCGCCAGTTCGGCGCGGTCCGCGACGCCGGCATATTTGAGATCGCCGATTCTTAGCTGGGCAAAAGCAATACCGGCGAGATGCTCGCGCTGACCGAGTGCGTATAAAGGCAACTGTGGATCGTCCGGCCGTTCATCCAGCCAGACACGAGTATTCACACGACCGGTCTTGTAATCAATAATGAGCTTGCTGTCGTCCGGCAGCCGATCCAGGCGATCGATGCGGCCGTTCAGTTCCAGGCCTTCGATCCGGATGGTCTGCCGGCTTTCGCGCGCCTCGACACTGAACGGTGTCCGTTCGCGGTCGAGCTGCAACCAGTCGCTGGCAAGCGAACGCAGGCGTGCGGCCTCCACTTGCCGGAAGCGCTGCGGTAACTGTCCGGCATTTTTTGTTTCCCAGTCGACCAGCGCCGTCTCGATACAGCGGCCGACCAGTTCATGCTGTGCTTGCTGATCGAGTTCCAATAATGCCGACTGGTCGCGCAATTCATCCCAGATCACCCGCATCACCTCGTGCACCAGCGCGCCGCGACCGGCGGCGTCCAGTCCCGGCATCGGCTCTTCCAGCACCCTGGCATGCAGACGATGTTCGGCAAACGCGCGGAATGGACAGGCCGCCTGGTTACGCAGTATGGCGGTGCCGCCATGCAGCGGTTCCGTTGCCTGCAGCGACGGCGGCGCGCTGTCCGCGTAACGCTCCAGCGCCGGTGCGTGATCGTGCAGCCACTGCCTCAGAAGAGGTGCCGCTTTGACTGCTTCCCCGGCGTGCGGGAGATCGGCCAGCAACGGCGAAGGCCGTAATTCCGCATCGCCGTCGCGCCCGGGCCAGCTCATGACAATCTGCGGGGCACTGGTCAGCAACCGCCGGGTCGTGCGGGTGGCGAACTCGAGTTCGCGTTCGGCGGTGGCATGTGGCAATTCGTATTGACGCTGCAGGGGTATCGGCAACAACGGCTGCGGCCTCGGACTGGCCGGCCAGACATCGTCATGCAGACCCATTACCCAGAGCCGGTCGAACTGCAAACCCGCGGCTTCCAGCAGACCCATGATCTGTACCGGTGCCACAGCCGACTGGGGCTGGAACAGTTTGTTGCCGGCAAGCCGCCGCAGCCTGGCAATCGCCTGCGACCAGCTGAATTGACCTGTATACGCATCCAGCGCCGCGAACTCGCCGAGCAGCTCCCACCAGGCGTTGGCCGTCTGATATTCCTCGCTGGACAGCGGCCGGCCCCGGGACCAGCCCACGGCGGCCAGCCATTCACTGATGTGGGTCGCATGCGTGCCGGCAGATTGCTGTCCACGGATTTGTTCCACCAGCGACTGGCACTGTTCGACGGTGCGCAGCAGCATGGGACAACCTGCCCGCCCGGCATGATAGTGCAGATCGCCTAGGCTGATCCGGTCCCGGCCCAGCCGGCGCAAGCGTGCATCCAGCCGGGCGCGGGCGTCGGCTTCGGTATCCGTGCCGGCCAGAAAGGGCGAGCGCAGCAAAGCGCTGACTGTCTTCCATTCCACCGGTCCACCGGCCAGCTCCAGTGCCAGTAGCGCATCGCGGACCAGCGGCATCCGGCTCAGTGGGCGACCGAGCGAGATGTTATAGGGCCGCACGCCATCAGTTTCCGACAGGCGCACTTCGGGACACAGCACTTCATCGAATAGCCGTGCGATCGCATCACGTTGTGCGGTTAGATCCTGAACGACAATACCGATGGTCAGCTGTAGGTCATCAGCCAATTGCTGTCTCGCCCAGCAGGCGGCATTGTAAATCTCGTCCCGGGCATCAGTGCACGGATATTGAACGATCGAGGTCGCTGTCGATTCCATCCCGGCCAGCGTGCGGATATCGCTGCCGTGCTCCGCAAGTGCATTCAACAGGGCCTGCTGTTGAGGGCGCATTTCATCGAAACCGGCAAGATAGATCAGCGGCGGCGGCACCAGCCTGTCGCCGCGTACAGCTTCAGCGATGCAGTCGGCCAGCCGCGCGTTATCCAGCCAGCCTTCCTGTTGGCTACGCGACATATAGGCTCGTGCCCAGCCAGTGAATGCATTCACATCATCATGATCGTACCGGTCAAGTTCCGCCAGTGTTACCTGCCAGCCGCATAAAAAATCCCAGGCCTCGGCGGCACTGGCAGCCGTCGCATCGGTCCGTAACAGCCCGCTGCCCGCGGCTGAATTCTCGATGATCTGTTGCCACACGGCCTCGGCCTGGTGCGCATTCAGCACAACCGGGGGTGGAACACCATCGTCCAGCGCCCGCTCCAGCAGGCCGTCCTGACAAACATGCAGCCATGCCTGCCATGAATGAATGGCGGGTCGTGACCAGACGGCGATACCAAGCGTGCGGCAATGTTCAGCATGCACAAGCTGCAGCTGGCGCGCGAGACGTTCATTGGCCGTCATAATGCGGCCACCCTGTTCCAGCACATCCAGCAACCATTCCCTGTCAACCGGATTCATGCAATCCCGCCATGTCGTCTTGAACTGTCCATAAAATCTCGATGAAGCAGGCGCTTATGCTATGTCCATCGCATCCGGGCCAGCGTGTTTTCCCGACTGGTTTTGCCGACAACACAATGATAGGCTCAATTTCCAATTAAAATTTCGATAGGTTCAACGCTTTCAAATCCGAGTCGTCATTAACTATGCAACAAACTCTCTCCGCAGTTCACAATAATAAGACGGTATGTCAGGTACTCAAACCCGACCACCGGATTCCGGATCTGATCGAGGATGCACGAACCGGTTTGCTGGAACCACCGCGCAGTCTGCCGCCTAAATACTTTTATGACGCCCGGGGTTCGGTGCTGTTTGAGCAGATCACTGTAACACCGGAGTACTATCCCACCCGTACCGAGGATAATCTTCTCGAGCGGCACGCCGTTGAAATCATCCAGCACGCCCGCCCGCATCAGATCCTGGAGCTGGGCAGTGGCAGTTCGCGCAAGACACGCCGGCTGTTTGATGCCTGTGCCGAACTCGACCGGCCCTGCAACTATGCACCCATGGATGTCTGCGAGCATGCGCTGTTACAGGCCGCGGATGAGCTCGGCCAGGATTACGACTGGCTTCAGGTACAGCCCATTGTCGGTGACTACCATGGCGGACTGGCGCATCTGCCCGCTTATGCCGGTCGGCGGCTGTTCGTATTTCTGGGCAGCACGATAGGCAATTTCGAAAACGATGCCGCCTGTCACTTCATGGATGAAATAGCGGCTGTCATGCAGCCGGGAGACTCTCTGCTGCTGGGTGCGGACCGGGTCAAGGATCCGGCAGTTCTGGAAGCCGCTTATAACGATGCGGAGGGCATGACGGCAGCATTCAATCTGAATCTGCTTGAGGTGCTGAACCGTAAACTGGACGCGGATTTTGTCCGCGACCATTTTCAGCACAAAGCCATTTATGACACTGACCGCCAGCGTATCGAAATGCGTCTGATCTCAACAGAGGACCAGACCGTCCATCTCATGAAACTCGCTGCGGCGATCCATTTACGCGCTGATGAACACATTCTGACCGAGGTTAGCCACAAATTCACGCCGGAGAGATTGCAGCAACTGATTAACGGCTGTGGTCTGGAAGTACAGCAGCATTATCAGGCCGGCAATCAATATTTCTCTTTATTGCTGGCGGAAAAGCAACACTGAAAGCATGCGGCGGGAACGCCTCTAGACATGTTCAGAGAGTGCCCGGGCAGGTATTTGCTCCGCAACCTGTCCAACCGTTCCCACGGCTGTCGCAGAGTTCGGATATAATTTACTATCCAGCACTCTAATTGCACTGCCCAGTGCGTCTTGTGCGCTTAAGCGTTGTTCAGAAAGGAGATAGGTGATGTCCGAGGGGTTGCAGGCTGGTTCTTTGATATTCCGCGTTGCAGCAATGTTATCCATGTTATTCATGTCTCTGCCCGCCCTCGCGGGCGGTGAGGCGACGATTGAAACGGCAGGTTCGGCGACCGAGCCGCTCCGCCTCAGCTGGAAGAACAGCGACGTCATGCGCATGAACATACCCGGCCAGCCCGGTTACATCGTGGTACAGAACGGCAATGCCTATGCAGTAACTACTGTTAACAGCCGACCGGTGGTCCTGGATTTGTCAGCCACGGCCGGACTGCTGGGTGGTGTCGCACAGGCCTATGGCATAACCGGCGGCCAGGCCGTTGATGTGAGCTCCGTGGAAGCGACGGGCCGGAAAGAGACCGTCGCCGGCCTCGAAGGTGAGATCTACCATGTCAGATGGAGTGATGTGAATGGCGACAAACGAACGGACGAAGCGGTGCTCAGTGATAAGGCTTCTGTCGTGGAGATGAGCAATGCATTTATCGCCTTCGCCACTACCAATGCCCGGGCCATGGGACAACCAAACGCCGATGCCATTGGCCGGATGCTGACCGAACGCAATCTCGGCGTCCTGCGTTTCGCCGATCAGTTCAGAGTAATGACCATTTCGAACGAAGCGCCGCCGGAAGCCGAATTCAACCTGCCTGCTGAGCCTATCGCGTTACCCGGTAGCTGAAGGATCAAGACAAGACAGTTTCTGCACGGCTCAACAGCATCCACTCCGTTACAGCCGGTTCTAAAGAAACCGCCGTTTATGGTTAACGGTCTGTACTGCCGTAACGCAGATCCAGCAGCACATCGGCGAAGCGTTGCTGCGCGGCACGTTCTCCCAGAACATTTTCAACTCTTGCTGCGAGGGTTGAAGCATCATAATCCGGGTGCGCGACGATCAGCGGGATTTCGGAATCGCCCTTGGAAGGACTGCCGTGCCAGGAATAATAGCTGGAACCGAAATAGTAACGAGTTTCCAGCGGCTCATTGTTGCTGTTACGGGCAATCAGCAGAATATCACCTGCCCTTTCGCCATGCGGTCCGACTGCCAGATCATGGAGACGCGCTTCCAGATCCAGGTAAGCCGGGTGCGGATGATCAGCCAGATACTCTGCCACTGAAACTGTACGGCCGCCGCCGACATAAACCTCGAACGGCAGATCATCCTCAGCCGTGGCACGCGGCTTCCTCGTCAACACCATAGCCAACGTGTCCTTCAGCTCTGGCACGAGGTGACCAGTCTTGTTGTTGAGCCAGATAGCGCCAGCCAGGGTTAATACGTCGTCCTGATAACGCGGCGGGGCGGTCCAGGCGCAGGCCATACCTTCCTTCCAGCAGGTGCTGCGATCCGCAACATATACATAAGCCATCGCGCCCTGATAGGCGAGCACAGTATTGAAATCATGATCGTCAGCGACTTCAAGATTGAACGGTCGCGGGCGGTAGCCGGCCTTGCGCAGTAACTCGGCCGGTTCATCCTCCCCATCCATGGCCATTGAATGTTCATCGTCATACTTGACTTCAATATGGCCGTGGTCAGAAGTCAGTACTACATAGCAGTCGTCGAGAAAACCGTATTTTTCCAGCGCCTGGTGCATTTCTTCGAATAGCGGGTCAAGATGCCTGATCAGATACTCACGGCGGGCCTCGTCGGGTCCCTTTTCACTCACATGGGCAACATGATCAGTACCCGCAATAAAAACAGTGAGCACGTCCGGCCGGGGGCCGGACTCTAATTGTTCCATAGTGGCTGCAAAAACCTTCTCGTCCACCTCTCTAGACAGCGCAGAGGTATCGTCATCCTCAATATGTTTCTCCAGCTGCGCGGCTCCCATTGCCAGAAATGCCTCAAAGGCATCCACCAGTACCAGACCGTCGCTCAGGATCAGTTTATCTGCACCCTTCTGATATTGATGCATACTGACCCATACCTGTATATTTGGATCCTGTTCGCGCATCCGTTCATACACACCGGGTACCTGCACGAGATTATTCCAGTAACCTTCGGTATAGGCCTGGATCACCGGTGCCACGCTACTTACAGAAACCGGCACTGGCGCCGCGAATCTGCGGCTGTCACGGATGAAGAATTCATTGCCGGTGACGCCATGTTCGGCCGGCGGCACACCGGTCATGGCGGTTACCCACGTTGGTGCCGTGGACGACGGCAATGCGGCGACCAGTCGATCGCTGAAATGGGCGTGCGGGAATTCGCTGTTATTCTGACCACCAAGTAATGCGGTTAGTCCGGGCAGCTCACCGGCATGCAGCATGTCATAGAGCAAATCCCGGTTCATGCCGTCAAGCGCCAGAATCAGCAAACGTGGCTTGTCCGGAGAATTCTGGGGCGCATCGGAGTCGCGATCACGCAGATTAATGACTTCGCCGGCCAGGATCAGTCCTGGCAGTTCTTTTGTAGTAGAAGTCACCATTGAGCACCCGCTCAGTAATGTTATGAGCATGCCCGTCATGATTCCAATTTGAATACACCGGATCATGAAAAACGGAATTTCTGTAATTTTCATAAAGAATTATGTTTTTATTATTGGCTCAGCCAGTGGGATATTAACGGTCATTTATGTCTGTCGCGATAAATTTTCAATTCCTGCCGCAGCCAGACGGCACTGGCTATTGGCTTTCCATCCTTGCAGTAAACCATATACTGGTCACCGGATATGCTGCTGCGCGTTGCTGCGTGTTCGATAAACTGCTCAGCTGTATTTACACTATCCTGAATGTATCGATACTTATCCTTGATATGTTCAGCGGCTTTTTCACTATCATAAAAGTTGCCGTTCCTTTCAAACCGACATTCTGAAGCCTCAATGTAATCAAGCAAATGCGTAATCTCGGTTATCTGATCCGGCGCGGAAACCACTGCCGCAAACCATAATAGCAAGCCAGCGGCCACAATCAATCTCAAAATTCCCAAGACACTTAACCTCTTTAATTAAAAATTAGTTGGTCTCTAAATTGTAACGCAACAGTTCATTAAAGGCTTCGAATGGCGTTTGGGCATTGAGTACTTTGCGAGGTCTACCATTTAACCGGTCCTGACCTTACGGATTTGATACGCACTGACTTCATTAAAATCGGTGCCTTTCGGAAAATACTGACGAATAAGGCCGTTGGTATTCTCATTGATGCCGCGTTCCCATGGACTTTGTGGATGAGCAAAGTACACTTTCATTTGCGTATCCCGGCTAAACAGCTGGTGCTCTGTCATTTCCTTGCCCCGGTCATAGGTCAGGCTCAAGCGCATCTGCTTCGGTACATGACGCAGCTTGCGGGCAAAGGCCTTGCGGACGCTCACGGCATCATGGGCCGGCAGCCGAACCAGCAACACCGTACGTGTGGTGCGTTCCACCAGTGTGCCCAGGGCCGACTGATGGTCGAGGGACTGCGGCCCAGTGGCCGGGCGATGGTTCGGATACCCAGACCCTGGGCATGCTGAATGCTGAGTTCTTCGCGTTCCACAAGACTCATGCGTTGATAAGCTTTTGACATGCAACACGCCCTCTGAATAATGGCATCATTATAAAGTCCGTGTTGCGCTAGGAATTAGAGACCGCCTGTGATGATTGTATGGCTACGCCTGAATACGGCAGGCAATGGACATCGGCAACGTGGATCGTCGTCGCATCACTCCATGTAAGAGCGCTTTTTAATCCTTTACCCCTTACACTACGCTCAAATCCCTTATTGCGATGGACTCACTTGCGGTTCTAAAAGCTTGGGACGCGGCCGGAATAAGCCTAATATCATTGAGTTAGTATTTTCTTCATTGTGACAGACGTCATGGATTTGCGTGTGCTATAAGACGAAAATCAGGATTACTTGGATAAAACATATAATTTTCCGGGACTTTCTCCATGAGTCCTGGTCTGAGAACCACGCATCGGTAAGTACGGCATAACATTCACTATCCTGCTGAAATCGGGGGCTGAAGGGGGATAACAAACAGAATGAATCCAGCTACCGGCATCTGGCCGCGTCTGAAAAACCGGCTGCGCTTCGGTCTGGCTACGCAGGAGGTTTTGGATAGGCTGACGCGTCTCGGCGTTGTGATCTATCCGTACTTCCTGGTCGATGAACCGATCATGTCACGTCCGGATGCAGACGCAGTGGACCAAAGTCTGCAAATCAGAGTATTGCAGTCGCATGAGGCACCTCTGATCGCACGCGTGACTGAACGACCGCGTGATGAATCGAAGATACGCGAACTGATGACCCAGGCGACCTGTGTCGCAATCATGGAGGATGATGAACTACTGGCCTACAGCTGGTTTACGCGCCAGCACTTGGGCGGCCCGTCGGGCGCAAATGTGCTATGTGAATTGCCCCCGGAATGGGCCTATTTGTTCGATATGTACGTGCGCCCCAAGGCACGTGGCCGCAAGGTGGCCGTGTACATCCGCCATCGGGTGCACCAGATGCTGGCCGAACAGGGTGTGACGCATTGCTGCAGTATCAGCTTGATGTTTAATCGCTCCACGAGACGCTTCAAGGCGAAGCTGGGAGCGACGGAGATGGAACTGCGGGTGTTACTGCGTCTAAAACCGTTCCCGGGACTGGACTTGCGCCTGTGGCGTAAAGTGTGGCCGCTGCAAACACCCGCTGTTCACATTGCTTACCCAAGGGCGCTCCCTGCGCTATGAGACTGCTGCTGCTCAATTATGAATTCCCCCCCTTCGGCGGCGGCGCCAGTGCGGCTACATTCCACACTGCCCGGGAGCTCGTAGCGCAGGGTCATGAGGTGGATGTGCTCACCAGCGGGGCACCGGAGCTGGCAGCAGAGGAGATGCTCGACGGCGTCCGCCTACATCGTGTATGGAGCCTGCGACACGGAGTTCACGATGCCGGACTCCTCGGTGCGGCTACCTATCTTGTGTCCGCGGCGCGGCGACTGCGTTCATTGACTCGTAGCCATAGCTTTGATTGTGCGCATTTCTTTTTTGCCCTGCCCACCGGCGCACTGGCGCCGTTGTGGGTGCGCTGGACAGATAAACCCTACATTGTCTCTCTGCGCGGGTCCGATGTACCGGGATACGACGGCGGCAGAATGCTCGCCATGCTGCACTGGTTGCTAACCTGGCTGACGCGCCACATCCTTTCAGGTGCAAGTCGCGTGGTGGCCAACAGCACCAGCTTGTGTAACCTGGCACAGCAATCCTTCCCCGAAACCCCTATCGATGTCATCACCAATGGCGTATGTACCAGCAAATTCCGACCGGGCGACACTAGCCAGTCTAACAACCCGCCGCAATTAGTGTGCGTGGCCAGAT
>CAZFUS010000069.1:0-13856 GCA_964522485.1 uncultured Enterobacteriaceae bacterium | reverse complement strand
ATGTATCTGGTGGGCTGTTTTCAGGGATCGACCGAGGCCCTGCGCTCGATTCAGCAGCCGACCCATTTTACCGACTTTGTTATTTCCCACTCGCACCTGACAGTGTTCGGTACCTTCGTTGTCTGGGCCATAGCGGGAACAATCTATACGCTGCCGCGGATTGTCGAGAGACCGCTGTGGTCGTTCAAGCTGGGTAACTGGTCGTTCTGGTTGATCACCTTCGGCATTACGCTGATGGGCCTTGATTTGACCATGCTCGGCCTGCAGCAAGGCTATATGTGGATGGCCGGCACGGAATGGCTCGACTCGATGGTGGCAGTGAAACCTTACTGGCTGGTCCGGACCATCGCCGGAATATCCATGGATACTGGCATGTCCCTGCTGGTAATTAATCTGATGCTGACGGTACTCGCACCCGCCCGTAAGGGTGTCATGGCCCGTCGACCCCCGGACGCGGCTGACGGCACAGCCGTCGAGGGGGTGGCATCATGAACATGAACGCGCGCAATGTCGCCCTGATTGCCGGAGTCGGCTTTTTCTTCCTGGCGGTGTTCACGCAGGGGTTACTGCCCTGGCTTGAGCCGCAATCCCGTACGGAGAAGGTAACGCGGGTCGTGCGTACCGACCTCGGCGAACTGAAATGGATGGAGGCCAAGGCGACAGACTATACGCCCCAGCAGGCCCGCGGACGAGAGGTCTATATCGCCAACGGATGCTGGTTTTGTCACTCGCAGTACATCCGCCCCGTGACCGGCGAGACACGACGCTGGGGACCGGTCACCCAGGCGGGCGAATATGCTTTTGACCAGCCACATCTCTTCTCGACCCGTCGCATCGGTCCCGATCTCTCGCGCGTCGGGCTCAAGTACAGCGACTCGTGGCACATCGCGCATTTCTGGGATCCGCGCATGCTGTCTCCGGATTCAATCATGCCGCGGTTCGCAGGCATGTTCGAAGGTCCTTATGGACCCGTGAACGTCATAGAAGATGATTCAGGCAACAAAACCGTCGAACAGACGGAGGACACGAGCAGGCTGTTCGATTTCGAAGAGGGTGAAGAAATCAGGCTGACACCGAATGCGGATGGTCTGCTTTATGTGCCCGAACGCGGCAGATACCCGATCGTTTTCACGCCCAACGATGAATTCACGGGCGAGGCCGTCAGAATCATTGCGCCAACCGAGGATTTGCTTGCCCTGGTTGCCTATATACAGAAACTCGGTACCAACCGCGGCAAATGGCAGGATCGTTTCGAACCGAGACTTATTGAAGCCGGCGTATTCTCCATGGAGCGCTCGGAAGAATATATCTCACATGGTAAAGAGGTGTACCAGCGGCGCTGCCAGGGTTGTCATGGCGTGGAAGGCGACGGCAACGGTCCGGCGGCAACGTTTTTCACCGACTTCCGTCCGCGTGATTTCAGCTTCGGCGTGTTCAAGTTCAGGCGTACGCCAACCGGATCCCTGCCGACTGACGGTGATCTGTTGCGAACGATTACACGCGGCATACCCGGCACCGCGATGCCTTCCTGGCACATGCTACCTGAAAAGGATCGATTGGCCGTTATCCAATATATCAAGTTCGAACTGGCCGCTGATCGCATCACCGATCCGGATGACCCTTATTACTATTTTGCCGAGGAACCGTTCGAAGAGCCGATCTACATAGGCAAACCGCCGGCACCGTCCGAGGAACTCATCGCGCACGGCGAGGAGGTCTGGCAACAGGCCAAGTGCTGGGAATGTCATGGTGATACCGGCAAGGGCGATGGCGAGAAGGCCGATGGTCTGGAGGATGATCTGGATTATCCGATTCACCCTGCCGATCTCACTACGGGACAATTCAAGTCCGGACCCTCGGTCGAGGATATCTTCCGAACCATGACAACCGGTCTGTCCGGTACACCGATGCCGTCATACGCCGATTCACTCCCGGAAGAAGATCGCTGGGCGCTGTCTTACTACGTGTTGGCCCTGTCGGCCTTCAAGGATCCGCTGACAGGCGAGCCATTGGACATCGCACCAGAGGACCGTGCGGCGCTCAACGATCCCGAACTCAAGGCCAGCGAATCACATTATGCCTACGAGCCCACGGGTTCAGCGGACGAACAACCTGTGCCTGCCTATTTCGGCGGTGAGGCCTGGGCCGAGAAACACGGAATTGAGCTGGTATCGCCGGCGGCCGCCGACGAACCGAAGCTGAACAGGATTTTACTGGATCAGCAAAAGGAGTCCGACAACGATGGCTGAGATGACCTTCCTGCAGTTTGTAGTCGCATTATTCATGAGTCTGGCAGCCGTATGTGTATTTATCTGGGCGGTACTGTCAGGAATGTTTAACAACGTCGAAGACATCAAGTATCGCGCGTACCGTGCAGAGGTAAGAGACGATGGGCAAAACGACGAATTCGGAACATAAAGTCGACGATAACGCATCGGGTCAGCCGGACGATCTGCCTCACCACCAGCAAACGGAAGACTACGCGGGCGGTTATATCAAGGCGCGTCACGGGCGTATCAACTGGTGGCTGGCGGCGGTATACATCATATTATTCATATGGGCCATTTATTACGGCTACACGTACTGGGGCGGACTCGGGCCGGGGCTCGACTACTGAAATCTCCAATGAAACGAATAAACCGTTCGGTGAGGCGGAACTGAGGTAAGTCCGATGATCGCAGAAAGGATATTATTGGCACTGGCATTTCTGAATTTGATTTTTCTTGCGAGTGAACTCTCGCTCAATGTTTTTGGCGTCATGCTGCCGGCGCTGCACTAGCAGGAGGGCTTGCGATGGAAATGACGCTTTCGGAAGGCATCGCATTCATTGTGTTTCTCGTATCGACGATTGGATTTGCGCTCTGGGTGGTTTATCTGGGCATGAAAAAGTAGCGGGCAATGGATGTCGCTTGTTACTCCCTATGTGTTGATTTTCCTCGCCGGGTTTGCGGGAAGTCTGCACTGTATTGGTATGTGCGGAGGATTTGCCTGCGGTCTGGGACCAAGCCCGCGGGGCCGCGCTGCGACCCTGGTTCGTCATCTCACCTACAATACCGGCCGCGTGATGACTTATTGCTTTCTAGGTGGGCTGTTCGGATATTTCGGAGCGCACGTGGTTCATTCCCTGGAGGGTTCCTCGCTCGCTATCGCCCAACGTGCCCTGGCGGGAATTTCGGGGGCCCTGATGATCTTCATCGGACTCCAGTTTCTGGGTCTTCTCAAGCGCATTCATCCGGGGGCTAGCGGGTTCGGAGGGCAGTCTCTGGCCCAGGCTCTGCGGGATCTGGTGAAATCTCCGAATCCCGGCGCTCCTCTGGCTTTCGGGGTACTCAACGGCTTTCTGCCCTGCCCGCTGGTCTACGCCTTCGCCGCCCAGGCGGCGGCCAGCGGCGGCCCGCTACCAGGCACGCTGGTCATGCTGGTTTTCGGACTCGGCACATTTCCGGCCATGCTGTTCATGGGAGGGGCGGGACTGCTGTTTCGCTCCCGGCCCCGGCAAGCGGATTTACAGACCTATCCGCCTGGTTTGATTAAGGGCGGCGGAACCGGCACATGGCTGAGCCCTGAATGGCGTATGCACGGAGTACGCATCGCCGGGGCGTTTATCGTGCTGCTCGGCCTGATTACAGTGGCCCGGGGCGTGCTACCCATGGCTGCACACGGACTTCATCCATGAACACCCTTACCGCCTCCTGCAGCCATTGTCTGCTGCCGGTGCGCAGTTACCGCCAGGAACGTGAGATTAACGGCGAAACACACGTTTTCTGCTGCTACGGATGTTGTCTCGCTTTTCAGATGCACCATGGGGATCACGAAGAACCTGTCGCGGCAGGGCTTCTTATTCGTCTGGGCATCGGGGCATTCCTCGCGATGAATATCATGCTGTTCAGTCTCATGCTGTACTCGGGTACCGCCGGTCCTGCCGACAGCGCGCTGGTTCAGGGCGTGCACGCCTTGCTGTGGGCACTGGCCACACCCGTGTTGATCATTCTCGGTGGACCATTCATCTGCAGCGCCTGGCGCGAAGCGCATCAGGGCCGCGTAAACGCCGACACGCTGGTAAGCCTGGGTGTTTTGGCTGCGTACGGCTATTCGGCGTTTGCTGTCGTCACAGGTGGCCCTCATGTGTATTTCGACACCGCCACCATGGTGCTGGTGCTCTTTACTCTGGGGCGCTATCTGGAGGCGCTGGGGCGCGTACGCACTGCCCGCAGCCTGGCACCGGTACTTGCAGCGCAACGTGCCAGTGCAACGGTCATTACCCAGAAGGGCGACATTGAAATGCCTGCAGCCAATATTGCAACGGGCACCCTTGTCCGGATCCATCCCGGTGAGCGGATCCCCGTGGACGGCATCGTAGTTGAAGGACACTCCACCTGCGATGAAGCGGTGTTAACCGGTCAGAGCGAACCCCATAAAAAGCATATCGATTCACCGGTCCATGCCGGCAGCCTCAACGGTACCGGTCATTTGCTTGTCCGCGCGACTACAAATGGCAGCGACACCCGCTGGATGCATATCAGTCGGCTGGTACGTGAAGCACTGAGCCGTAAGAGCACGGTCGGCGAGTTGATCGATGGAGCCGCGGCAGTCTTCGTTCCCGCCGTTGTCGTGCTGGCAATAGCCACGATCGGCTATTGGTACGGCCAGGCGACATTCGATGCCGCCCTGATGGCCGGGCTCGCGGTGCTGGTTGTCGCCTGCCCGTGTGCCCTGGGGCTCGCCGCGCCATTGGCAACTGCGCTGGGCCTCGGACAGGCAGCACAACACGGTATCGTGGTTCGTGGCGGGGCTGTTTTCGAACGCCTGGCACGCATCAGGGCGATTGCATTTGATAAGACCGGGACCCTGACGAGTGGTGAACCGAATCTGGCCGGTGTATTCACGGCCGGAGTCTCCGAAAATACTCTGCTGGAATACGCGGTCGCGCTCGCCAGGGGTTCGTCACACGCACTCGCACTTGGCACCGTGCGTGCCGCGCAGGCGCAAAAAGTCAATGGCATTGCCGCGAAAAATCTCGAAGAGCGTCCCGGCGAAGGCTTGATCGGCGAGATCGCCGGTGCGTCCGCGGCAATCGGATCAGCGTCGTTCATGAAGTCACTGGGTTGGTCTGTGCCGCCGGCCTTGTCGGCCGCCGCAGCTGATGGTGAAGAAACTGGCTGCTCACATGTGTTCGTCGGTTGGGCGGGGGAAGTGCGAGGCCTCCTGCTGTTTTCCGATACGCCTCTTCCGGAAGCGCGCTCACTCGTGGCAGCCTTAAGCGAATCCGGCATTGGCACCTGTTTAATTAGTGGTGACTCGCCGGCCGCAACCGCACGTATTGCCGCGCGGCTGGGTATTGATGCCTGGCATGGCGGCGTGCTGCCTGAAGAAAAAGTCAAGATTGTACGCGACTGGGGCCGCGCCCGCGGCCCGATTGCGATGGTAGGCGACGGCTTGAACGACGGACCGGTACTGGCGTCCGCCACAGTTGGTATCGCGGTTGGAGGTGCCACCGATCTCGCTCGCGAGAGCGCCGATATTGCTTTACCGGCCGGCGCGTTGAGAAATCTGCCCGGGCTGCTCCAGCTCGCCCGACGGGTGCGTACTACCATCCTGATGAATCTGGCCTGGGCGCTGGGCTATAACATGGTGGCACTGGCGCTGGCCGCAGCGGGGCTGCTGGTACCGGTGATAGCGGCCGCCCTGATGGCGGGTTCGAGCCTGCTGGTGGTGATGAACTCGCTGCGCGTTACCCATGGACACGGACGTAGACCGAACGATACGACCATGGATGCCAACGATGCTGCCGTCAGTGCAGGTTTATAACTTAGATCCGTGGACTGTTGAAGTTCCAGTTGAGATTGTAAGCCGCCGGCAATTCAGGCGACTGGTTTTCCAAACTACGACATTCTGAATAGCGCTCCCGATGGCTGCACTCGCAGTTTGTACATGGCCGCTGCAATGCTTTGCTCGTCACCCGGCGCGGCCGGCCGTTCAGCCAGGCGGTGTTCTGTATGGAATCTTCGAGTGCTATTGCGGACGTAGGGAAGCAACTCGTTAAACTAGTGTGGATGCCATTACGGAATATCTATTCAGCGATGTTTGACCCGATTGCCGTATCAAATATGGATGAATGGGCCGCGGTACTGGTCAACTGGGCTTGAAGCGCTGTGGCCAGCGATTTGGTGTCACGCGCTACAAGCTCATGCACCCCCTTCGCATGACGTGAAAAAGACAGCGCAATCTCATGTGCCGTCTGATATAGGTCAATGACATTCCAACCCTGGAAATACGCCAAGTGTTGGAGAAATGGATCACTCATAATAGTTAATTTCAGAGCATTGTGTGCCATAACTCGATCGGCGGTTTCCTGCGCCGTAAGCTCCTGGATGCCGATTCCCCAGCCCCGCTTTTCCAACATATAAATACTCTCCACGGAGGCCGGACATCCAACCGCTATAGTGGAATAGTGTTCCAACACACCCCATTTCTCATCCTCGTCGTTCAGCAGTCGTCCAATCAGTTTGTGCCGAACTGGATTCATATAATCCAAACCCGTAGTGAACGGGTTTGGAAACACGGTTCCATTTCTATCGACAATAAATATATCGTCTGCCAATAGGCGCCACTGGAAATTTTTACATAACTGAATCGTGATAAACGTTTTACCGGTTTTTGATAGCCCCAGAAGAGCAACGCTACGCCGTTCCGATTCAATCGCCGCCCCATAGATCGTCAAGAATCCCTGTTTTATCAGAGCAATATTCGCAAGTGTTACTGCCAGTTTGGTTGGATGAGGGAGTTTTGCTGCCCTAAGAAGCGTATAAATCGCGTATTGTTGATTGAACATGATCTGAATGTGTGTTCCATTGATCCATATCTGACAGTACCTATCGCAAATACGCGATGGTCTTCCGTAAATCAGAGTCGACTGTTCCGCGTTGTAACGGAACCCGCCGGAGGGCTGCCGCCCATAGGATTGTTGAGTCCACAGTTCTCGAAGTTTACTCGTCGACACCCGGATCAGATCTACTGTTACCGGAACATTTTCATGACGGATCTTCATGCCAAAGCGGTCGGCTATTCGCGCACTGCCATACCTAGTGCTTGTAGATGCCAATGAGCATCCGATTGCACGGATACGAAGAACGGGGTTGAGCCAGATTTCGTTCATATGTGATTCATCTCAAACGGTATCCGTGTGAGTTGACCCCGCAGTGGTAGTGGAAGCCTTTCTTGCCGATCTTGCCACCATGCGTGCTGAACTGAGTTCAGCCAAGTATTGATAAAGGGAGGGGCACGGTTCCTCTGCTACCTGTGCCATAAGTATTCAATAAGTATAGGATAATTTAATGTTGTAATGTTCCAATCATTCCGAATAGCTTTTTGGAGAGCACAATAGAATGAGTGGCCTGAAAATTTGCAAAAAACTACCGACTAAAAAATATAGAACATAACCGGAAATTACGCCCCGTCCCGCTTTAATCCCTGTTATCAATGAGCCTGTTCAGTAGCCAGGCTTATTTCGAACGGGACCATCGGTGAAATAACCGCGCAGTGTTTTCTCGATAAAGGCGCTATTTTGCTGCCGGGAATAATCCTCGCCGTCGGCTATGGCTTGTGCACGTTCGAAAAAGGGCCTGAACAGCCCTGCTTGATCCACCTGCGCGCGCAGGTGGATCCGCTTGTTTGCTTTCAGTTTGTCGTGCCAGTAGGCCCGGACCTGCGTCCAGAACGCCGCGGTGGCCTGAAGATATTCATCAGCGGCTGAAAAGTCATAATCGCGAATCGCTTCGTAACGGGCGATGCCGTATTCCTTGGCCAGGTAATGCCGGGGTTCACCACTGTCGGTAAGTGCAACTTTCATGTTTTCTTCTTCCTGTACCCAGCCACTCGGCACGATTGTGTGACGGTTCGTCCCTATCAGTACATCGTAGTCGTCGCGTACAGAGAATTCCCGGCGCGGCAGCGGCCGCCAGGTCTCATCGCTTTGCCAGGTTGAATAATCCGTGTGATGCTCCCATTGGCCCCAGCTGGCATAGCGTGGTGAGTCGTCAACCTGCCACACCGTCTGTACCCAGTAATCCTCCCCTGCTGCCTGGGGTATCGAAGTTTGCAACCAGGTATTGTGTCCCTCATAGGCATGCATCGAGTCGGCACCATATTGCCAGTCCTGACGCCAGTGCTTGATGACAACGGGATCCAGTTTCTGTCCGTTCTCATCGACCGGCCTCATCACCAGAATGTGTTGCAGGGAGATGAAATCACGGCGATCTTCGAGCACATAGATACGTTCGGTGCCCCAGGACTGATAAGGCGCGGCCGGCGAAAATCCCTGTTCAAATCCCATAACCTCGAGAAAATCGAAACTGACCCGATAATCGCCGGCCATAGCCAGAATGGCGCGGCGATCGTGTTCAAGATCGGAAAGTCCGGGCTCGCGGAGCTGCTGGAACGCTTCACTAGGTTCGTCGCGCAGTTCTACCTCGGCGCCCCGGGTCGTGCCGCCACGCGGCTGCATGGTCTCGCCCTCAACAAAGGGCCAGGCAAAGGTGAACTGCCGCTTTTCAGCTGCCCACGCTGGCCAGGGTCCGGCTGTCAATATAACCAGCGCCAGCAAGAACGTTAATCCAGGAGACATTGGCCAATGTTCACGCGTGAAATTCATAGCCTGCTTCCAGGTCTGCTATAGGGAATTCGTCAGACGGATTTAAACATTATTTTAATAGGCCATCACGATATGCAGCTCGTGTATCGCGTCGGAAACAGAAATCGGGGCGGCCGCCAACGCCTGAGAAACCGGCAACCAAAGGTAATACCTACAAAGAGAGATTGCGCCAATCGATCATAACTCGCTAACTTCTCCATCTGAATCGGCGTTCGCGTTGCGGGAAAGCCGGAAAACTGAAGACCGGGACATTGACTGTTCACCCAGGTTAAACGATTAAGGACGGTTGTTATCATGGCACAAACCCTTGTTAAGGATTGCATGACCGCCAAGGTGGTGTCGATTGCTCCGGATGCCTCGCTGCCGGAGGCACATAATCTGATGCGAGACAATAACATCAGGCGCCTGCCCGTGACCGATGGTGATAAATTAATCGGGATCATCAGCATGACGGACGTGCATGAGGCTGAGCCTTCTGATGCGACATCGTTGAACGTCTGGGAGCTGAACTACATATTGGCGAAAACGCAGGTGCGGGAAATCATGACTCGTGACCCGAAAACCATAAAAGCCGATGCCGGCATGAGCGAAGCCGCGCGGTTGATGCTGGAACATAAAATCGGCGCACTTCCCGTTGTTGACAATAACAACCAGATTATTGGTCTCATCAGTGAATCAGATATCTTTAGGATGGTCGCCCACGGCGCGGGACAATGAATTCCAGCACCATTTGGTTCTGAACTGAGAAGTCCCGGTCAGCCAGGAAAAAATCCGCGCCGCAACCCGCCTCAAACTGCAAGAAAACTGTACTGGCCGCTGGCCGAACAGCAGGAGCCTTCCGGGCTTTCCAACAGGCGCCTGGCAGTTTGTCGCAGGCCAGCGATATATTGTGGACAGGTGCTGATTTCTGATATTCCTGCCGCCAGTATACGGGCGATATATTTCGGATCGCTGACAAGCTCGCCGCAGATAGACACGGGTTTACCGGCAATCGCACCCGCCCGCGCTACATTTTCGATCAGGCGCCACAATGCCGGCTGCTCGAAAAGATCATCTCCTTCGAGGTTACCGTTCATTCGATCGATGGCAAACAGGTACTGTGTCAGATCATTCGTGCCAATGCGGCCAAAATCCGCGTGCTCAAGGAAGTCCTGCGCCTCCAGACAGGCAGCAGGCACTTCGAACATCACCCCGTGTGATAGCTTTGTATCCGGAATACCGCTTATGGCCGTCTCGAAAATCTTGCGCAATTTCAAGTATTGATTAACGCTGTGTACCATCGGATAAAGTATGCGGATGCGGCGCTTCTGTGCTGCCCGGGCCAGTGCCCTGGCCTGGGTCTCCAGCAGTTCCGGACGCTGCAGCAGCAAACGCGCCCCCCGGCAACCCAGTGCCGGGTTCTCCTCGGCGGGCAAATCCAGCCAGTCGGCCGATTTGTCGGATCCGAGATCCAATAAACGAATATAGACCGGACCCGGGACTGCATTCAGCAACCGGCGATAATGGTCGAATTGCTCGTTTTCACTCAGCATGCTCTGCCTGAATAACACCTCACTTTCAGAACGATACAGACCGATGCCTTCGGCCTGTGCCGCCAAGAGCTCCGGAAGATCGTCCGCACGATCGAGATCGGCAAGTATCCTCAGACCTTTGACCGGTGGTACCGGCACCTGTCCCGGTGCGACTTGCCGCGTCTGTGCCAGCCGCTCCCTGTAACCGGCCAGTGTTTCTTCCGATGGATCGATATAAATTCTGCCGTTATCGCCATCGACCAGAATATCACTGTTCATTGTCAGCATGGCGGCGAGGCCGGAAACGCCGCTGATCGCCGGCAAACCCATCATCCGAGCCAGAATGGCGGCGTGTGAACTGGGTCCACCAGTCTCGACCACAAAACCCTTGGTAAAACAGCCGGCAGAGAGTGCCGTACCGGGCATAAACTGCGTCGCGATGAGAATATGATCATGGGCATTACGACAGTCTCCGAACTGGCAATAACTGCTGTCCCGGCAGTAGACATAATCATGCATGCTGCCAAGATGCATCAATAAAATGTCTTTCAGTTCAGTGATGTCGCAGGCGCGTTCTCTGATATAAGCAGACAGTGCCGATAGAAGTTCAGATGCAAAACTGTCGAGCGTATCGGTGACCGCTGCTTCCGCACTTGCGTACCTTTCGGAAAGGGCGCTCTCCAGGGCCGCTATGAGCGACGGGTCGTTAACCAGCATGGACTGTGCCCTGAAAATATCACCAGCTGACTGATTCAGTCTGCTGTCAGCCTGCTGCGCCAGATTGCTGTAGTGCCGGGCTACTTCGAGTAAGGCCTTGTGCACACGCGCAGTCTGGTCGGATTTCGAACCGGCCGCAGTGTCGGTTCCTGCGTCAGGCTTTTGATAAAAACACGGCCGGCCCATGGCCACGCCGCCTGACAGGGACATACCCGTGATAATCCTTTCCTGATTGATGCCGGATTGGCTATCGAGCGAGTCCCTTGACGCCTCGTGTCCCGAGGTAACAGGTGTATTCATACACTGGGTACTCTACCAGATTTGGCAATAACAGTCTGTTTTAGCGGATCATTCAGTTTGATTTGCCGCGTTCCCTCGCCACTCCTGATGCCCAACTGTTCTACTGTTGTATAACATCGGCAATTAACAACGATACGCCAGAGGTCCAACTAACACTTGATTACAAGGAGTCTAGCAGGTCATATCAAAATGCAATGCAACATGAGAAGGATTCCTTGACACGGATCAAGGTCAATCTGTCGTTTTGTCCCGCCTGTCCCTGTTTGACCTGCTTCGTTAGATGCATTAGAACTTTCTGTCCCGATCCTGAAATGCTTAATCCCGTGCCACTGTGGCTATAGTGAGTATTTAATTTCACAGTGAAAACGGTCAAGGAAGCTCCGCACCCCCGAGGGAAACAGGAAACATTCGGATATATCGACTACGAAGAGCTCATACCATGGATGAGCGCCATATACCCCCGCGCACTCTGTACCTGGTAGCCGGTGAACCCGAAGGCCGTACCGCCTTCAGGAGAGACTTAGAGTGAACACTGCACTGGAATATCTGTCTCCCTGCTTTGAGGGTAATGCATGAACCGGCATAGCGGACATCAAATTGCACAGCTGCAGAAAACGGGCTGTATCGAAGCGGCGACTGCCGCAGCCGGTTCAAGTGATCTGATGCGGACCGTTCTATTAGCAGATGGCTGAGACTTCAACGGTCATACTGGTGGGTGCCGGCCACGCGCATCTGTATATCGCCAGCCAGGCCGCGGCATACAAGGCCCGCGGTGCGCGCCTGTTACTTATCGATCCTGGCAATTTCTGGTATTCCGGTCTGGCCACCGGCGTGCTGAGCGGTATGTACAGCGCAGAAGCAGATCAGATCGATGCACAGGCCCTGGTCGAAAGTGCCGGTGGTCAGTTTATCCGGGATCGTGTTACGGCAATCGATACAATCACTCAGACACTGACACTGACCTCAGGTGAGACACTTGAATATGACAGCCTGTCATTGAACATAGGCAGTGAAATCACCGCCGGAGACATCATTAACGAAGATCATCTATGCTGGTGGCCGGTTAAGCCAATACCGAACTTGTACGGGTTCCGCCGGGCAATTGATCAGGCTATCTTCAGGACAGAGCACATGCCTGCGGTCTGCATCATCGGCGGCGGTGCTACAGGCAGCGAAATTTGTGCCAATCTGCTCGGTCTCGCCAAACAGCATGGCGTCGCACCGAATATCACGCTAATTACCGGATCCAAGCGCTTGTTGACGACCGCGCCACGCGGTGCCGCCCGGGCATTGCAACGGAATCTGGAAAAGCGGGGCGCGCGGCTGTTATTCGGCGAACGGGTTACCGGCTCGGATACCGGTGTGCTCCTGACGGATCGCGGCTCCCGCATCGACTGCAGGCATGCTCTACTGGCACCGGGTCTCCAGGCCCATCATCTGACACGCACACTCGGTATTGCAGCCGGCGACGAAGGAATCAAGGTTAACTGCTATATGCAATCGGTCGACAGCCCCACCCTGTTCGCCGCCGGCGACTGCGCGGATTTCCTGCCACGCAAATTGCCGAAGCTGGGCATATTTGGTGTCCGCGCAGCGAGGATCGTACATCACAATCTGCTCGCCAGCCTGCAGGCGAACCCCCTCAGACCCTACAGACCGCAACGAGTCTGGCTGACCATTCTGAATCTGGGGAATGGTGAAGGACTGGCACTCTGGTGGCGACTGTGGTGGCTGGGCCGCCGGAGTTTATGGCTGAAGGACCGGATCGACCGGCAATTTCTGCAGCACTACCGCGGATATTATCAATAAATCCGCCCCTGAAACGATGTCGACGGCGGCATGATTTTGATGCCAGACGACGAATGACGTTGAATACGGGGAGCTAGCGATCCTGTTTCTGAATAGTCGACGGCAGGAAGCATGGAAACGATACGGAACTACCGGTAACACTGCCTCTGCGCCTGCCGGCTGGCTGCTTGCCAGTGACCGCAGCGTCTGATTTCTTGGCTGGCACCGCCACAGCGGGATTCTTGCGAGACGCTTTTTTCATGGCTGTTCTCCGCAATTATATTGACCATTGCAAGTTTACTGTAACAGACCCTAGTCAGCCAGGCTGGAATAATTCCGGGTTCACCCAATAAAAAAGCCCGGCCACTGCGGTGACCGGGCCCTGTTACAGAGCTTCTGGATGAGACGGGTCGACTTATTCTGCCGCCGCTTTAGCCTTGGCCAGCGCCCGCTTGTACATGCCTTTGGCATTTTTCTCGACAGCATCCATATTCGTAGGCTCGCCGACGATAATGGCGCCGACCATGCCCATGGCAAAGTGCGGATCGCACTTGTAGAGATAGACACCTTCTTCTTCAAAGGTATGAGAAGCATCAGCACCCAGATCGGACTTCCAGGCCTCGGCGCCTTCGGGAATGTTGCCTTCTTCAAAATTCACGTTATGACCGCTCATGTTTTTCCAGCTGACTCGATCACCGGGGGCAATCTCCAGAGCCACCGGATCATAGGCGGTCGCCTGCGCATTGACCGTATGATCCTCGGCCGCAGCGATATTACTGAAACCGAGCGTCAGAAAGCAGAGAATAATTGAATAACGCGTAATGCTTTTCATTGTGGTGCAACCTCTTCGTTTATTTATAGTGGTGAATCAGACTATATATTTATTGAAG